>PLUT01000261.1 GCA_003162875.1 Granulicella sp.
ACGCCATCCTCCCCCAACCCGAAGACCTATACCGCGCCATGCTCGACCTGGCGAAGTATTAGGGCGTCCTTCGCGGACAATTCAGATCGATTGATCGAACTTCCCGAAACAAGACATTTCGGTCAGGCAACAGGTTGCTACCGCTAAGACTTTCTGGACATCACGGAGGACACATAGACATGGGGTTTTTGTCGCGGTTCTTCCTCAAACGATCAGAACCATCACTCGACGATCTGGATAAGGCCGTCTCAGAGAGTTGGCGCGCACTGAATGTTGATCTGTTCGTAAACCTTAGTAACATCTATTCTTTGCAAATGGACGGCGAGGTGGCCAAGACTCTTGCTGCGCAAGTTACAAATTTCCTTAAGGGCGAGGACATCGACGAAATCGCCCGCGTTTCTGACGAGCCGTTGCGCTCTCGGATTATGGCTATATTGCCCCAGGTTAGGCAAAGGGCAGCGGAATACATGCAAGCTGACCGGCAGACCCGCGAGATCATCGTTGCCGCTCATCGCATGACAGCTGTCCTGAATTTCGGGAAGTACGGAACGGCGTGGCTCCAAGACCCCGCGAAAATGCGAATCGAGCGGCTGCTGGTTGAGTACGGTCCTGAGTTCCCGGACGAGATTACCCCAGAAGCATACATACAGTTGTTCGCCAAATATCATGCGATCAAGCGCACGGCGTGGGCGGCGAAGTAAAGCTGTAGACAGATAAGGGACGGGCTACCGGGCAATCGAGGTTGCCTAACCATATCTTCATGCGGCGGGTCGGACTCCTGGGATAACCATGACTTTAGAAGGAGGCTGAATGGCATCCGACGATAAGAAAAAACGGCACGAAAGGTTCTTGCTGGATCGATTCCTTGAGCACCAAGGAATAACACCCACAGGCATCGTCGGGAGAGAATCTCCCGACTTCCTAGTCGACCTCGATGGGCGTGTGGTCGGCATCGAGGTGACTGAGCTTTTTACCCAGAGATGTAATTCGGACCCGCATCTGCGACCAGAAGGCCCACTACTTCAAGCGAGAGAACAGGTATGCACCCAAATCGTGTCCAAAGCACGCGAAATTTATTTCGATACTAACAATCCTCCTGTTCTGTCACATATTCTTTTCTCAGACAGGATCATACCCGCCGACAAGAGGAAGGGCGATCAGATCGCTAAACTTATTGCGGATCAGATTCAAGGTATGAGCCGCCAGGATTCGGAGACGGCTGAGTGGAGATCGCGCGAGGACGAGAAAGAAGAAAACCCTTTATCTGAGTGGGTTAGTTTCATTTCCGCTTGCAGAGTGCCTGAGCGCTTCGCTCGATGGAGCCCCAATAGTGCTGGATTGGTCTTTCCCTTAGCCCCAGCGCGCCTCCAAGAGGAGATCGACCAAAAAGTCCCCAAGCTCAACGCTTACAAAGAATGCGCAGAGGAAATTTGGCTTTTGATCGTCGCCGACCGCACTCGTTCATCGCAAAAAATTTCCATTATGCCTGACTTCCCTTTGGATTCGATATCCAGCCCCTTTGCAAAAACGTTCTATTACGACTACGTCCATGGCAAGGTATTGAGCTTTGAAGCCGGGTGCCCCACATCTCGCTTCTGAAATGTGGGATGGACTGCCTCAGATGGAAATCCTCGCAGACAAGTGACCGCGGACACATCCAACCGTCGATCCACCCGATAGCATTGAGACAAGCCTGATCCACAGGAGCGCGGCCTTGTGCCTGGCCCTGGAGACTCGGCGAGACAAATGGGGGGACACTGAAAGCTGCATCCACTGATTCTGGAGACTTTAGAAATCAAGCCGTGTGGAATGAAGACTTTGGAGCACGAGATCGGACTTCTCCGCACCTCCGTTCGGACTTAAGTCTTTTAGAAAATGTACTTTAGGACTTTAAGTACGGTGGGGGGAGGGGGGGTGGGGGGTAGCCCTAAACCGAGCCGGCAGCCTGGATCGTCCCAAAGACGCGCATCAGGTTTCCGCCCAGAACCTTCCGCAGGTCGTCGGCGGAGTAGCCACGAGCCAGCAGCGCGGCGGTGATCTTGGGCAGGTCGGCGGCGGAGTCGATGCCCTCCGGCAGCGCCGAGATGCCGTCGAAGTCGGTGCCAATGCCGACGTGATCCACACCCGCGACGCGAATGATGTGGTCGAAGTGGTCGATCAACGACTCGAATGGCGGGCGGGGCAGCCGCGCGGCGAACTCGCGGTCGAGCTGGTTGGAGACGTGGTAGGGAACGGGCTCGCCCTTGGCAGCGTACTCGGCGGTGAGGGCCTCATTGGCAGCGCGGAGCGCGAGCCTCTGTTCGGTCCAGGCCCGGCGATAGTTCTCGTCGATAAAGGCGGCGTAGAAGTTGACCATGATGGCGCCGCCGTTGGCTGCAATGGCGCGAAGCTGGTCGTCGGTGAGGTTGCGGGGTGAGTTGGTGAGGGCTCGCGCGGCCGAGTGCGACGCGAGAATCGGCGCGCGGGTGGCGCTGAGAACGTCCGCGAGCGTCTTGTCGGAGGCGTGCGAAACGTCGATCATCATGCCGAGCCGGTTCATCTCGGCGATCACGTCGTAACCAAAGGCCGTGAGGCCGTTGTGGTGCGGGACGTTGGCATCGTCGAGGTCGCCGGAGGAGTCGGCCCAGTCGTTGGAGTTGGCCCACGTGAGCGTCATGTAGCGGACACCGAGCCTGTAGTAGTCGCGCAGCAGCGCGAGCGAGTTTTCGATGGCGTGCCCGCCTTCGATTCCCATGAGAACGGCGAACTTGCCGGCGGCGCGCGCATCGAGGATGTCCACCGGCGAGGTGCAGAGGGCGAGATCGCTGGGGTGGCGGCGGACCTGATCGAGGACGCCATCGATAAGGGAAAGAGCCCGATGGGCGAAGCGGCCCTTCCATGCGGCGGGTTCCGGCCAGATGGCGAAGAACTCGGCGGCGAGGTTGCCCTGGCGGGCGGTCTCGAAATTCAGGTGGCCGGGGCCGAGCGGGGAAGCGACGAAGTCCCAGGATTCGTCGACAAAGCGCTGCGGCGTATCGGCGTGGGTATCAATGACGAAAGCCGAGGCGTGAATCTGGGCTGGGTCGGAATGGCTTGGCGTGCTCTTCGTCATGCTCCTGCTCTATGCTTCCGCTGTATTCAGTTTAGCTGGTTGGAGAGAGTACGTATTCCGACTCTATCTTTCGTGTTCTATGGCGGATAGCGGATTCGTGGATGGTCATGGTCTCGGGGCCGACCGGCCAACCGACTCCGGGCTGGTGAGCAACCAATGAAGGCGGTAGAGGCTCCTATCAGGCAGAGGTGATGTATGGAACAGGATTTGAATTCGAGCAAGACTGCGGCGCGTCCTTCGCATGGGGCGATTGAGGACAAGATTGGTACGAGCAAGCTGACGGAGCAGACGAAGGAGCAGAAGATCGATCAGGTTGCGATGCGGGGGGCGAAGCGCGCTGAAAACCGGATATTGAACAATGAGGAGAAGATTCCCGGGAGCACGATCTTCTCGAAGTGACAGCAAGTTTTGGCGAGGAAATGGCATGGCCCCACTTTCAAATGAGGTGGGGCCATTTCTTTCTGCGTTGCGCGATTAGGGATGGGTGCGCCAGGGCCGGGACGCTCGGAGAAGAGTGCGGCGGGGTTGAATTCTTTACAATCATGGATATGTCAGAGTCGGCACGAAGCGGAAGTGAAGCGCAGCAGCGGTATAACCCGGCAGAGATTGAACCGAAGTGGCAGGCGCGGTGGGATGCGGATGAGCGGCTGTACGCGGCCGAGGGGCATGATTCCGGTAAGCCGAAGTTCTATTGCCTGGAGATGCTGCCGTATCCCAGCGGCCAGTTGCACATGGGGCATGTGCGGAACTACGCGATTGGCGATGCGCTGGCGCGGTTTATGTGGATGCGTGGCTACAACGTGCTGCACCCGATGGGCTGGGACGCTTTCGGACTGCCGGCGGAAAATGCCGCGCTGAAGAACAACACGCCGCCAGCCGAGTGGACACTGGCGAATATCGCGGCGATGCGCCGGCAGATGCGGCGCATGGGATTGAGCTACGACTGGGCCACGGAAGTGACCACGTGCCTGCCCGATTACTACCGCTGGAACCAGTGGTTTTTCCTGAAGATGTACCAGCGCGGGCTGGCGTACCGGAAGAAGAGCAAGGTGAACTGGTGTCCGGAGTGCCAGACGGTGCTGGCCAATGAGCAGGTGATCGACGGCAAGTGCTGGCGGCACGAAGACACAGTGGTGGAGCAGCGCGATCTGACGCAATGGTTTCTGCGGATCACACAGTATGCAGATGAGCTGCTGAGCGGGCTGGACACGCTGGAGGGATGGCCGGAGAAGGTCCGGACCATGCAGCGGAACTGGATTGGCCGGAGTGAAGGGACGGCGGTGGACTTTGCGGTCGATGGGGCTGCGGAGAAAATCACGGTGTTCACGACGCGCGTGGATACGATCTTCGGGGCGACCAGCGTGCAGCTTGCGCCTGAACATCCTGTGGCCAGGAGTTTTGCGGCATGCGATCCGGCGCTGGCGGGGAAGATTGAGGAGATGATTGCGCAACAGAAGGCGGCGCGCGAGGCGGGCGACATGGGCGCGATTGAAAAGCACGGCGTCGCCACGGGACGATTCGCAATCAATCCGTACAATGGCGAACGTGTGCCGATTTGGGTTGCAAATTACATTCTTGCGGATTACGGAACCGGCGCGATTATGAGCGTTCCGGCGCACGACGAGCGCGACTTTGAGTTTGCCGGGAAGTACGGGCTTCCAGTGCGCAGAGTGATTGTGCCGAAGGACGGCGCAAATGGCGCCGGCGACCTTCCCTACACGGCGGAAGAGGACTCCGTGCTGGTGGATTCGGGCCAGTGGACGGGAGAATCGTGCGTTGCGGCGCAGCAAGCGATGTCCGCATTTGCGGAGGCGAATGGATTTGGCACTGCGACAGTTACGTATCGGCTGAAGGACTGGGGTGTGAGCCGGCAGCGGTACTGGGGAACGCCGATTCCGATGGTGTACTGCGAGAAGGGCCATGCTGGCATCGAGCCGGGCGGCATAGTGCCCGTGCCGGAGAGTGCGCTGCCTATAGTACTGCCGGCGCAGGTGGAGATTACGCAGCAGGGCGGCTCACCGCTGGGGCGGGTGGCGAGTTTTGTGAACACGACGTGCCCGGTGTGCGGCGGCGCGGCGCGGCGCGAGACCGACACCATGGACACGTTCGTCGATTCGAGCTGGTATTTCTACCGGTATACGGATTCGAAGAATAGCGCGGAGGCTTTTTCGAGCGACAAGGCGAACTACTGGTTCCCCATCGACCAGTACATCGGCGGCGTGGAGCACGCCATTCTGCACCTGATCTATTCGCGTTTTTGGACGAAGGTGATGCGCGATCTCGGCATGATCCGCAACGATGAGCCTGCGGCGCGGCTGTTTACGCAGGGGATGGTGATCAAGGATGGCGCGAAGATGTCGAAGTCGAAGGGCAACGTGGTGTCGCCCGACGACATGATCGCGCGCTATGGGGCGGACGCGACGCGGATGTATGCGCTGTTCGCAGCGCCTCCGGACCGCGATCTTGAATGGCAGGAAGAGGGGGTTGCGGGGGTTAGCAGGTTCCTGAGTCGCGTTCACCGCCTGACGATGAAATACAGCGAGTCAGCGGGTCAGCGAGTCAGCGAGTCAGCTACGAATGCTGGAACGGGGTCGGCTGAGCAGGCGCTGCTGCGCAAGCTGCATCAGACGATCACGAAGATTACGATGGACTTCAGCGGACGTTGGCATTTCAACACGTGCATCGCGGCGATTATGGAACTGGTGAATGCGATCGTTGCGAGTGAGCCGCAGATGGATTCGGGCGAGGTGCCGGCGGCGGTTGCGGCCGAGCTGTTTCGCAACCTGACGCTGATGCTGGCGCCGTTCGCGCCCTTCCTGGCGGCGGAGTTGTGGGAGACGATGGGCGGCGAGGGGGCGGTGTTCCGGGTATCGTGGCCGGTCGCGGACGAGGGTCTTGCGCGCGAGAACGAGGTTGAGATCCCGGTGCAGAGCAACGGCAAGCTGGTGACCGTGGTCAAGGTACCTGCTGGAAGCGATGAGGCGACGATCAAGGCAGCGGCGCTGGCGGACGCAAAGGTCGTGGCGAGGCTGGAAGGCAAGACAGTGGTGAAGGTGATCGTGGTGCCGGGCAAGCTCGTCAATCTCGTGGTGAAGTAGTGGAAACGCAGAGCAGACGAGCGGAGACGGTGCGCGGGACGCAGTCGTTTGTGCATATCCTGTCGTCATGCTGGCGGCGGCCTGCGCTGACGGCGCTGGAGGTGGCGTGGCGCTGGGCGTTTGGCGCGCCGGCGGCGGCGCTGATTGGATATGAAGGGCTGCGCGTATTGCGCGAGACGCGGGTGGACGTTGGGGCGCTGAAGCAGATGTCGCTGCTCGATCCCAGCGGCAGCGCGGCGACGCTGGCGCAGATGTCTGGCGCGCTGATGCCCCCGATGCTGCGCACAGCAGAGTGGCTGGGACCGTTGCTGCTGGCGGTGTGGGTGGTGGTCTCGTCATTTGGCCGCGGGATGGTGCTGCGCCGTGTGGACGCACGACTGCACACGCGACCGGTCGTGCTGATGGTGTTGCAGGCGGCGCGGATGACGGCCTTGGCGGCCAGCTTTGCGGTGTGGTTCCTGTGCCTGCGCGCGGCTGGCAGGATCGCGGTGAACGACCCGCTTGCGGCCGGGCAGGAACCCAACCTGGTGCTCTACTTTGCCCTTGCGATCATTGCCACGCTGGGATTGTTTACCCTGTGGGCGGCGGCAAGCTGGGCGCTGTCGGCGGCGCCGTTGCTGGCGATGCTGCGCAACCTGGGAGTGCGCGCGAGCCTGGCAGCCGCATTTCGGCTTGGGGCCGTCCGGTCGAAGCTGGTCGAGATCAACCTGATCATGGGAATTGTAAGGATCATGCTGGTTGTGCTGGCCATTGCGTTATCTGCGTGTCCGCTACCTTTCGAGAGCGTGGCGACGCCGGGATTCATGGCCTGGTGGTACGCATTGGTAACGATTCTTTATCTGATTGCAGCCGACCTGTTCCATGTGGTGCAGCTGGTGTACTACCTGGAGATGTTGAGGGCGTACGACCGCGGCGGTCCGGAATTCCGCACTTCGACCTAGAGACCGGAGGCTTGAAGCGCCGCTTCAATCCAGCGCAATAGCAGGTGCGGAGCGCAGCCCAGCAACACCACCGCAGCGGCGAGCGCAGCGACAAGGACCTGGCTGAGAACCGGCGACTCAAACTGCCCCGCGTCGGGAGGGAGAGCCGCAACGTACATGCGCTTGAGGACTTTCAGGTAGTAGTAGAGCGACACGGCGCTCATGGCGATGGCCAGGACAACCAGCCAGAGCAGGCTCTTCGATGATTGCAGCACGGTCACAAACAGGTAGAATTTGCCGAAGAATCCGGCAAGTGGGGGAATTCCGGCCAGCGAGAGGATGAAGATCGCCAAGCCAAAGGAAAGCACCGGAGCTTGCCTCGCGAGTCCGTCGAAATTGGAGAGCTGGTCGCTACCCTTGTGTTCCTCGACGACTGCGATTACGGCAAATGCGCCGATGGTCGCAAGCGCATAGGTGATGACGTAATACAGGAGCGCTGCGAGGCTTTGCTGGCTGTGGGCGACGATTGCGAGCAGCATGTAGCCGGCGTGAGCAACGGCGGAGTAAGCCAGCAAGCGGCGCAAACTGCTCTGGGTAATGGCGACAAGGTTTCCCAGCAACATCGATACGGCGGCCACCAGGGCGAGCACTGGGACCCAGCCGCGCACGATGTGGGGCAGCGCGGCGGTGCCTTCCGCCCCGGCAAATCCCAGGACCGCCAGTTGGAAGAAGATGAAGAAGCTGGCGACCTTGGAAGCGGACGCAATGAACGCGGCGCTGGGTGCGGGCGCTCCCTGGTATACGTCGGGCGCCCAGAAATGGAACGGGGCGGCGGCGACCTTGAAGCCGAGGCCGATGGTAGTGGTGACAATGGCGATGACCAGGAGCGGGTTGAGGGATGGACTGTGGATGGCGCCGGCGATGGCAAGCAGGCTGGTGGAATTGGAGAGGCCGTAGAGCAGGCTGAATCCGAACAGCAGGAACGCCGCCGACATTCCGCCGAAGAGAAAATACTTCAGCGCTGCTTCCCAGGATTGCAGGCTGCGTTTGCTGAAGGCTGCGAGGATGTAGAGCGAGAGGCTCAGCAACTCCAGCGAGATGAAAATAACCAGAAGGTCCTGCGATGCGACGAGGAACATCATTCCCGTGGTCGCGATCAGGACTAGCAGAACGAACTCGCCGACGTGTCTGGTGAACTTTGAGTCCACGGACAGAAGGAGGATGAAGATTGTAAGAGCGAGGACCGCAATCTGAACCAGGCGAACCAGTGGATTCGCTATCAGCGTTCCGTCGAGGATATTCGCTTGTACCGGCGCCAGCACAAGGCGCAGGATTGCGGCCACGCAGCCAAGCGACCCTAGCGAGGCAGCGACGGCGAAGCGGAGGCGGGGTGTCTGCTTTCGCAGCAGGAGAAGATCGACCGCAACCGCGATCAGGGCCGCGGCGACAAGAATAATTTCCGGCCAGACGAGTTGCAGCAGCTGGGCATAGTCGATTTGCGCATGGTTGATTGCGATCATTGCCAACTCCCTTTGCGCAAGCCGTCAAACAATGGAGAATTCAAGGCGGGAACGATGATGTTCAGCAGCAACTGCGGGTAGACTCCGACCAGCACGCTGGCGCCGATGAGGATAATTGCGCCCAGGCGCTCGGGCAGAGAGATGGGAGGCAACGGGTGTTCGGGAGAGGCGGGCTCGTTGCGGGACTCAGCGAAGAAGGCCTTCTGCATCGCGCGCCAGACGTAGACGACCCCGATGACGATTCCGATTCCCACGCAGACCGCCAGCAAGGGAAACGCATGCCAGGCACCCACGAGGATCATCAGTTCGGCCACGAAGCCACTGAAGCCGGGCAGGCCCATGCTGGCCATTCCGGCTATTACAAAGGCAACCGCCGCGAAGGGGATGACGTGGTTGAGGCTCATTGGACCGAGAGCCGCAAGCTCGCGCGTGTGGGTCCGCGCGTAGACCATGCGGCCGACGACAGCGAAGAGGAGTCCGGCGAGAATTCCGTGCGAGAACATCTGGACGATCGCGCCGGACAGCCCTATCTGGTTCAAGGTCATCAAGCCCAGCAGGATAAAGCCCATGTGGCTGACGCTGGAGTAGCCGATGACGAATTTGAAGTCCTTCTGCACCAGCGCGACCAATGCGCCGTAGATGATCCCGACGACGGCGAGCAGGGCAAAGACGCCGCGCCAGGAACCGAGGCCGAGTACGTGGTGGTTCCAGGGCGTTACCAGACCCAGCGGGAAGAGCGTCATGGCTACGCGCAGGCAGCCATATGCGCCCAGCTTCATCACCACGCCGGCAAGCAGCATGGAAGCCGCTGTGGGCGCGGCGACATGGCCGGTCGGAGCCCAGGTGTGAAACGGCCAGAGGCCGGCGAGGATTCCGAAGCCAACGAAGACCAGGGGGAAGGCAAACATCTGAAAGTGGGGCGAGAACGGGTAACCGGCGAGGTCGCCGAGGGACATCGATTGCGAGCCGGAGACGACGTACGCGGCGATGAGGCCGACGAGGACCATCGCACTGCCGACGAAGGAGTAGAGCACCAGCTTCATCGCGCCATATTCGCGCCGCGTGGAGCCCCAGATAGCGATAAGGAAGTATTTGGGGATAATGACGATTTCGTAAAAGACGAAGAGAAGGAACAAATCATAACTGAGAAACACGCCGTAGACGGCGCCAATGAGCACAAGGTAAAACGCGAAGAATTCCTTGGTGCGATGATCAATGTCCCAGGAGAAGAGGATGCCGGTGACGGCAACGATTCCGGTAAGCAGGATGAGGGCGAGACTGATGCCATCTGCCGCCAGGTGATACTCGATGCCGAGCGAAGGAATCCAGGGCACGCGCGTTACGGTCAGCATTTCTCCGGATCGGTGCTGGACGAACGCAGTGAGCGCAAGAGCAAACCCGGCAACCGCCGTGAGCAGCGCGAGGATGCGCGCCAGGGCCACGCTGCCCTTGGGCAGCAGGAACATTGCGGCTGCACCGAGAAACGAGATGTAGATCGTCCAAGCAAGCATATTCAAAACACCACGTTCAACCTAAAACCTAAGTTGCTGCACTATCTGGATTACCGTACTGTCGATCGCCGCGAGCACCAGTTGGGGATAAAGGCCCAACGCAAACATCAGGCCGATCGCCGGCGCCAGAGCCAGTCGTTCGCCGATGGTCAGATCGGGGAACGCGCGCCATTTTTCATTGAGGGGACCTGAGAAGACACGCTGCAGGATTCCCAGGGTGAAGAGTGCCGTGGTCAGCAGCCCCAGCACCGCGAGCGACGTTGCCCAGGCGACGAGCGGGAACGATCCCTTGAAGATCAGGAATTCGCCAATGAACCCGTTGAGGCCGGGCAGACCCAGCGACGAGAACAGGGCGATTCCCATCAGCCCGGTAAAAACGGGCGCGACCTTGCGGAGACCGCCAAAATCATCCAATCCGCGCAGACCGCCGGTTCGCTTTTCCAGCATGGCGACAAACCAGAAGAGAGCTGAGGCAGTCAGTCCGTGGTTGAACATCTGCAGGAAGACGCCGCTCATCGCGGCCTGCTTTTCGGCGGTCAAGTCCGCATCGCCCCCAGTGAACTTCGCGATGGCAAAGATCGCCAGCATGCAATAGCCCAGATGATTGATGGAGGAATAGGCCAAGATGCGTTTGAGGTCTTTCTGCGCGAGCGCGGCATAGGCGGACAGGACGATGGTCGCGACGGCGAGCCAGAGCAGCGGAGTGAGGACCATCTGCATCTGCGGGAAGAAGATGGGAAGCAGGATGCGGAGGAATCCGTAGACGCCCATTTTGGACATTGCGCCGGTCAGCAGGATGGTCGTTCCGGTTGGCGCCTCAGCGTAGGCGGCGGGCAGCCAGGTGTGGAACGGGACCAGCGGCACCTTGACGGCAAGGCCCAGGAACGCGCCGGCAAAGAGGATCAGCGCAACGTGCTGTGGGGTGAAGCGATGCCATGCGAGCTTGTCGACGACGGCGGGCATGAGCTGTCCGTTCTGGGCGAGCGCGGCGAGTTGGGCAAAGTCGAAGGTGTGGGTTGCAAGGAACAGGGCGAGGAACGTCAGCAGCATGGCGACGGAACCGACCATGGTGTAGACGAGGAATTGCGTGGCTGCCTTGGTGCTGCGCGGACCGCCCCAGAGTTTGATGAGGAAGAATGCCGGGACCAGGCTGAGTTCCCAGAAGAGAAAGAAGTGAAAGAAGTTCTGCGCAGTGAAGGTGCCGAAGAGGCAGGCCTGAAGGAGCAGGATGAGCGAGTAGTAGAGTGGCACACGCTGCTGAATCTGCGAGGAGGCAGCCATGCCAATGGGAACGACGATGGCGCTGAGGAGCAGCATGAGAAGGCCAAGGCCGTCGATGCCGACGTGGTAGTCGACCGCGAGTGGCGCGATCCAGGAGCGGGTTTCCTGGAATTGTAGTGCGCCCGAGGCTGCGTCAAAGTGGAACCACAGGACGAGTGTCAGCAGCAGCGCTGCAAAGCTGAAGGCCAGGGCGGACCAGCGCGCCCGGTTCTTCCCGAGAGCGAAGACGACGAGCGCGCCCACAATGGGCAGGGCGGTGAGGATGGTGAGCATGGGAATGGGGAAGGTACTCATCGTTTCGCTCCCCACAGCAGAAATATCACCAGGGCAACGAGTGCGAGGCCAATCATCCGCAGATAAGACTGGATGCGTCCGCCCTGAAACAGCGAAAGAATCCGGCCGCCGCGAGAAACGCTTGCGCAGCCGCCATCGAAGCTGGGATTCACAACGTAGGTGTCGAAGGAGCTGTCGATCCATGCAACGCCGAGAAAGAGGTAGGAGATGGTTTGCACCGCACCGTTCCAGACGAATCGGTCGAACCAGTCGCAGACGCGGGACCAGATGGTGTTGAGGCGGATCAGAGTGGCGCCGTAGAACGCATCCACATAAAAGGCATGGCCGAGGATTGAGAAGATCTGCGGCTGAAGCTTGCCCAGCGGGTCGGGAGATTCGGCGGTCGCGATCGGCTTGCGCCCGTAGAAGTACCAGCCGAGGATGAGGCCAAGAATGACGATAGTGGACGAGGAGAGCATGACCGGGATGATGCCGGGAGCCGAGAATGCCGCGAAGCTGAGGATCGGCTGCTGGCGATCGAGGAAGGATTGGAACCACGGCCATGCGGGCGTGCCGATGAGGCCAAGCAGCATGGCGAACGCGGCCAGGATCATCAGTGGGACGGTCATTATCGCGGGACTCTCATGCGGGTGGGCTGCGACGTGATGGGCGGGGTCCTCAAAGTGCGCGGCGAGCTGCGGGTCGTCGTGGCTGGATGCGGCGAGGCGCGAGTTGCCAGCGAAAACGTAATAAACCTGGCGCGTCATGTAGAAAGCGGTGAGCAGCGCGCCGAATGCACCCATATAGAACGGCGCCTGGGAGATGTTCCAGTCGCGCGCGGCGTGCAGAATAGCATCCTTGCTCCAGAAGCCGGAGAAGAAGAGCGGAAATCCGCACAGCGCGAGCATGCCCACGGCATACACAAGGAAGGTGATGGGCATGTACTTGCGCAGGCCTCCCATGCGGCGGATGTCCTGCTCGCCGGAGCAGCCGTGAATGACGGAGCCCGCACCGAGGAACAGCAGCGCCTTGAAGAACGCGTGGGTGATGAGGTGGAACATGCCGACAGCCACGCCGCCAACGCCGAGGCCCATCATCATGTAGCCAAGTTGGGAGACGGTGGAGTAGGCGAGGATGCGCTTGATGTCGTATTGGCCGACGGCGATCAGCGCGGCGAAGACAGCGGTGATCGCGCCCACCCAGGTGACAACCTGTAACGCAACGGTTGGCGTAAGCGAAACGGTGGCGGCCATCAGCGGGTAGATGCGGGCGATGAGGAAGACGCCGGCGGCGACCATGGTGGCGGCGTGGATGAGCGCGCTGACGGGCGTGGGGCCTTCCATCGCATCGGGCAGCCAGACGTGCAGCGGGACCTGCCCGGATTTGCCGGCCGCACCGCAGAAGATGAGGATGCCGATAGCCGAGGCGAGGCTGAGGCCGAGGACGGTGGTGCGGGCGGCGAGATGGGTGAGGGAGGCCGATTCGAGCGCACCAGCGCCGGCATCGTAGAAGAGCAGCGTGTGCGACTGGGCATAGAGCCAGACCATGCCAAGCAGAAATCCGAGATCGCCGATGCGGGTGACTATGAAGGCCTTTTTCGCGGCGGCCGCGGCCTCGGGCTTGGCGTACCAGAAGCCGATGAGCAGGTAGGAGGTTAGGCCGACGATCTCCCAGCACATGAAGAGGAGGAGCAGGCTGTTGGCGATGACAACGCCGAGCATGGCGCCGGCGAACAGCGCAAGGAAGCAGAAGAAGCGGGTGAAGTTCTCGTCGTCGTGCATGTAGCCGACGCTGTAGACAAATATCAGCAGGCCGACGAAGCTGACCATCAGCAGCATGACGGCGGTCAGCGGATCGAGCATCCAGCCGAGCTTCAGCCATTCATTGCCAAACTGGAACCAGCCGAAGTTGAAGGATTCGATGCCGTTTGCGCGGTTGCCAAGAACATGCGCAAAGGCAACGAGAGAGAGCAGGAAGGAGAGCACCATGGACCCAATAGCGAGGCAAGCAGCAGGGACCCGGCTGCGCTGCTTCAGCAGAGCGCCGATTCCCGCCGCGAACATCGGCAATGCAGGAATGAGCCACAGGTTTTTTACGATCCAGTTCATTGAGTCTCAGCGAACAGAGGAAGCTTGGTTAGGTTCCGCTAGCCTTTCAGTGAATTCATCTCGTCGAGGTCGGTGGTTCCGGAATGACGGTAGGCGGCAAGGATGATCGCCAGTCCAACTGCCGCTTCCGCTGCTGCTATGCCGATGGAAAAGATGGCGAACATGATTCCGGTCAATGCTGCGGGCGCCGGTCCATAGCGCCAGAAGGCTATGAAGTTGAGGTTGGCGGAGTTGAGCATGAGTTCAATTCCGATGAGGACAAGAATTGCGTTGCGCCGGGTGAGTGCGCCGGCCAGGCCGACGGCAAAGAGCAGCGCGGACAAGAGCAGATAACCCTGCAGGGAGCTCATTTGGTCTCCTCTTTGCGATCCATCGCGATAACGACGGCGCCGATGAGTGCAGCCGTCAGCAGCAGGCCCATAATCTCCAGCGGCAGGACGAAGCGATGCATCAGCGCATCGCCGATCTTCTGCACGGTAACGTCAGGTTGCGGCGGCAGCAACTGGAAAACGGCCTCGCTGGAAGCGATGGCCCACGCCAGCACCGCGAAGACCGCCGCGGCGACCACGCCTCCAGCAATCCAGTGCGAAGAGAAGACGGATGCCTCTGCCTGCCCGGGTTTGTGGGTCATCATGATGGCGAAGACGGCGAGAATCGCTACGGCGCCGACGTAGACCATGATCTGCGCGAGGCCCACGAATTGCGCTCCCAGTTGCAGGTACAGCGCGGCGATGCCGGCAAAGCCCAGGGTCAGCGCAAGAACGCAGTGCACGGCATTGCGCAGGCCCATGGCCGCAGCGGTTCCGGCAACGGTGAGCAGCGCGAGGATGAGAAAGGATGCTGTCATTTTGAAATCCGGCCCTATTCTCCGGGTGAATTCATTTGCCGCAGGTAACAGTAACACTTCGAACAGCCACGATCGATCTACATCTCATTCGGCAAATTGATAGGTCCGCAGTTGCAGCTTCTTTTTGCGCTTCAGCCGCATGCTCAGCAGGATGCACGGAGTCGCAACCATGGCAATGCACACCAGCCAGCGCGGGATTCCGGGCGGCATAAAGTGCCAGACGCCGGCGACGAGCATATTGAACAAGGCCATGGGGAGGATGAATTCCCAGGCGAAGTTCATCAGCTGGTCCATGCGCAGACGGGGGAGGGTGCCGCGAATCCAAATGAAGCCGAAGATAAGCGCCAGCAGCTTGAGGAAGAACCACACATAGGAAGGTATCCAGGCGAGGAAGGGAAACGGCGCCGCCCATCCACCGAGAAAGAGGGTGATGGCCATACCACTGGTGGCCATCATGCCCAGGTACTCGCCCAGGAAAAAGAGCGCGAATTTGAAGCCGGAATACTCGATATAGTAGCCGGCGATGATCTCGGATTCGCCTTCGGGAAGATCGAAGGGCGAGCGGTTGGACTCGGCGGTGGCCGCGATCATAAAGAGGGCGAAGCCGACGAATCCCCATGGCGTGAATACGAACCAGTGCGGCCAGATGCCGGTGTAGCCGGCCTGTCGCTCCACAATGGCCACGGTGGAAAGCGATCCGGCCTGCATGATGACTACCACCGAGGCGAGAACCAACGGCACCTCGTAGCTGATCATCTGCGCGATGGCGCGCATGGCGCCCAGCAGCGAGTACTTGCTCCGGCTGGACCAGCCTGCCATGAACACGGACAGTTCCACGACCGAGCCAACCGCGAAGAAGAACAGGACTCCGGCGTTCAGGTTGACGACGATCATGTTGCGGCCGACGGGGATGACCGCATAGGCCAGAAACGCCGCCGTAACCAGAAGAACCGGCGCCAGGAAATGAACGACATGGTCGGCGGCAAGGGGAACGATGTCTTCCTTGGTCAGGGACTTGATGGCGTCGGCGATTGGTTGAAACAGGCCGGCCGGGCCGGCGCGATTGGGGCCGTAACGGTTCTGCATTCTGCCCAGGCCTTTGCGCTCAAACCACGTAACAAGGGCGAACAGCGCCGGGAAGGCGATGACGACGGTGACAACGGAAACGATTGCGGAAACAAGCGGCTGCCAGCCTGCCGGGACGAAGCCCAGCAGCCAGTATTTGACGATGACGAAGATCTGGTCGAGCTGAACGAACACTTGCGTCATTTCGATTCACCGCCGACGGGTTGCGCTTCCGGCACGGGGGCTGCGCTGGGCGGGGCAGCCGGCGGCGTCGCGGCGGCGGGCTTCTTCGCCTGCGCCTTGGCCCGTTCTGCTGCGAGAGCCGCATCCACGGCTGCCGCTTCCGTGGGGTGAATCCCGTGGTAGTACTCGTTGGACTTTGCCAGCTGCTGCTTGTCCAGCAGCAGTCCGGCGAAGCGGTTGTCGGTGGGAAGATCGACGTCCACATCCATCTTGATGGCATCGAACGGACAGACTTCCACGCAGATCTGGCAGCTCATGCAGACGGAGATATCGATATCGAAGACCGCCGGATAGAACTGCTGTTTGCCCACGGCGTCCGGCTTTTTGTCCTTACTTTTCTCGATGAGGATGCATTTGGGCGGACATTCCTTCTCGCAGATCTGGCAGCCGACGCAGCGCATCCCCTGTTGCCAGTCGGAGCCGTCGTAGACCAGGAACGGGAAGCTGCGCGCCGCCTCGATGCGGGGCAGGCGCTGCTCCGGGTACTGGACCGTAGTGAGCCGCTCTTTGCTGACGTAGCTGCCGAAAAAGTTCCGGGCCGTCTCCGCCAATCCCTTCAGGATGCCTTCACCGACCACTGCCGCTCCTCTGTAGACGGGTCATTATCGATCCACCTCGCCGAGCACGATGTCGATGCTGCCCAGAATTGCCACTACGTCCGCTACGTTCACCCCGAGGCACAGGTCCTCGAGCACCGTGAGGTTGATGAGGCTGGGCGGGCGCACCCGATAGCGATAGGGATTGGTTGACCCATCGCTGATGAGGTAGAAGCCCAACTCGCCCTTGGGTGACTCAATCCTTCCGTAGGCTTCGCCCGGTTTCGGCCGGAACCCGCGAATCCTCATCTTGGGGTCGACGATCGGACCGGCGGGAATGTCGCGCATCGCCTCATTCAGTATCTTCACCGACTCGCGCATCTCCAGGAAGCGGATCATGTAGCGGTCGTATACGTCGCCATGGCTGCCCAGCGGCACGCGGAAGCTGAAGCGAGAGTAGATGCTGTAGTTGTCCACCTTGCGGATGTCGTAGTTCACGCCGCTGGCACGCGCCATGGGGCCGCTGATGGCGGAGTCGATAGCCAGCTCCGGCGACAGCACGCCGATGCCCTGGGTGCGTTCCATCAGGATTTCATTGCCCACCAGAAGGTTTTCGTATTCGTCCAGAAAACGGGGAAACTCCGTCACTACTTTCTGTGCCTGCTCCAGCCAGCCTGCGGGCGTATCCACGCGACAGCCGCCAAAGCGCATGTAATTGCACATCATGCGCGATCCGGTGAGCGCCTCGAAGAGGTCGAGGATGTTTTCGCGTTCGCGGAAGGCATACATCAGCGGAGTCCCGCTGGATCCCATGTCCTGCAGCAGGAAACCGATCAGGCTGGCGTGGTTCTGCAGGCGGGTGAGCTCGCCGGTAATGACGCGCAGGTATTCGGCTCGTTCGGGCACCTGGATGCCTGCGAGTTTTTCCACCGCGAGGGCATAGGCCCAGTTGTTGGTGATGGAGCAGATATAGTCCAGGCGGTCCGTATAGGGCATGGAGCCGAGATAGGTCTCGTTCTCCGCGATCTTCTCGTGGTTGCGATGCAGGTAACCGAAGACCGGCTTCAGCTTGACCACCCGCTCGCCGTCGAGCACGACGTTCATGCGAAAGACGCCGTGGGTCGACGGATGTTGCGGCCCCATCGAAATCTCCAGCAGCTGCGTTTCGCTGCCATCGGCGGCCGGTTCCAGGATAGGGGGCGTTGTGGGGTAGGCTGTGACGCTCATCTCTCTCCCACTGTGCTTCGATGCTGGTTAGCTCGCTGCAGCACGTCGTCATGCGCGGTCGGCTCGTATTCGTAATCGTCCGGGTTCACGTAATCCCGGCGCATCGGGTGATCCTCGAATTCGTCCCACATCAGCAGGCGCCGCAGATCGGGATGCCCGTCGAAGACGACTCCGAAGAGATCGAATACCTCCCGCTCCTGCAATTCGGCGCTGCGCCACACTGGCGTAAGCGAGGGCAGATGGACGCCCTCGGCGCGGTCCTGCGTGCGCATGCGCAGCGGCAAAGGGCCGATCTTCTCGCTCATGGAGAAGAGGTGATATACCACTTCAAGGCAGCCCGGAATCATCGTCTTGCTGACTTCATCGATCTCGGTCTCCACGCCGTCCACAATCTTCTTTACCTTCACTTTTTCGGAGAGCTCTTTGGCCGGCCAATCGATGCCGGTCACATTCGAGCAGTAGTTGAAGCCGGCAGAACTGCGCAGGAAACTGGCCACGGCAAAGGCGTGCTCCGCATCGACCAGCAGAGAGTGCTGGCCCGACGGGCTGGGGTTAACGATGACCTCCAGCCGGCAGTCGGGAACGTTCGCTTCGAGCGTGGACTTAATCGTTTCCAGATCCATCCGTTCCTGCCTTGGAGATTTGCACAAGCGGCGGCCGCCATACCGCTGGATTCTGAGTGGGTTCGAGGTCGTGCGCGCCAAACAGGGGGACGATGAACTCACTGGCCTCGCCGGCGGTCAAATGGCGGGGCCTATCTTTGCCGGTCAGTTGCTGCTCGTCGATCTTCTTCTGCAACATCAGGAACGCATCGATCAGCGCCTCCGGCCGCGGCGGGCAGCCGGGAATATATACGTCCACGGGGATGAAGCGGTCGATGCCTTTCAGGACGTTGTAGCCCTGTTTGAACGGGCCGCCGGAGATGGCACACGCGCCCATGGAGATCACATACTTCGGCTCCGGCATCTGGTTGTAGAGGCGGACCACCTGCGGCGCCATCTTCTTGGTCACGGTGCCGGCGACGATCATCAGGTCCGCCTGCCGCGGAGAGGGCCGGAAAACCTCGGCGCCGAACCGCGCCAGGTCGTAGCGTGCCATGGTGGTGGCAATCATTTCGATGGCGCAGCAGGCCAGGCCGAAGTTGAGCGGCCAGATGGAGCTTTTGCGGCCCCAGTTGTAGAGCTCCTGCAGGGATGTTGTGAAGATGCCCTGTTTGCTCAATTCGGCTTTTAGCTTCTCATCCACCCTTGGAACCCTTGATTCCGAACCAGTTGATTGTGTTGCCAAGAAACTGTCGTTCTAACTGAAGATGCTACGTCCACACCAAAACGTTTTTCTGATAGGCCCATACCAGTCCCTCTACGAGTAACAGGAGGAAGACGAGCATGGCGATGGATTCTCCGAGCGAAAAACCGGTGAAGGCCACGGCAAATGGCAGAAGAAAGACGGCTTCCACATCGAAGACGAGAAAGATAATCCCGTAGAGGTAATAGCCCGGCTTGAACTGGATCCAGGCGTCTCCCTCGGATTCGAGCCCGCACTCGTAGATGGCGTTCTTGCTGGGGCCGGGCTTGTGCGGCGAGAACGATTTTGCCCACAGCCAAGCCAGCAGCAGCGGCGTCAGAGCGAAGGCGACGGCCGCCAGCAACAGCACAACGATGGGCAAATAGAGGCCGTTGGTCATAGCTACTGGGTTTAACTGTAGCAGACTGCGGGGCGCTGCTTTGTGATGAGGCTCACATCCAGCGGATGCATTGAGACCTCAGAATAGTGACGGGTTCAAAGGGGAGAAAATGAGAGAGCAGCAAACGGTGATTCTCGACGGCAACGAGGCCGTCGCTTCCGTAGCGTACCGCCTGGCGCAGGTAATTACGATTTACCCGATTACGCCGTCTTCCACCATGGCGGAGTGGTCCGATCAGTGGAAAGAGGAAGGCAAAAGGAACATCTGGGGCACCATCCCGGTGGTGGCCGAGATGCAGAGCGAAGGCGGCGCGGCCGGCGCGATGCATGGGGCGCTGCAGGCCGGGGCAACCAGCACCACGTTCACGGCCTCCCAAGGCCTGCTGTTGATGATTCCGAACATGTACAAGATTGCGGGCGAGTTGACCTCGAACGTGATCCACGTTACCGCGCGCGCCGTAGCCACGCATGCGCTCTCGATCTTCGGCGACCAATCCGACGTGATGGCCTGCCGGACGACGGGATATGCCATGCTCGCGTCCGACTCGGTGCAGGAGGCTGCCGACCTGGCGTTGATTGCGCACATCTCCACCATGGGGTCGCGGGTCCCATTTCTGCATTTCTTCGACGGCTTCCGCACCTCGCACGAAATCAATAAGGCGCTCGCGATTTCCGACGAGACCATCCTCGACCTGCTCAACGAGACCCGGGTGCTTGCCCATCGCGAGCGCGCGCTCACCTCCGACCATCCCATTCTGCGCGGCTCGGCGCAGAACCCCGATGTGTTCTTCCAGGCCCGAGAGGCCTGCAATCCCTACTACCTGGCCTGCCCCACCATTGTGCAGGACGCGATGGACCGATTCGCCGGCCTGACCGGCCGGGCCTATCATCTGTTCGATTATATTGGCGCTCCCGACGCGGAGCGCGTGATTATTCTGATGGGCTCGGGCGCCGGTGCGGTCGAGGAAACGATCCGGCACCTGAACGCGCAGGGCGAAAAGTTGGGACTGCTGAAGGTGCGCCTGTACCGGCCGTTCGCCGCCGATGCGTTTCTCGCTGCGCTGCCGGCCACGGTGAAGTCGATTGCCGTACTGGACAGGACCAAGGAGCCGGGCGCGCTGGGCGAACCGCTTTACCAGGATGTTGTAACGTCCTTCAGCGAATCGTTCTCCAATGGAGATTCACGCTTTGCCAGGCAGCCCCGCATCATCGGCGGCCGCTATGGCCTGTCCTCCAAGGAATTCACTCCCGCGATGGTCAATGGCGTCTACGACGAATTGAAGAAGGCGCACCCCAAGAATCACTTCACCATCGGCATCGACGACGATGTGACCCACACCAGCCTGGCGTACGATCCGGAGTTCTCGACGGAAGACCCGCGCACTGTGCGCGCGCTCTTTTATGGATTGGGCTCCGACGGAACGGTGGGTGCGAATAAGAACTCCATCAAAATCATCGGCTCGGAGACGCCGAACTACGCGCAGGGCTACTTCGTTTACGATTCGAAGAAGTCGGGCTCGGTCACAACCTCCCACCTGCGCTTCGGCCCGGACCCGATCCTCTCGACCTACCTCATCAGCAAAGCCAACTTTGTGGCGTGCCATCAATTCCAGTTCTTGGAGCGCATGGATATCCTTGCGGCGGCGGACCAGGGAGCAGTCTTCCTGCTGAACACTCCCTACGGGCCGGATGAGATATGGAACCACCTGCCGAAGAAGACCCAGGAGACGATTCTCAAGAAGAAGATCAAGTTTTATGTGATCGACGGCTATACCGTGGCCCGCACGGCGGGCATGGGGAACCGCATCAACACCATCATGCAGACCTGCTTCTTCGCGATCAGCGGCGTGTTGCCGCGCGAGGAAGCGATTGAACAGATCAAGAAAGCGATCAAGAAGACCTACGGCAAACGCGGCGACGCGGTGGTGCAGCAGAACTTTGCCGCAGTGGATGCGGCGATCGCCAACCTGCATGAGGTCAAGGTGCCGCAGACGGCTACCGCGTCCTTTGACATCCTGCCCATGCTGCCGCTGGAGGCACCCACCTTCGTCCGCGACGTGCTGGGCATGATGGCGGCGGGCAAGGGCGACCTGATTCCAGTCAGTGCGCTGCCGGCCGGAGGCACGTTCCCCACCGGTACCGCGCAGTGGGAGAAGCGCAACATCGCACAGATGATTCCGGTCTGGGATGAGCAACTCTGCATCCAGTGCGGCAAGTGCGTGATGGTGTGCCCGCACGCGGTAATCCGGGCCAAGGTGTACGACAGCGCACTGCTGCCGAATGCGCCGGCGACCTTCAAGAGCGCCAAGCCGAAGTGGAAGAACATGGACAGCGAGCTGTATACGCTGCAGGTGGCGCCGGAAGACTGCACCGGATGCACGCTATGCGTCGAGATCTGCCCAGTGAAGAGCAAGAGCGAAGCCAAGCACAAGGCAATCAACATGGAGATGCAAGCGCCGTTGCGCGAGGCGGAGGTACAGAACTGGAACTTCTTCGAGGCTCTGCCTTCGGTCGATCGCAATCGCCTGTCGCATACGCAGGTCAAGGACATACAACTGCTTGACCCGCTGTTTGAATTCTCCGGCGCCTGCGCGGGCTGCGGCGAGACGCCTTACCTGAAGCTGCTGACCCAGCTTTTCGGCGACCGGCTGTACATCGCCAACGCCACGGGCTGCTCGTCGATCTACGGCGNNTACGGCGGCAACCTGCCGACCACGCCGTATACCAAGAATAAGAGCGGACGCGGCCCCACCTGGTCGAACTCGCTGTTTGAAGACAATGCGGAATTCGGTATGGGCATGCGCCTGGCCCTCGATCAGCAGAAGGGCTATGCCGAAAGCCTGCTGGGGCGGCTGGCGCCGATCGTCGGCGACGAACTGGTGACCTCCATTCTGGGCGCCGACCAGTCGAAGGAATCCGGGATTGAGGCGCAGCGGGAGCGGGTGCTTGCACTCCGGACAAAGATTGCCGGAGCGGAAACTGCCGAGGCTCGCGCCCTGCAGACGGTCGCCGACTCGCTGGTGCGCAAGAGTGTGTGGATCATCGGCGGCGATGGCTGGGCTTACGACATCGGCTTTGGCGGACTGGACCACGTGCTGGGCTCGGGACAGAACGTCAAGGTCCTGGTGCTCGACACCGAAACCTACTCGAACACCGGCGGACAGATGTCGAAGGCGACGCCGCGCGGCGCGGTGGCCAAATTTGCGGAAGGCGGCAAGCCAAATGCGAAGAAGGACCTCGCCATGGAAGCCGTCGCATACGGCTCGGTCTACGTAGCAAGGGTTGCGATGGGTGGCAGCGACATGCAGACGGTGAAGGCGTTCCAGGAGGCGGAGGCCTACAACGGGCCGGCGCTGATTATCGCCTACAGCCACTGCATTGCCCATGGCTACGACCTGAGCTACGGCATGGAGCAGCAGAAGAACGCGGTCCTTTCCGGCTACTGGCCGCTGATGCGCTACAACCCGGCGCTGCGCGCAGAGGGCAAGAATCCGTTCCAGCTTGACTCTAAAGCGCCGTCAATCGCGCTCAAGGAATACAGCTACCACGAGGCCCGTTACACCATGCTGGCGCGCAGCCGGCCTGAAGTGGCGAAGAAGCTGCTGCTGGAAGCGCAGGACGATGTGGAACGCGAGTGGAGAGTCTACTCCGGCCGCGCCGCCATGCCCGGACGCGCTGCCTCACCCAACATTGCACCGCCCGAACCTGAGGGCAAGGTCGCACCTCTGGGAGCCGGAAGGAGCTAGTCATGGTTGATCTGAGCACTGCCTATCTTGGACTCAAGCTGAAGAGCCCGCTCGTAGTTTCTTCTTCGCCGCTGACTGAATCGCCGGAGACGATTCAGCGGCTGGAGGAAGCCGGCGCAGCGGCCGTGGTTCTCCCTTCAATCTTCGAGGAGCAGCTCACCCTGGAGAGCGATGCCCTGGACCGCGACCTCAATCGCGGCACGGAATCGTTTGCCGAGTCGCTGAGCTATTTCCCCGAATACGAGGACTACCGGCAGGGGCAGGATGCTTACCTCAGCCAGATTCAGCGCGCCAAGAGCGCGTGCAGCATTCCCGTGCTGGCCAGCCTGAACGGCGTCACTGCGAGAGGCTGGGTGCGCTTCGCCAAGGAGATCGAACAGGCCGGGGCCGACGCCCTGGAGCTGAATACCTATTCGCTGGCAACGAACGCCAGCGAGACCAGCGCAATCATTGAGAAGGAACTCGTCCAGCTGGTGCGACAGGTCAAGGCGGCGACGGAGATTCCGGTTGCGGTCAAGCTGTCTCCGCAGTACACCAGCATTCCCAACCTGGCCATGGAACTCGATCATGCCGGCGCCGATGCGCTGGTCCTGTTCAACCGTTTTTACCAGCCGGACTTCGATCTGGAGAACCTCGACGTCAGTCCCAAGCTCACCCTGAGCCGGCCGGAGGAGTTGTTGCTGCGCTTGCATTGGGTGGCGATTCTCTATGGAGATGTGCACGCCGATCTTGCGGTTACGGGAGGCGTCCACAGCGGCCAGGACGTTCTGAAATCCGTGATGGCCGGCGCGCAGGTGGCCATGACGGCATCATCCCTGCTGTCCCGGGGCATCTCCCACCTGGCCGCGATCCAGGCCGATTTGGTGCGCTGGATGGAAGAGCACGAGTACGAGTCCATCCGGCAGATGCGCGGCAGTCTCAGCCGCCGTGCCGTACCCGATCCATCCGCGTTCGAACGCGGCAATTACATCAAGACTTTGAGCAGCTTTACCTTGCGTCAAGCCTCATCGCAAGCATGATCGAGGAGAAGATCCAGGCAGCAGCTAGCTTTCTTGGCGAGACAGTGTCCTTGCGCGTAGATGGGAAGCGCAGGGGATGATGCCGCCACTGCGGTGGACTGTGAATTGAGCTGTGCGATCTGCCTCAGCTGCACGATCTGCCTCGAACGAGGGCGTAAAGAGAGAATCAGAGAATTTGTGCAGGGTCGGGAGTTGGCAGTACCGTTAGCGACCATACGCAGTTTGGCGAACCATCACATAGGTTTTGTAACCTGCGTACAACCAGGGCTTTGCATTTCGAATAAGCGTTTTATTTGCCATTATTTACCGGACTTCGGCGATGCAGACAGCGCGGCTGGAATACAATTAACGACAGGTGGAGCGCTGCGCAGAATCCGAGAGGTAAATCTGGCTCGCGACGTTAGCCGCGCAGTCAAAGACAGCATGGGGTACGAAGGTGTTGATCCCATGCGTGTCCGGGTTTGCGATAAAGGCGTTTTACAAGGGAAGGGAAGCATTCTTAGATGACTACCAGTCAGCTCTTGGCCCAGGGCCAGCCAACCTCCGGACTCGCGGGTGGGGTTAAGCAGATCGTCAACGATTTTTCCATTCAGGTTGCAACGGTAAACGGTTCCGGTTCGCAGTCCGCCAACAGTGTTCTCCTGCGCAGCATCTTTCGCATGGGAGTGCCGGTCTCAGGGAAGAATCTCTTTCCGTCCAACATTGCGGGACTGCCGACCTGGTACACCATCCGGGTCAGCAAGGACGGGTGGGTCGCGCGCAGGACAGACATCGATGTGCTGATTGCGATGAACGCGGAGACGGCACGCGAAGACGTGCTATCGCTGGCTCCCGGCGCGGCCGTGATTTATGACGAATCGCTCAAGCTGAACGAGCTGCGCGCGGACCTTGCCTGTTATGCGGTGCCGTTCGACCAACTCGCTGTGGCCACGGGCGCGGATGCAAAACTGCGCAAGCTGATCAAGAACATGGTCTACGTGGGAGTTGCGGCTCAGTTGCTCTCCATCGACATGGAGATGGTGGAGAAGACGGTTCGCAAGCAGTTTGCCAAGAAGGTGAAGGCGGCCGAACTGAACCTGAGCGCCGTCCGCGTCGGGTTCGATTATGCCGCGAGCATGCTGACCAAGCAGGACCCGTACGCGGTCGAGCCGATGAACGCCACCACCGGCAAGATCATCATCGACGGCAATGCCGCGGCGGCAATGGGAGCGATGTTCGCCGGGGTCAGCGTGGTTTCGTGGTATCCCATCACGCCGTCGTCCTCGGTGGTCGAGAATCTGATCGAGCTGATGAAGCGATACCGGGTCGAGCCGGATGGCAAGGCGAGCTTCGCAATTGTGCAGGCGGAAGATGAGCTGGCTGCGATCGGCATGGTGCTGGGCGCGGGATGGGCGGGAGCGCGTTCGATGACGGCATCTTCCGGTCCGGGAATATCGCTGATGGCGGAATTTGCGGGCCTGGGCTACTACGCGGAGATTCCCGGAGTCATCTTCGACATTCAGCGCACCGGACCCTCCACCGGCCTGCCCACGCGCACCTCGCAGGCCGATCTCAGCTTCGTCGCGGGACTGTCCCACGGCGATACCAAGCACGTGATGCTACTGCCGGCGACGGTGAAGGAATGTTACGAATTTGCCATTGAAGCCTTCGATCTTGCCGAGCAGTTGCAAACCCCGGTTTTTGTCCTGTCGGACCTCGATCTGGGCATGAACAGCTGGATGTCGGAGCCCTTCGAGTACCCGGAAAAGCCGATTCGCCGCGGCAAGGTGCTCGACGCCGCCCAACTGAAGAAACTGGGTGGGTTTGCGCGTTACAGAGACGTGGATGGAGATGGAATCCCATATCGCACCCTGCCCGGAACGGACCATCCCGCCGCTGCATATTTCACGCGCGGCTCGGGCCACAACGACAAGGCCCTGTACTCGGAGCGTCCCGAGGATTACGAGAACAACATGCTGCGGCTGGCGCGGAAGTTCGAGACGGCAAGAACGATGGTGCCGAAGCCCATCCTCGAAGGCGACGGCAGCCAGAAGGTCGGCATCATCGCCTTCGGCACCACCCACTGGGCCATGGTCGAGAGCCGCAACCAGCTCGACCGCGAATGTGAGATTTTCTGCGACTATCTTCGCGTCCGTGCCTATCCGTTTACCCAGGAGACGCACGACTTTGTCGCCCGCCACGATCGCGTCTACGTGGTGGAGCAGAACCGCGATGCGCAGTTGTTGAATCTCTTGAAGATTGATCTTGATCCGGTCGAGGTGGTGAAGCTGCGTTCCGTGCTGCACTTCAACGGGCTGCCCATCGATGCGCGCTCGATCACCTCCCAAATCGCTGCCCAAGAAGGAGCAAGCAAGTAGTCATGTCGACCACGCCAGTTACACCCAAGCCAATCAAGACGAATCGCATCGGACTCCAGATTCTGGATTATCGCGGCGGCAAGACCACGTTGTGCGCCGGTTGCGGGCATAATGCCATCTCCGAACGGATTACTGAGGCTTTCTACGAGATGGGGATCCAGCCCGAACGCGTAATGAAGATGAGCGGCATCGGCTGCTCCTCCAAGTCGCCGGCGTACTTCATGTCCCGCTCCTTCAGCTTCAACTCAGTGCACGGACGCATGCCCTCGGTGGCCACGGGCGCGCTGCTGGCCAACAAGACCATGCGCTCCATCGGTGTCAGCGGCGACGGCGACACGGCGTCGATCGGGATGGGGCAGTTCGTCCACTTCATGCGCCGAAATGTTCCGATGATCTACATCATTGAGAACAACGGCGTGTATGGACTCACCAAGGGGCAGTTTTCCGCGACCGCCGACATCGGATCCACGCTGAAGACGGGCGTCGTCAACGACCTGCCGCCAATCGACATCTGCGCGCTGGCCATCCAGATGGGCGCAACCTTTGTCGGCCGCTCCTTCTCCGGCGACAAAAAGCAGCTCTCCACCATGCTGAAGGCTGCGCTCTCGCACCAGGGAGCGGTGCTGCTGGATGTGATCTCGCCCTGCGTCACCTTCAACGACCACGAAGGTTCGACCAAGAGCTATCGCTACATGCAGGAGCATGAAGACGCGGTGGGTGAAGTTGGCTTTGTGCCGTATTTTGAGGAAATCGACGTCGAGTACGACGCCGACTCCACGGTTGAGGTCCGTCTCCACGACGGGTCTCACCTGCGCCTGCGGAAACTGCGCGAAGATTACGATCCCACCAACAAGGCGAATGCCATCAAAATGATGATGGACGTGCACGAAAAGGGAGAGGTCCTGACCGGCGTGTTTTATGTGGATACGCAAAAACCGGACTTCGCCTCGATGCTCAACATGGTGGACGAGCCCTTGGCCACCCTGCCTGAATCGCGGACGCGTCCCGGCCGCGAGGTACTGGCTTCGATCATGGAAGCGCATTCGTAGGAATCGAGGCGCTTTCCGGATCCTGTCCGCGAGCGGTTGCGGCTGCCATGCGCTAACTGTGGCTCGATGGGTTTTCGATCGGCTGCAACTCGTCACCCGATTGCTCACTCGTCTGGTAGACTTAACCGGTAGCTCAAGTTGTTGCAAGACAACCTGGGGACGTAGCTCAGTTGGT
>PLUT01000301.1:0-3870 GCA_003162875.1 Granulicella sp.
TTCTTCCGGCAACCGAGAGAGACTTGTTGGCCTTCCATGGAATTTGTTTGCTGCGTTGGGACGACTCCTCAGACCGGATTCCGGTACAGTTGACGATGACCTTTTGAGATAGTGCCCGAACGAACTTCTCGATAGGCCCCCTCTTGAGATCTGAAGTGCATTGTCGAGTTGTAGAACTTGGGAACATCCCTCGCCACTCAACCATTTGCAGATACGTCTTGTTTGGGTTGCGCACAACGGTGAGCGGAAGCTCGTAACGGGCTACCTGTTTCCGGGACCAATCTTCGGCCGAGATCGGGCGCACGTGTTCAAAACCCGTGTCCGCCATGACCACAAATATGGGGTGGTTGGGGTAGAGTTCTCTGACTCGGCCAAGCATCCTCATGGAGTCTTTCCCTCCTGAGAAGTTGACCACGAAAGCTACATCCCCTCGCGTTCGACGGATTAGGTCGTCGGGGGGAAGTTGAGTTTCCTGCGACATCAGTTCCATACTTTCAGGTCAGGCTGAGTTGTTGGGGCGGGGTAAATAGAGTCCTCCCCTGGGGGGACGGTTTACAGTTTCAACCGTTCGGAAGATTTACCTCAGCCCAATCAAGAGCGGAGAGTAGGTCGTCCAGCCGATCCCGAACGGCCAAATAAAACGGGCCAGCACACAACCGCTTTCCCTCAAGTGCCGTCGCTTTTGCGTTCCGATAATCCCGCCGACTGAGATACGACTTTGCAAATTCGAGATAAGTCTCCCCGCGCATCTTTGCCATTTCCTTCACCGCAGCGACGCTCCGCTGCGCATCCGGCCGAGCCACCGAACAAGCATTTCCGAATTGCATTTCGATTCTCCTTTTGACAAGTTCCGTCCGAGATAACGGACGCCAGTTCAGAAAAGTTCTCCCGCTAATCACCCGCAAATCCCAACGTCAAGCGACGCCGAATTCCACGCGTAAACTTCCCGCAACGCATCCGAGACCATCTCACCCGCAAGCACCGACATCACGTTGACGCCGACAAATATCATGCTGCCGGCGTCTTGCCTCTCCACCCGAATGTTTTCCTTTCCCCGCCGCAAACTGCGACAGGAAAACACGCAACTCAACGCGCGAAAACATTCCGAAGTTCGCAAACTCCAAGCGNNACAGGAAAGCCACGCACCAATTGCGAAAGTAAACGCGATCACGCTCGCCACAGCATCACACAAATTCAACGACGTAAAGAGTGAGCGTGCGAGCAGTTTGCGGCCGTAGAACGTCTCACACTAGCTTGAGTCCAGGAAAGGGCCACAAAAGTAGTCAGTAGGCATGGGATGGTCACCGCGTAAGTCCCGCATTCCATAATCAGTTAGGCTAGAGACAATCCAAGCGCGATCATGCTCAATCCACCCTCTACCCATGCTCAATCCACCCTCTATCCGTGCTCAATCCGTTTTATTCTTTGAGCCCCAATGAGAACCTTCCGATGGGTTGCTGCATGCCATCCCAAGCACAAGATAGGCTCCAGCTTCGAATCGCTGGAGCCTATCGTGAGATCTTGACCGGGTGGACTACGTCTCTGAGTGACGTTTTAGCCGCTGGACCGAGGTGAGATAGTCCTTCACAGAAGTGCGCACTATCGACCGATCCTGCACAACGCGCAGCGTAGCATTTACCCCGTCAGATTGGAACTGCGACGCAATCACAACCCCTACCGGGACTAGCGCCGAATACACTTCCCTCGACAGAATGACCGCATTCTCTTCATTATCCACGAAGTATAAGAGGCCCTGGATCTGACGTTCCGCGTCAAGTTTTTTCCGGATTTGAGCGTACCGGTCTTTCGACTTTATTGTTCTTTCGTACTCAATTCCCAGATAAATGACAGCGTCAGAACCGGACGGCGCCGCAATCTCCGCGATCGAATCGTAGTCTTTTTGAGTCGGTCGGTTCGCCGCAATATTGAGCGACTTGAGTTGTCGGTCGCCGATCCACCGACGAACACTGAGCGCTTCGCGGGCCGCGATTTCAATCTCATTCAACCCGAGAAAGTGTGGCATCTGCCTGATATCTGCGAGCATCTCCGTGTCGGCAGTTACACTAAGAATACCCATACCGGAGATCTGTAACGTGTTGAGGCCTGCATGCGTAATTGTAAAGATTCGACCTGGATAGGGGAAACACTCATGGCAAATCTGGAGTTGATCGCGCTTCACTAGATTAGCAATGCGACGGTTCCGGTTGTCATAATTCAACTCCTGTGTCCGGCCTGCAATCAAAAGCTCTATCTGCTGCCGGCTTATAAACGTCGCATCTCGGACGAGTTGAAGCAGCGGTAAATCCCTTGCAGGGTTGAGCAAAAATCTCCCCATATGGGTTACCGGCCGTCGCGCAGGCCGAGGAATATCGTCTTGTCTCTGCATATAATTCTCCAATTTCCGAGTGCGGTCTTGATGACCGATTCCCTCTTCATGAACAGCAATGTTTCTTGGTACAAAGCGTAATAAGTCGAAGACAGGATGCGAGCCGGGCCGTCACATCGCCAATCCGAATTGGAGTTAATCATCGCCTCGCACGTACCCCGGACACATGAGGAAGCGGTCTGTATCGGCATTGTCAGGAGTCCGCGATAGGAGCATTAGTCTGGTCGAATTCTGACAAAAGGTCACACAGTGGGTGTGCTATCAGGCCTGCCATAGCGCGGACTACCGACAGACCATCTAAGACGCGCAGCGTGGCGTCTGCCCCATCACTTTGAAATTGTGACGCTATCACAACCCCTACCGGGACTGTCGCTGAATACACTTCCCTGGATATAAAGGCCGCAGCTTTTTCACTGTCCACAAAGTATAAGAGGCCGTGAATCTGACGTTCCGCCTCGAGATTTTTGCGTATTTGCGCGTAACGGGCCTTCGACTTTATCGTCCTTTCGTACTGGATTCCAAGATAAATTTGCGCGCTACTGTTCGGTGCCCCGGTGATCACAGCGATCGAATCGTAGGCCTTTCGCGTCGGACGGCGCGACGCTCTATTTAGAGATCTCAACTCGCGGGCGCGAACACACCGCAGGACATTGAACGCTTCTCGCGCAGCAATCTCGATCTCATTCAGCTTAAGGAAGCGCGGCATTTGTCCGACGTTAGCTTGCGCTTCTCTGTAGGCGGACCCTTTAAACTTCCCGAGTCCGGCCAGTTCTAATATCTTCATTCCCCGCGGTGTAATCCCAAAAACTCGACCAGGATACGAGAAGCATTCTGGGTAGACTTGGATCAGGCCGAGTTCCACCAAGTGGGACAAACGCCGGTTCCGGCAGCCGTAAGTCGTCTNNGGGAGATACTTCGCCGGGCTGAGTGTAGAGGTGTCTCTGTGGATCACCGGCCGTCCAGTAATTCGAGAAATGTCGCCTTGTCGTTGCATGTAATCCTCCAGTTTCCAAGGGAAGTTGTAACGATTGTTTCTGACGCCAACAGGAGCAGAGTCTCCTGCATTCGTTTGAAATAACTCGAGCTAAAGATGCGCGCGGGGCCGTCACATTTCCAGTCAGAGCTGAAGTTGATCGTCCCCTCGCTTTGGCTGCTAACGCACACGAGGTAACGGTCAACCGGCGCATCGTCCGGTGCCCTTTCGCGGAGTAATAAGCGGTTGGTGTCCTTGAACCTGGCCACTCCATCGGTGTGGAACTTTGCCTGGCGGAGCTCGTCCAGGGAGTCAAACCGCGGCCAGGTTCCCGCATTTATCCGAACGAATCCAGGAAGCCAGTGTTTGAATTTTTGTGTCTTGGCGCNNTTCCGGCAGCCGTAAGTCGTCTCCTTTGTCTGTCCCGCGATCAGCAACTCCAGCTGAAGCCGACTGATAAAAGTCGCATCCCGGATGAGTTTGAGGAGCGGGAGATACTTCGCCGGGCTGA
>PLUT01000301.1:3957-4505 GCA_003162875.1 Granulicella sp.
CAGTCAGAGCTGAAGTTGATCGCGCCCTCGCTTTTGCTGCTAAGGCACACGAGGTAACGATCAACCGGCGCATCGTCCGGCGCCCTTTCGCGGAGCAATAAGCGGTTGGTGTCCTTGAACCTGGCCACTCCATCCGTGTGGAACTTTGCCTGTCGGAGTTCGGTCGGGGAGTCAAACNNTGTCTTGGCGCAGTTGACTCTGGTCGTATTCATGAACGCAGACCGATATCGTAGGAACTCTCCTGTGCGTTCGTCGTACACCTTCCTCAACCACCAATGCGAGCCAAAAGAGATGCACTGTACGATCACTGAGTATCTCCCGCGCTGTCACTTCCACCCACGGCGTTCGCCTGCCTGAGTTGGTTGATCTGGTTCCGCGCTGACACTTTGTACTGCTGGAGCGCTTGCACTTGAGCCTCCAGGCGGCGGTTCTTCACTTCTAGACTCTCTTCATTTTTGGCATCTATAGCTGCCGCTGGCTGTTCCCCTGCGGCTGCGGCATTGGCCCTCGCCAGCGCAATATCCACGTCAGATTGGGGGGTTGGGGCG
>PLUT01000301.1:4641-4767 GCA_003162875.1 Granulicella sp.
GCTCTACAAGGTCGTTGTGAATCTTGATGACTCGCAGGTTGTGATAGCGCGCGAAGTTGCGAGAGTTGGTGAGTTGTAGCACGATGTCCACCGTGACCTGGAGCCGTTGGTCGCGCTGACGCGTCA
>PLUT01000383.1 GCA_003162875.1 Granulicella sp.
CGTCCCACTCCCCGAACCGCAGTTCTTGCGGCTCTTCTGCTTGACACCCCGCGTATAATTGAACTTAGGTAGAGACAGAATCCACCGGCCTCAGGCTTGTGTCTCCCTAAAGCTCCAAAGAGACATAACTCCAGCGTTTTGAAGATCTTGCAAAATATCTCCTTTGTTTTGAGGATCTTGCAATTTGATGCCGAGCTTAAGTCTTTTGTCTTCTAGATTATGCGACTTTGATATNNGGCTGATCCCGCTGATCGCGCTCGGCTACGGCGTCGCCTACATGGACCGCGTCAACATCAGCTACGCCCAGCTCCAGATGAACGCAGATCTTCACTTCTCCAACACCATCTACGGTTTCGGTGCCGGCCTATTCTTCCTCAGCTATGCCGCCTGCGAGATCCCCTCCAACCTCCTGCTCTACCGCTTTGGCGCCCGCCGCTGGCTCGCCCGCATTATGGTCTCCTGGGGCATTGTCGCCATGGCGATGATGTTCGTCCGCACGCCGATGCAGTTCTACACCGCCCGTTTTCTGCTGGGCGTGGCGGAAGCCGGCTTTTTCCCCGGAATCATCTTCTACATCCTGCAGTGGTATCCGGCGCACCTGCGCGCCCGCGCCATCACGCGCTTTTACATTGCATTTCCCATCAGCACCATCGTGATGGGCGCGCTCGCCGGCGCGCTGATGGGGCTCCAGGGACATCTCGGCCTGCGCGGCTGGCAATGGCTCTTCCTGGTCGAAGGCCTGCCGGCGATTGTCCTAGGCATCGCCTTCTTCCTCCTGCTGCCGGATGGCCCCGCCGATGCGTCCTGGCTCACCGGACCGGAGCGCGACTCCATCCTCTCCGCCGTCGAGCACGACACCGCCACGGCCCATGCTGACGGCCACTCTGTTGCCACCGCCTTTCTCGACGCCCGCGTCTGGCTCATCGGCATCTTCTTCCTCTGTGTCCAGGCGGGATATTGGGCCTACGGTTTCTCCGCGCCGGCCATCGTGCAGGACGTCACCCATGCCGGCATCGCCAACACCGGCTTCCTGCTCGCCGCGCTGGGTATTCTCGGCGCGGTCGCGATGGTGCTCGCCGGCATGCACTCCGACCGCACCGCCGATCGCCATTCTCACGTCCTGCCCTGGGTCCTGCTCATGCTTGCGGGCTTCGTAGGCTGCGGCCTCTCCGGCTCTCCGCTGATCGCACTGCCCGCGCTCGCCGTGGTCTTCTGCAGCTACTGCGCCATGCAGGGTCCGCTGTGGGCAATCCCGGCAGCCTATCTCACCGGCCGGTCCGCCGCCGCCGGCATCGCCGCCATCAACATGCTGGGCATCCTGGGCGGCTTCATCGGGCCGTATTGGATGGGGCTCGCGCGTGACCTCACCGGCAACTATCAGCGCGGCCTGCTCACCATGACGGCTCCCCTGCTGCTCGCCGCCGCCATCATGCTCCACCTCCGTCGCCAGGCCCATGCCGTCGTCGCGGCAGCCGTGGTATCTTCGCTTCATCCCGAGCAGCACAGGGCCCCGTCTTCTCCACCCGGTGGTGAATCTTGATCGAGCCCATGCAGCCCGTCGGTCGCAGCGCACTGCGCAAAGCCACCTGGAGATTAATTCCGCTCATCGCACTCGGCTACGGCTGCGCCTACATGGACCGCGCCAATGTCTCCTTCGCGGCCCTGCAGATGAACCAGGCCCTGCACTTCAGCGGCGCGGTCTACGGCTTCGGCGCTGGCGTCTTCTTCCTCAGCTACGCCATCTGTGAAGTGCCGTCCAACCTCGCGCTCCACCGTTTCGGCGCCCGCCGCTGGCTCGCCCGCATCATGCTCACCTGGGGCCTCATCGCCATCGGCATGCTCTTCGTCCGCACACCCATGCAGTTCTACATCGCCCGCTTCTTCCTCGGCGTGGCAGAGGCAGGCTTCTTCCCTGGAGTCATCTTCTACCTCATGCAGTGGTTCCCGCCGGAACAGCGTGCCCGCGCCATCAGCCGCTTCTACATCTCTGCCCCCCTCGGCAGCGTCCTCATGGGGGCCATCGCCGGCTCGCTCCTCAACCTCAACGGCCGCGCGCACCTCGCCGGCTGGCAGTGGCTGTTCCTCGTCGAAGGCATCCCGCCCGTCCTGCTCAGCGTCGCCTTCCTACTGCTGCTCCCCGACTCGCCCGCTGACGCCCCCTGGCTCACCGAACCGGAACGCGACTGGATCACTCGCAACGTCGACCCCACCGGCGATCACATCCATCATCCCGCCGAACCCATCCACCGAATCCTCATCGACCGGCGCGTCTGGCAGTTCGGCATCTTCGGGTTCCTGATGCTCACCACCTTCTACGGCTTTATCTTCATCTTTCCCCAACTCGTCTCGACCTCGACTCACCTCAGCGTCACGCGCGTCGGCTTCATCACCGCCGGCATCAGCCTGCTGGGCGTGCCTGCGATGCTGCTCGGCGCGAAGCTATCCGACCGCACCCCGGCCAAGCGCCACCAATTCGTCGTCCCCTGTTGCCTGATCATGGCATTCGGACTGGCCGCCTGCGGCTTCTCGAACGCGCCCAGCATCGCCATCCCCGCCCTTTGCTTCATCTGGATCGGTAACCAGGGAATGCAGGGCGCCTGGCTGGCCATCGTCCA
>PLUT01000384.1 GCA_003162875.1 Granulicella sp.
TCATGCCGAACTCGCGCACGCCGAAGAACACGTTCCGCCCCAGCGGATCGACGTGGAAGCTGGGCTGGTCCTTGAAGATCGTCTTGGTCGAACTGGTCAGGTCGGCTGCCCCGCCGAACAACTCCGGAACCACCTTCTCGATCGCGTTCATCACCTGCTGGCCAGCATTGCGCGTCGCCACCGGCTTATCGGTCCCGAACGTCGGAATCGCCTTCTCCCAACCCGGCTGGAGCTTGGCTGCCATCACCCGCTCGAACTCCGCCGCCGGCTCCGGATACGCCCGCTTGTACTCCTCGAAGTGCGCATCCCATTCCGCGTGCGCCTGCTTGCCGCGCGGCTTCGCGGTGTCCCAGTTCTTGCGCGCCTGCTCCGGAACATAAAAGTTCTTGTCCTCGGGCCAGCCCAGGTTCTTCTTGGTCTCCTTCACCGCTTCCACACCCATCGCCTCGCCGTGGACTTTGTTCGTCCCCGCCTTCGGACTGCCGTACCCAATCACCGTGCGCACCCGGATCAGCGTTGGCCGCGTGGTGTCCGCTTTCGCCGTGTCGATCGCGTCTTCAATCGCTACCAGGTCGTTGCCGTCGGGCACGCTCAGCACCTGCCAGTGGTACGCCTCGAAGCGCTGTGTCACATCTTCCGTGTAGCTCAGCGATGTCGGCCCATCCAGCGAGATCAGGTTGTCGTCGTACAGCACGATCAGCTTGCCCAGCCCCAGCGTTCCCGCCAGCGAGGCCGTCTCGTGCGAAATCCCCTCCATCAGGTCGCCGTCGCCGCACAGCACAAACGTGTGGTGATCGACCACGCTGTACATGTCGCGGTTGTACACCGCGGCCAGGTGCCGCTCCGCCGCGGCCATGCCCACTGCCATCCCGAAGCCCTGTCCCAACGGCCCGGTCGTCACCTCCACGCCCGGCGTGTCGCCGTACTCCGGGTGTCCCGGCGTCTCCGAGCCCCACTGCCGGAACTGCTCCAACTGCGCCAGCGGCAGGTTGTAGCCCGAGAGATGCAGCGCTCCGTACAGCAGCATCGACGCATGCCCGTTCGACAGCACGAACCGGTCGCGGTCCGTCCACTTTGGGTCCGCCGGATCGTGCTTCATGATCTTGTGGTACAGCAGGTATGCGATCGGCGCGCAGCCCAGCGGCGCTCCCGGGTGGCCGGAGTTGGCCTTCTGCACGCCGTCTACCGCGAGAAACCGCAGTGTATTGATAGAGAGCTGATCCAGTTCGTGCTGCTTGTCGATGGTGTGTTCGCTCATTCTTGTCCCTTGTCCTCTTGATCTCTCGCGCGCCGGCGGCATTGCGCCCGCCTGGCTTGGCGCCACGTCGGGTTCAGCCCGCAAGGCTTCGCCCGCGTCTCGAATCATGCACTTGCTCGCTCCCCAGTGTACTAGCCAACCGCCCTTCCGGTCGCGCTCGCCCGCCAACGAATTGGCGCGACCGCGGCGCTACAGGCTCAGCTCGCTAAACGCTTCTGTCCAGGAGATCACCGCGCGCCTGCGTAAGGTAGACTTGTCGGCAGTCACAACCTTACACACTGCAACGGCGAAAGATCGGTGAGATCCGTAGGCCGTTAAGGCGTCCTACGGATCGACCGGTGTAAGGAGGTGGGGCTGATGGCCAAAAAGGAGCCGGGTAACTGGCTCTCGGTAGCCGTAGAAGTCGCGCTGGATTGGCGACTTCTATTGGCTGTGGCAATTCTAGTCCGGGTGCTGCTGAATAAGTAGTGCCCACTACCCCGGAAGGTGCAGGCCTTCCGGGCTTTCTTATTCACCTCCAGTTTTGCTCATATCGGGCTCGCACGTCAAGCAAGATGACGAGCAACCAGCAACTAAACCACCACCACCTCAAAGTTCCTGCCCAGCCACTTGTCCTGCCCCGGCCAGTAGAACGTAAACACGATCTTCCCCGCCTGCCCCGCCGCGGTCGCAATGTCCGCATAGCTGCCCGCATATCCCGCCGGGTACGACTCCAGTGCTTGCTTCGTGGCCCAATCGTCCAGCGTATAGGTCATGCGGAATTGCTCCGTGTCCACCACCCGCAGCGTCATGCCCGCGGCGATCCGCGCCACCGGCCGGCTGGTCTGGAAGATCTCGATGTTGTTCTTGAACGTGCGCTTGCCCGACTCCACTCCGTACCTCTCCTTCACGCAAGAGAGGCAGTCGAAGATCCGCCCGTCCAGCGTCGATCGCAGCAGCTTCAGGTACTCCGAGTGCGCCCACACCAGCGGCTGCGCCGATCCCGCCGACTTGCCTTTGAACAGCTCCAACTGCGGTATATCCTCAAAATCCCACACCTGCTCCGGCAGCATTCCCCCGATCGACGCGAACCGCTCCATCGCCTGGATATACGGCTTCACGTCCTCGCCTGCCGCCAGCGCATAGTGCCCGCGTTCGCCGCTCAGCAGCGGCCACGCGCGCCCCTGGCCCCAGCCCAGGTAGGGTCCGCCGTCCTTGCGCTGCCCGTAGCCATCGTGGTTGTAGCGCCGCCAGCACGTGCCGTTCGGCGTATCGATCTTCAGCACGTGGTCCACCACCTTCAGCGAGTTGACGATCAGCGGGTCGTCCGGCCTGCGAATCCCATACCGCACCAGCTCCAGAAACCCCGCGTCCACAATCTCCCGGGCGTCGAACACCCGCTGCTCGTCCGGCGCGCGGTTGTTGATCAATAGAAAGCCCGGCGGCACCTCCGGGTTGTAAAACGGCTCGCCCGCGCACGGCGGACGAATCCGCATGTAGTGTCGCGGCACGCCCGGCAGCAGGTATCCGTCGTCGGTGGTGGTCCACTGGTCCAGGTGCGCCTCAATCCAGTCCGCGTAGTCCTCCAGAAACCCGGCCAGCTCCGGCGCCTGGTGCGCCCGCGCCAGGTCCGCCGCGCACACCAGCCCCGCAATCACCACCGCCAGCGTCGACGGCGAGTAGCCCGCGGCCTCCTCCCAGCGGTCCTGCTGCGTGATCGGCGCATACCGCACCAGGAAGCCCGCCGCCCGCTCCACAAACGGAAACACGTCGAACTTCTCCAGCGAGTTGCTCTTCCACAGTCGCCACGCCAGCAGAATGGGAAACGCCACCTCGTCCAGTTGGATCCCGGTCCAGTACGGCGTGCCGTCCAGGAAGAAGTTCTGCGCGAAGCTGCCGTCCGGGTGCTGCGTGCAGGCCAGGTACACCAGCGCCCGCAGCGCCGTCTCGCCGTGCCCGCAGGCCAGCAGCGCCGTCGCCGACTGCACCATGTCGCGCGTCCACACCAGGTGGTATCCGCCCAGGTCGTCGTCGCCCTTGCTCGCGCCCCACGGAATCGAAGCCGACGCAATAAACGCCCCTGAAAAAGTCTTGTCCTCGTGGGTCAGGATCACGTTGTGGCTGATCTGCGACAGCCGGCCTCCGTCGCTCGACACCGCCGCCAGCTCTCGCGGCGTCTCCACCCGCATCCACTGTTCCAGAAAGCGCCGGCAGTGCACCTCGTACGGCGTGGTCAGCGCCTGCATCATCTCGCTCAGCGCCGCGTGGTTCCCGTCCCCCAGCCCCAGCGCCAGGGTGAACTCGCGCGTCTGCGCCACGTCGATCTCCCCGGTCATCGCGATGTTGCCGTTCAGCGCCTGCCCGAACTGCCAGTTCATCTGGAAGTCGCTCACCAGGTCCTGGTAGCCGTCGCTCTCGCCTACGTACCCGCACGACGACCGCGTAAACCCGCAGTCCGCGCCCATGGCCAGCGACACCGGCCCGCGCCACGCCAGCAGCACCCGCCGGCCCGCCACCAGCACGCTGCGCGCCGAGTTCCCCGCGCCGCCTCCGTTCAGGTGCGGAGCCAGCAGCGCGTAACACTTCATCCGGCTCAGCACGCTCTCGTCGCCCTCGATCTTCACGTGCATCAGCACCACCGAGTGGTGCGGGTCGGCCACAAACTCCTTGGTCACCCGGTAACGCCCCTCCGGATCGCTGCCCGTCACCCGCACCGCCAGCGCGTCCGGCTCGATGTACGCGAAGTCGTACGCAATGTCCCGCTTCTCTTCGTGGAAGAAGGTCTCGCCGTCGGTAAACAGCAGCTCCATGTCACGCGTCTGCGGCCGGTCGATGGTCGGGTAATAGATCTCGTTCAGGGTCCCGTGCGACAAGGTGAACCACACCCGGCTGGACGCCGAGTAAGCCGTGGACACCGCGTCCTTCTGGCTCGAAGTCCAGCGCGGCTCAACTCCCGGCGCCCCAAACGCCGGCCCGTCGTCATCCAGCCAGTGATACTCTCCCACGTCACCCATAGCGACATCATAGCGAGTCAGCCGGTCAGCGAGTTAGCCAAGCAACTCACCATAGCTCGCAACCGACCGCCGACTTGCCGACCCGCCAGCCCGCTGGCTCGCTTTCCTGCATCTCATCCCTCATAGGAGAATCTCTACCGCGAGGTTCCACTGATGGAATGGAAGACTTTGTCCAAACCAATCAGGCCCAATCCGATGCGGGCCCACAATCTTGAATCCCGACAGGAGCACCATCGTGCCACAGCCAACCGCTGTACTGTTTTACGTTGCCGATATTGCCAGGAGTTCGGCATTCTACTCTGATCTGTTCGATTTGAAGCCGACCGTAGCATCTCCGTTCTATGCCATGTACAAGCTCGACACTGGGTTCGAATTCGCCATATACGACCGGAATAAGCTTCAGCCTCCTGCGGCTGCCATGAGCGCCTCGGCCGAGTTGGGCTTCACGGTTGCCGACAATGCCGCGCTCAATGCGCTGCATCGGGAATGGATTGAGAAGGGGATTGAAATTATTATGCCGCCTATGAAAATGTATTTTGGCGGTATTCATTTTATGGCCCTGGATCCGGATGGTCATCGTCTTCGCGTCGCGACACCGGACTAGAGCGTGTTCACGCTATCCGAGGGCTTCGACGACTGTGGTCACACCCAACAACCGACAACGAGCGACGAACAACCATCTGCGCTATCATCGCCCTTGTGCCTGCGCCTGTCCGCTGACTCGCTAACTTGCTGACTCGCTGACCCGCCGATCTGCATCTCATCCTTTTAACAGGAGAATCCCAATGGCCTTTGAAGTTCCACCTCTTCCTTACGACTACGCCGCCCTCGAACCCCACATCGACGAGGCGACCATGAAGCTCCACCACGACAAGCACCACCAGGCCTACGTCACCAACCTGAACGCCGCCATCGACAAGCACCCCGAACTGGGCTCCAAGTCCGTCGAAGACCTCATCCAGCACCTCTCCACCCTCCCCGAAGACATCCGCGGCGCCGTCCGCAACAACGGCGGCGGCCACGTCAACCACTCCATGTTCTGGCAGATCATGAAGCCCAAAGGCGGAGGCGACCCCAGCGGAGACATCGCCGCCCAGATCAAGGCCGACTTCGGCGACTTCGAGAGCTTCAAGAAGCTCTTCAACGAGACCACCGCCAAGCAGTTCGGCTCCGGCTGGGGCTGGCTCGTCTTCAAGGCCGGCAAGCTCGCCATCGTCACCACCGCCAACCAGGACAGTCCCATCTCCGATGGCCTCTACCCCATCCTCGGCAACGACGTCTGGGAGCACGCCTACTACCTGAAATACAACAACCGCCGGCCAGACTACCTCGCCGCCTGGTGGAACACCGTCAACTGGGACGAAATCAACAAGCGCTTCGCCCACGCCAAGTCCGGCAAGTAACC
>PLUT01000242.1:0-315 GCA_003162875.1 Granulicella sp.
AACGCGAAAATGCTCTAAGCGCGGTCTTAATCGCTTCCTCACCTACTAAACCGAATCAGTCATCCCGCCCCATGGATCGCGGAGATAGCCGCTCACTCGCGCATCCGCACCAAACATCGTCCGCGTCATCCGCCGCATCGTCTGCTCCAGCAGAAGCGGCGACCCTACTCCCCGGGCAAACGGCACCGCCCCGCCTCCCAGCTCCGTCTGCGCATAGAACAGTGCTACCTTGTCCACCAGTCCCTCCGCCAGAAACGCCCCATTTAGTTCCGAGCCGCACTCCAGCAGCACGCTCAGGATCTTCCGCTTCCCCAG
>PLUT01000242.1:393-15319 GCA_003162875.1 Granulicella sp.
CGCCGCGGAAGCCCACTCCGGTCGGTTAGCGCCGGATCGTCGGCCAGCACTGTCCCCACGCCGGTCAGCACTGCATCCGCCGCATGACGTATCCGCTGCACTTCGGCCCGCGCCTCAGCGCCCGTAATCCAGTGCGTCTGCTTTTGGGTTCTCTTGGCAGGCGGCGGCGCCAGCATCCCATCCGCCGACAGCCCCGCCTTCAGCGTCACCAGCGGCCTGTCCGTCCGAATCCATCGCGCAAACGCATCATTCACCTCGCGCGCTTCCGCCTCGCACACACCCACTGCCACCTCAACTCCCGCAGCCCTGAGCCGCGCGATCCCCTGTCCGCTCACCAGTGGATTCGGATCGACCGCAGCCGCCACCACCCGCCGCACGCCGGCAGCAATCAGCGCCTCCGAGCACGGCCTCGTCCGTCCATGATGGTTGCACGGCTCCAGTGTGACATACGCGGTAGCCCCGCGCGCCCGCTCACCCGCCTGCTTCAGCGCGACAATCTCTGCATGGTCGAACTCATCGTAAACATGCGCACCCTCGCCGACGACCAGCCCATCGCGCACCAGCACGCATCCCACCTGCGGGTTCGGCGACGCCAGCCCCACCGTCGCCCGCGCCAACTCCAACGCCCGCCGCATGTATCCTTCATCGAGCTTGTCTTGGAAATCCACACACGCCTTCCGTACCGCAACGGACAACGTAGAACGGACAACGGACAACCGCCTTACCTCACCATCGACTCCACAAACGCCGTGCTGTCGAACGGCAGAATGTCTTCCATCTTCTCGCCCACGCCCACAAACTTCACCGGCAGCCCCAACTCGGTCGCAATCGCCAGCACGATCCCGCCCTTAGCGGTCCCATCCAGCTTGGTCAGCACGATTCCCGTCACCCGCGCCGCCTCGGTGAACAGCCTCGCCTGCTGCAGTCCGTTCTGCCCCGTCGTCGCATCCATCACCAGCAGCGTCTGGTGCGGCGCGCCCGGAACCAGTCGCTCCGCCGTTCGCCGCATCTTGTCCAACTCCTTCATCAGGTCCGTCTTGGTGTGCAGCCGTCCCGCCGTGTCCACAATCAGCACGCCGGTCCCGCGCGCCTTCGCGGCCGTGCATGCGTCGTACAGCGCGGCCGAGGGATCGCCGCCCGTCTTGGTCTTGATCATCGGCGTCTCCGACCGCGCCGCCCACACCTCCAGTTGCTCGATTGCCGCCGCGCGAAACGTATCCGCCGCGCACAGCAGCACCGTCCGGTCCTGCCCGCGATAATACGCAGCCAGTTTGCCCGTGGTGGTGGTCTTCCCCGTCCCATTCACCCCCACCATCATCACCACTTCAGGCGGAGCCGCCGGGACCGCATCCACCGTCGCCACCCCATCCAGCACCTGTTTCAGCTCGATCTTCAGCAGCCGCTTCAGTTCCTCGCCGCCCTCGATCCCCTGCCGCAGTCCCCGCTGCCGCAGGTTCTCAATGATGGTCCGCGCCGTCGCGCTGCCAATGTCCGCCGCCAGCAGCACCGTCTCCAGCTCCGTCAGCGACGTCTCGTCGATCTCGCGCGTCAGCGCCAGCACCGACCCAATCGACTCGGTAAACGAGTCGCGGGTCCGCGTCACCGCCTGCTTCATGCGGTCGAAGAAGCCGCGCTTCTCCGTCAACGCCTCGCTCGTCGAAGACTCGCCTGCGCTCTCGTTCTCTTTTTCTGCCTCGGAATCCGTACCGCGCTTGCCAAACAAGGAAAAAACCATACTGTTTCTAGTCTAGCAACCGGACAGCGCACGCGGCCCAATCGTGAAGAGCATACTGCACCCGGTCTATTTGCGAGTGATCTGCTCGATGATCCTTCGCAATTCCGGGTTTTGAACTTCACTAAGCAACTCACTTGGGGGGCGTCTTCCCCGTTTTCTCCAGAATTGCCACCAGCGCGGTCCCAGATTTGCTCCGGTCTCTGATGCAACGACTTCGGCCAGACTGGTCTTGCCTCGCCATACGATGATCAATTCCGCCCAAGCAGATTGAGACTTCGGCCCGAGCAAATACTCGAAAGTCGCCGCTCCACACTTTCGGTGCGAAGCCACGTTCTGAACCGTCTCCAGAAAGCCGACAACGGCGGCATGTCGTTCCCCGTCTGGGCCTGCGGCAATCATGCGCTCCGCCAAATCGAACGCTGGGCGAACCTCTTCAGCGCGACCGTCCTCAAATAAATCCACGGCATAACTGGCCAGTTCAGACATCAACCGCGAATCTGACGCCTCGTCCAAAGGCAAGGACACGAGTCTAGTCGCGAGTGAGGGGTAAGCCTGCGTAATCTCGTCTAGGATTCGCGACATATCGCCCTTACTCGTCTTTCCCCGGCCGCGCCATCAGCTCCCGGATCGCCTCTTTCGGGCTCTTGCCCCGGTGCAGAATCGCGTCCATCTGCTCGGTGATCGGCATCTCCACCCCGTAGCGCGCGGCCAGCCCCAGCGCCGCCGCCGTGCTGCGAACTCCCTCGGCAACTTTGCCCTGCAGGTCGGCAAGAATCTCCTCGAGCTCCCGCCCCTTGCCCAGCTCGATCCCCACCGTCCGGTTCCGCGAGAGCGAGCCCGTACACGTCAGCACCAAGTCTCCCAGCCCCGACAACCCCGCCAGCGTCTGCCTTCGCCCGCCGCACGCCACCGCCAGCCGCGTAATCTCCGCAATCCCCCGCGTAATCAGTGCCGCGCCGGAGTTGTATCCCAGGTCCAGCCCGTGCACCACTCCGGCGGCCAGGGCAATCACGTTCTTCAGCGCCCCGCCCAGCTCCACGCCGGCCACATCGTCGTTGGTATAGAGCCGCAGCGTGGGCGAGCTGAACTCCTTCTGGATAACCCGCGCCACCGCCGGTGTTCCGGCCGCGACGACGGCCGTAGGAATTCCGGCCGCCACCTCCGCCGCAAACGACGGCCCGCTCAGCACGCCGCAGCGGGTCTCCGTCACTGACGCGATCACTTGCGACATGCGCAGCAGGCTCTTCTCTTCCAATCCCTTGGTCGCGCTCACCAGCATCTGGTCCCGCGTCAGCAGCGGCGCAACCTGCTTCATGACTCCCCGCAGATGCTCCGACGGGGTCACGCACAGCACCATGTCAGCTCCCTGCACCGCCGCCGCGAGGTCCGTCGTCACCCGCACATCGGCAGGCACCGTGTAGCCTGGCAGAAACTGGAGATTCACCCCAGTCTCTTTGATCTGTTCCACTTGTTCCGCGGAGAACGACCACAGCGTAATCGCGTGCCCCCCCCGCCGCGCCAGAGAGATGGCCAGCGCCGTCCCCCACGCGCCTGCGCCCAGTACTCCAATCCGGCTCATGCCTCCGCCTTCCCTGTCGCGATCTTATCTCCAGATTGCGTCCCGAACCGGCTTTCCGTCCCATGCAGCAGCCGCCGTATGTTGGCATGGTGCTTCACAATCACCAGCAGTGGAATAAACAGGAATCCAAACACCACCATCGGCGTCCGCAACCCCACAAAGTGGAACCCGAACAGCGGAAACGTTGCCGCCCCCACGATCGACGCCAGCGAGACATACCGGGTGAGTGCAAAGATCGCCACAAACACCAGCAGGACCGCCAGCCCCGACGGCCACGTCAGCGCCAGAAACACGCCCAGCGCGCTGGCCACGCCTTTGCCTCCGCGGAATCCCAGCCACACCGGAAACACGTGCCCCATCACGGCCGCCACCGCCGCGGCCACCTCGACGTCGTACGTCCCCGCATTCCCCAGGCCCGCCGCGATATGCGCTGCGATCCACACCCCCGCATACGCTTTGCCCAGATCCAGCAGCAGTGTTGCCACGCCCAGTCCCTTGGCCCCGGACCGCGCCACATTGGTCGCGCCGATGTTGCCGCTGCCCTGGTCCCGTATGTCCTCCTTGCGGAAGATGCGGACCAGTAGATAGCCAAAAGGAATCGACCCCAGCAGGTACGCAATCGAAATAGAAACAATCCAGGGCTTCATCGTGTGCGCACGTGCCTTCTTTCTCCGAACCTAGAGTCTACCAAGCCTTCCTGCTCACTTGTCATCCTTCCTGCTCACTTGTCATCCTTCCTGCTCACTTGTCATCCTTCCTGCTCACTTGTCGTCCTTCCTGCTCACTTGTCATTCTGAGCGCAGCGAAGAATCCCCGCATTGCTTTTGCTTTTGTCGTTGTCGTTGTCGTTGCTGTTGCTGTTGCTGTTCAACTCACAACTCACAACTAGAAACTAGAAACTAACAACTAACAACTGCCTTCACGCCCTTTCCAGCAAACTCCGCCGCAGCAGATCCAGCGCATGCTGGCTCGCCCAGAAGCGAATCCGTTCCCGGTCGCCCGTCAGGTTCAGCTCCACCACCTTGGTCTTGCTCTCCCCGGCAAACGACGCAGCCACATACACCAGCCCGATCGGCTTCTCCGCATCCGGCCCCGCCGCACCCGGCCCCGGCCCGGCAATCCCGGTAATCCCCACCCCCACGCTCGCGCCCGTCCGTCGGCGAATCCCTTCCGCCATCGCCCGTGCCACCGGCTTGCTCACCGGCCCGTCGCTGCGCACCAGTTCCTCGGGAACGTCCGCGAACTCCGTCTTCAGGCTATCCGCATACACCACCGCTCCCCCCACAAAGTACCGCGAGCTGCCCGGCACCGCCGTCAGCCTTTCCGCCAGCAGGCCGCCGGTGCAGCTTTCCGCCGCCGCCAGCGTCATCTGCCGCAATCCCAGCATCAACAGGACCACCTCCTCCAGCTGTTCGCCGTGCGACGAGAAGACCGCCTCCCCCATCTCAGCCTCGATCTTCTCCGCCAACTCGTCCACCCGCGCCTGCGCCTCTGCATCACTCGCCTTCACGCACTGGAAATGCAGTTGGATCTCGCCCGAACCCGCCAGGATCGTCGTCTCCACATCCGAATACTGCTGATAGATCGGAGCCGTCCGCGCATCCACCTGCGACTCCGGAATCAGTGCCATGCGCAGCATCCGTTTCGCCATGTGCCGCTCCGGCAGCGACGCCGCCAGCCTCCCCCGGCACTCGGCCTCGTACATCGCCTTCAATTCCTTCGGCGGTCCGGGCAGCAGAATCACAATCTTCCTGTGCCGCCCCACCACCGTGTCGATGTACTGCCCTGGCGCGCTCCCATTGGCGTTCGCCAGCACCTCCGCGCCCTCCAGCCGGTCCGCCTGCTTCGCGTTGTTCGGCGGCATCGCCATGTGCCGCGCCGCAAACCGCTTGTACATCGCGGTGAGAATCTCGTTGTCCCGCCGCAGTCCCAGCCCCAGCGCTTCGCCCACCGCCTCGCGCGTCTGGTCGTCCTCGGTCGGCCCCAGCCCGCCGGAGAAAATCACAATGTCGGCTCGCGCAATCGCAATCTTCGCCGCGCCCGTCAGGTGTCCCAGGTTGTCCCCGACAATCGTCTTGAACGCGACCTGCACCCCAAGCTCGTTCAACCGCGACGTCAGATACAGCGAGTTGGTGTCCTGCCGGAACGGCGTCAACATCTCCGACCCGACAGCAATAATCTCAGCAATCATCGCGCTGGCTGCATGTTAGCCGAAAGGTGAGATGAAGCGCTGCCGACTATGGCCACGTATACAAGGCAGAGAGCCGCCGAGGTGGCAGCAATCCACCCAAATTCATGCAGGAACCACCCATGAGACGGTAACGCATTAGGGGAGTGGGTGAAGAAGTAGATTGTTTCTCCGATTAGCACGATCGAGCAAGCCATCACGCAAGTCAAGACGAAAACTGATGCACGACCGAGGCTGAATCGGTCGAAGCGTAAAACCATTGGGAGGAGCAGCAACCATGCGGGCATTAAGAGGGCGCAGCCCAAACCTGTTACCCTCAGCCAGTCTGAAAACAGCCACGCCTTGAACCCAAATACTAGGAACGGAGCAATTGCACTCCCACAGAGTACAAGTCCGAGAGACAACGCGATTCGAGCGTTGCGTTTCATACCAGCTTCCGCCCCTCAATATCCAGCGCCACATGATACAGCGCATCCCGTGTCGCCAGCACCGCGCATCCATCCTCCAGAAACGCCAGTCCCACCAGGTTGTTCCCGGACACTGCCAGCGAAGCCTCCCGCTGCGGCGTAATCCGCACAATCCCGCGCTGCCCCTCAAGCGACGCCGCCACGTACAAGTTTCCATCCACGTCCAGCGCAATCCCCTGCGCCCGTCCCAGTCCCTGGTAGTACACCGAGGTGTGCCCGTCGCGGTCGATCGCATGCACCGCCTGGTTGCTCGAGGTCGTCGGCCCGGTCACAAACAGCGTTCCCTCGTCGTTGAACGCCAGGTGGTATGCCGCGATGCTCGGTTCCAGCGTCGCGTACACGAACACCTCCTTGCCTCCAATGCCGCTGGTCGGGCTCGCGCCACTCGCCGCACCCGCCGCCGGACCCCGGTCCGGCCCCACCTTGAAGATCGTCCCTTCCCGGTCGCCCACATACAGGTTCCCATCGCGGTCGAACGCAATCCCGGTCGCCACACCCATCCCCTCCGCATAGGTCGCGACCGCACCCTCCGGCGAGATCCGGTATACCGTCCCCTCGGCCCGCGAGCTCACGTACAGATATCCATCCGGCCCGAACGCCAGCCCGGTCGCATTCAACACATCGCGTACAAACGGCCGCACCTGAAAGTCCCGCGCAATCGAGTAGATTGACACCGGGACGCTCTCGCCGCGCCCGCCACTCACCGTCGCATACACCGTGCCGTCCGCATCCACCGCCGGGTTCGCCACCGGATGCAGGTTCTCCGCCATCGGGACCGCCACTCGCAGTCCCAGGGCATTGCTCATGCTCGCCAGCTTTGGACCTTCACCCGGTGCCAGCACCACGTCGCCGGAGATCGCCCCCTCCGGAATGCGAATCACCGCCCGCCCAGGCCGGCTCAGCGCGAGAGAGGCAGGCGTATCCCCTACCATCACCGACGGAAGAGCGCCTCCGCGAGCCTGCAAGCCGGTGCCGCTCAGCTCAACCTCGCCGCCCGGCATCGCCGCCGGCGGCTGCAACCGGTCCAGCCGCGGTGCGTCCGTCTTCGAACCATGCAGCAATGGACTCATCTCACCCCCAGCCTAGCCCGCTGCGCGCCCCAGCGCAAACCCTCGGGGGCGGTTCCAACGCGGGTGCCCCACATCTCGATTTTGAGATGTGGGTTCGTAGACTCAAACCCACCGCGCCAACACCAGCCCGCACACCAGCGCCAGCACTCCCGCCGCAACATCGTCCAGCATGATCCCCATCCCACCCGGCAGCGCCTCGAGCTTCCGAATCGGCCACGGCTTCCATATATCGAACAGCCGGAACAGTAGCAGCGCGAACACCGCATGGCGCCAGTCCGGCCGCACCGCGATCAGCGCGATCCACTGCCCCGCCACCTCGTCGATCACCACAAATCCCGGGTCTTCGCGCCCCGCCTCGCGCGCCACAATCGTCGCCGCCGGAATTCCCACCAGCGTTGCCGCCAGCGCCGCCAGAGCCGTCCCTGCCGCCAGCGTTGCCCATCCCGGCTCGAAGATCCGCGCTGCCCCGTACCACAGCAGCACCGCCGCCACCGACCCATACGTCCCCGGCCCTGGCTTCAGCAGTCCCGCGCCGAACCACGTCCCCACCACCCACGCCCACCCGGTCTTCTTCACGCCAATCGCCCCGGCCACTACTCCCCGTCCCCAGAACCCGGGCCCGAACTCGACCGCCCGCGATCCCGCAGCCCTTCCAACTCATCCAGCAGCTCAGGATCGTGAATCGACGAACTGATCACATACCCACCGCTCGCCCACTTGCCCAGGTCGATCCGCCGGCACCGGTCCGAGCAGAACGGAAAGTCCTCGCCGCCCGCCAGCACAATCGTCTTGCACGTCGGGCACCGCAGCGTCTTCAGTTTCTTCGCCATTGCAGTCCCATTCTAAGACTCAAAGACGTCGCTGCCCACTCGCCGCCTTGCGCCCAGAAGTATGATCCTTGATCCTCACAACCCGTACACCTCCATCGCCGTTCCGCCAAACACCCGCGCCCGCTCCGTCTCGCTGAACCCTGCAAAATAGTCCCGCAGCACCTCGAACCACTGCGCGTATCCGCTCGCCACCAGGCACACCGGCCAGTCCGATCCCGCCATCAGCCGCGCCGGCCCAAATGCCTCCACCACGACATCCAGATACGGCCGTAGCGTCTCCAGCGACCACGCGTCCCACTTGGCCTCTGTCAGCATCCCCGACAGCTTGCAGCACACATTCGCGCGCCGCCCCAGCTCGCGCATCCGCTCCGCCCACGGCTCCAGGATTCCCGCCGCGATCAGCGGTTTGGCCACGTGGTCCAGCACAAACGGCTGCTCCGGATGCTCATCCGCAAAGTAGATCGTGTCCGCCAGGTGCCGTTCGTAAATCAGAATCTCGAACACCAGCCCGCTGCCCGCCATGGTCCGGATACCGGCGTTGAAGTCCTCGCGCAGGATGTAGTGCTCGTCCTTCTCGCTTTGGATCCCATGGCGCAGCCCCTTCAGCTTCTCGCGTCCGTCGAACGCCTCCATGCACCCGGGAAAATCCTCGCCCGCAATCGGCGCCCATCCCACCACCCCCCGAATCGCGTCGGTCGCATCGGCCAGGTCCAGCAGCCAGTGCGTTTCCTCCAGCGTCTGCCGCGCCTGCACCGCAATCGTTCCGTCGATGCTCGCCGTCGCCATCGCCGCCTTCAGGTCCGGCAGCAGAAAGTCCCGGCGCAGCAACTGCATCTCATCGTCGATCCACCCATACTCCGCCGCCGTATACCGCCATAGATGGTGGTGCGCATCAATCGTCAGGGTCTTCGTCTCGCTCAAACTCGTTTCTCCAATCTTGTCCGGTGGCTTCGCTCTGTTATCTTAAACCTCAGACCACCCAAGGAGGTCCGCCATGAAATACAAAGACAACGACCTCGTCCATTCCTTTCGAGCGCAGCAGTAAGCGTCGCAAAGGATTCCCCTCGTAGACAAACGTCAAGCGCGGCCACCGTGTCGTGCATCGTGACAAAGAGCTTGTCGAGAAGCTCGGACGCAACGATCCATGTCCGTGCGGCTCAGGGCGTAGCTTTTAAGCGCTGCTGTCTCGATTCCGGCCGTTACGACGGCTCCAACCGCAACTACTTCTTTCCGAGCCTAACCTCGAACCTTGTTTGTTGGATCACCGAACATTCCCCACGCCGCCTCTCGGAGGCGTGGGGAATTCCGTCCGATCAACCAGGGCCTGCCCTCATTCCATGCAACAATGCTCCTCCCACTCATTTACCCTTGTAGGGAGAGCGGGCATCTCCGCTCTTCAACCCCGCCTCTGAGGAAACCATGGCTGCTTTGATCGACGCCATCGAAGTAAAGCGCAAAATGTTCTTCGAATTCGAAAACGCCCCCTTCCGCTGTCTGGACGTGGAGATCTCCACGCCCACCGCTCGCGGCGGCCAGACCCTGGTCCGCCTCAAGATGCGCAACCTGCTCACCCGCGCCGTCTTCGACAAGACCTTCAAGGCCAGTGACAAGTTCAAGGAGCCCGACCTGGAGACCATCGAGGCAACTTACCTCTACAGCGACGCCGACGGCTCCTACTTCCTCGACCAGAGCAGCTTCGAGACCCTCTCCCTCGGCCGCGACATGGTCGGAGACGCGCTCGAATTCCTCCTCGAAGGCACCCTCCTCCAGATCGACAAGTACAACGGCAATCCCATCGGCCTGGAGTTGCCCATCCAGGTGGAACTCGCCGTCACCTACACCGAACCCACGGTCCGCGGCGACACCGCCGCCGGCGCCGTCACCAAGCTGGCCCGGCTGGAGACAGGCCTTGAGCTTCGCGTTCCCACCTTCATCAAGGAGGGCGAAAAGGTCAGGGTCAACACTGAGACTCGCGAGTTCGCTGGCCGCGCCTGACACCTCAATCAAGCTCCATCGAATGTAATCTTTTCGTCGTCAGCCAAACCCTGCCTTCCTGCTTTCAAAGACTTACTTCCAGCGGCCCCGCCACACGCCGAAATCCACCCAAAGCGCTATGTTGTAAATCAGACATAAAGTGTACGGTGGAATCGAGGCGGCAGCTTATGAGCGGTTCACTGGAAGCACTCACCGAAGAAACCTGCGAGACGCGCGGAGACTCATCTTCTCCCGCCTCCGGTCGACTCCACATCGCACAAGCTTCCCCCGCTCCACTCCCAACCGACCCCGCGAACACCCGCGCCGAAGTCCGCATGGGCCGCGCCGACTCCGAGACCGGTCTCATCTGGACCACCACCGCCTTCATGGCGCTATTCCATCTCGGCGCCATCGCCGCCCTCTTCTTCTTTAGCTGGACCAATCTCATTGTCGCCGCCGTGCTCTACATCTTCGCGATCAATCTCGGCATCGGCATGGGCTATCACCGCCTGCTCACCCACCGCGGCTATACCGTGCCCAAGCTGGTCGAGTACTTCCTTGCCGTCTGCGGCACACTCTCGCTCGAAGGCGGACCCATCGGCTGGGTCGGCACCCACCGCGTCCATCACCAGCACAGCGACCACGATGGCGACCCGCACACTCCGCAGGAAGGCACCTGGTGGTCGCACGTCGGCTGGATCATCTCCGGCAAAGCCATGCACTCCGAGACCATCGGCCTCGCCCGCTATGTGCCCGACCTCACCCGCGACCGCTTCTACCTCTGGCTCTCCAAATATCACTGGATCCCCATGGTCACCGTCGCCGTCGCCCTCATTACCATAGGCACCCTCGCCGGCGGCATCAAGGTCGGCATCGGCCTCTTCCTCTGGGGCATCTTCCTGCGCGTGACGCTTGGCCTTCACGCAACCTGGCTCGTCAACTCCGCCACCCACCTCTGGGGTTCCCGCCGTTTCGACACCAAGGACGACTCCCGCAACTCCTGGTGGGTCGCTCTCCTCACCGGCGGCGAAGGATGGCACAACAACCATCACGCCCATCCCACCTCCTGCCGCCACGGCCTCGCCTGGTACGAGTTCGACCCCAACTACTACGGCATCTGGCTGCTCGAAAAACTCGGCATCGCCAAGAAAGTCCAGATCGCCAAGTTCGTCCGCAGCTAACCCACTCCCATACTCCGCCGCAGACACGCGCCTATTCCCATGCGCGCGGTTTCCCTCTATCCTCATTGGATATCCGAAACCGTCTGATCCCTATGCCTGAACCCGGCCCCATCGTCGGCGCATCCCCCATTCGCAAAGAGGGCCGCGCCAAAGTCACGGGCCGCGCCCTGTATGTGGATGACATCACCCTCCCCGGCATGTGGTACGGCGCCACCGTCCGTTCCACCATCGCCCGCGGCCGCATCGCCTCCATCACCTTCGACCTCTCGGTCGACTGGTCCCAGTTCACTATCGTCACCGCAGCCGACATCCCCGGCGAAAACACCATCGTCCACCTCGCCAAGGACCACCCCTGCCTCGCAGCCGAACACATCAACCATCAAGCCGAACCCATCCTTCTGCTCGCGCATCCCGACAAGGCCGTCCTGCCCGCCGCCGTCGCAGCTGTTCACGTCGAGTATCAGGAACTCCCCGGCGTCTTCACCATCGAAGACTCCGAGCTCGGCGCAGCCGGAGACGAATCCAAAGTCATCTGGCACGGCGATGATCCGAACCACCACGCCCCCAACACCTTCAAGTCCTTCTTCATGCAAAACACCTCGCCCGCCGAGCTCGAGACCGCCTTCGCCGCCGCCGACTTCATCGTCGAAGGCGAATACCGAACCGGCGCGCAGGAGCAGCTCTACATCGAAAACAACGGCGTCATCGCCGAAACCTTCCGCGCTCCGGACGGCACTCTGGAGTCGGTCACCGTCTCCGGCTCCATGCAGTGCCCCTACTACCTCGTCCACGCACTCTCGCTGGTCTTCGGCCTGGCCCAGGAAAAGTGCCGCGTCATCCAGACCGAGACCGGCGGGGCCTTCGGCGGCAAGGAGGACTTCCCCAGCGTCATCGGCTCCCACGCCGCTTTACTCGCGATGAAATCGGGGCACCCGGTAAAGATCTGTTACGACCGCGCGGAAGACCTCATCGCGACCACCAAGCGCCACCCCAGCCGCACGCGCCATCGCACCGCCGTCTCCCGCGACGGAAAAATCCTCGCCGGCGAGATCGACATCGCCCTCGATGGTGGCGCCTACGCCACGCTTTCGCCGGTCGTCCTCTCGCGCGCCACCATCCATGCTCCCGGCCCGTACCTCTGGCCGCACATCGCCGTCCGCGCCCGGGCCATGGCCACCAATACCGCGCCCCACGGAGCCTTTCGCGGCTTCGGCGCGCCCCAGTCGCTGTTCGCGCTTGAGCGTCACATGGACAAAATAGCCCGCGTCGTCGGCCTCACTCCGGAAGCTCTTCGCCGCCGCAACTTCCTCTCCACCGGAGACCACACCGCCACCGGCCAGCTTCTAGCTGAGCCAATCGACATGCAGCATCTCCTGACGCGGGCCCTCAAAGAATCTGACTACCACGCCAAGCGCACCGAGTTCGACCGCTCCAATCCCACCTCCACCGTCAAGCGCGGCATCGGCTTCGCCGCCTTCATGCACGGCTCCGGTTTCACCGGCTCCGGCGAGCGCCGCCTCAACTCCATCGTCCGGATCGAACTCACGTCCGAAGGCCGACCGCGCCTCCTGGTTAGCTCCACCGAATTCGGCCAGGGCACCAACACCATCCTCTCCCAGGTCTGCGCCCAGACCCTCCGCATCCCTTACGACGAAGTCCTGGTCGCCCAGCCCGACACCGGCATCGTCCCCAACTCCGGCCCCACCGTCGCCAGCCGCACCGCCATGATCGTCGGCAAGTTGGTCGAGCAGGCCTCCGAATCCCTCCTCGCCACCCTCGCGCCTTACCTCCACAACATCTGTCATCCTGAGCGAAGCGCGCAGCAACAACAGAATTGTCATCTTGAGCGGAGTTCGCAACAACAACAGAATTGTCATCCTGAGCGGAGTTCGGCGCCTGCGCCGAACGCAGTCGAAGGACCTGCGGTTCCCGCCACCGAACCACTCCCCAACTACACCCCCGAGCAATTCCGCGCCGCCGCCCTGGCTTACCTGCGCGACCACGGCTCTCTCGTCGCGGAAGCCCGCTACCAGGCCCCGCCCAACATCTTCTGGGACGACGACCTCTACCGGGGCGACGCCTACCCCGCCTATGCCTGGGCCGTCTACGTCGCCGAGGTCGCCGTTGACACCCTCACCTACGCGGCCCAGGTCACCGACTTCCACGCCCTGCAGGAGGTCGGCAAGGTCATCCACCCCATCCTCGCCCGGGGCCAGGTCGAGGGCGGCGTCGCCCAGGGCATCGGCTACGCTCTCTACGAAAAATGCGTCTACGCCGACGGTCTCATGCGCAACGGCCAGATGACCAACTACATCATGCCCACCTCCGCCGACCTCCCGCCCATCCGCGTCTATTTCGAGGAGACGCCTTGCATCCACGGCCCCGGCGGCGCCAAAGGCATCGGCGAACTCCCCATGGACGGCCCCGCTCCCGCCATCCTCAACGCCATCGAGCACGCCACCGGCATCTCCTTCACCGAGATCCCCCTCCTGCCCGAAGACATCTTCGAACGCATGACCCCTCAACCGTCTGTCATCCTGAGCGAAGGCGTCGCAGACGCCGAGTCGAAGGACCTGCGGTTGCCTGCCGCTGAAACCTCCGAGGTCTCCGCATGACCGATTCAGTTCATGCTGCGGTCTTGGGAGTAGCAGCGGGCTTTAGCCCGCGGAATAGCTCGACTAACTACAAAGGGCTTCAGCCCCGGGCCGTTGCAGTTGCTTCTAGGTACGCCAAGCCTTCAGGCTTGGCCCTCTCAAACTGCACAAAAGCAGCGGGCTTTAGCCCGCGGAATAGCTCGACTAACTCCAAAGGGCTTCAGCCCCGGGCCGTTGCAGTTGCTTCTGGGTACGCCAAGCCTTCAGGCTTGGCCCTCTCAAGCCGACAAGGGAGTCTGGGCTTTAGCCCCTGGAGTATGCCCTCTTTCGCGAGGCCCCAACATGTCTGAAATCCAACTCACGGTCAACGGACAACCAACAGCCCTCACCGCCCCGCCCATGAAGCGCCTGCTCGACGTCCTCCGCGAGGACCTTCGCCTCACCGGCGCAAAGGAGGGCTGTGGCGAAGGCGAGTGCGGCTCCTGTGCCGTCATCATGAACGGAGAGCTCGTCAACTCCTGCCTCGTCCCCATCCTGCAGGCGGAAGGCGCCGAGATCACCACCATCGAAGGCCTCACCCCCGCCGACAGCGACAAACTCCACCCCATCCAGCAGTGCTTCCTGGAGCACGGTGGCGCGCAGTGCGGCATCTGCACCCCCGGCATGATCCTTGCCACGCATCATCTCCTGGCCAAACACCCGCACCCCACTCTCCCTGAAATCCAGGAAGGCCTCGCCGGAAACCTCTGCCGCTGCACCGGCTACATGCGTATCTTCGAAGCCGTCCAGCAAGCCGCCGCCAAACCCGGCTGACCCCGCGAAGGCCGTCATTCTGACTCGCAGAGTCAGAATCTCAGTCGTTGACTTTGCCGTTGTTTTTGCTTGTCATTCTGACCCTGAGCGAAGCCGAAGGGGAAGAATCCCCGTATTGGCCTTTGCTCTTGCCTGTTCTTGCTCTTGCCTTTCAACCAGCAACTTTCAACTATCAACTATCAACTGCCTTATGCGCTCGAACGTCGCCGAATACGACCTCATCGCGCCGCCCACCCTTTCCGCGGCCCTCGAAGCCCTCGCNNTACACCGACATCCGCCGCCATCCTGTCCTCGCCGTCGACTTCCCTCTCCTCGTCCAGGCCGCCTCCTGGACCGGCAGCATCGCCAACCAGAACCGCGGCACCCTCGGCGGCAACATCGTCAACGCCTCGCCCGCAGCCGACTCGCCCCCCGCGCTGCTCGTCTACGACGCCGCCGTCACCCTCGTCTCCATCCGCGGCGAGCGCACCCTGCCCTACCGCGACTTCCACCTCA
>PLUT01000025.1 GCA_003162875.1 Granulicella sp.
CCGCCACTCAATGGGCGAGCCATTTGTCCTCTTCGAAGGATCAGGTCACGAAGCCGGATAGAGCTTAAGTTCCTTCGTGCCCGAAGGCTACAAATTGCATTCGGCAGACACAAGGCCGACATCTAGCAATAATCACTTTGGCGCAGCCTCTTCGGCCCCCCGCCTAAGTTCGATATAAGAGGCGAATAATGGATGCTGCTGCACGCGACCCCAGACATCACCGAATTCGGTTCCAAGAGGCAGACCGTTATGGCTCGGAGATGCCACGGGGAAAGAGCTAAAACGCATCGCGACATACGTCATCTTCTCTAACATCCAATGCTGCAGCGGATTGATGACAGGATGTCCATTTACAAATCCATCCACGGCATCTTTCTCGTGTGAGTTCAAGAAGCCTTCTTGCCATCTCTTGAGATTGACAATCTTCTCCTCAGAATCTCCGACGGCAACCGCATATAGAGCCAGTGGCACATCCATGTAGAAGTAGTGACTCTTCATCCCGATATCCAAGCGTTCAAGGAGATCTGAGTCAAAAGCAATTCTTGGAGCCACCAAGGCTAAAGACTTGTGAAAGAAACTTCGCACCAGCGACCCGCCGTCAGCAAAATTCAGCAGTTGGATACGCAGCCACCATCTATCGCCGGTCAAGGCGAATAGTGTCGATCCAATCAGCGGCGGCTTTACATAGCTCGAATCGAATGCTCCGCTCCTGTCGATTTGTAGGCTCATCCATGCAGACATCTTCGATTGCAATGACGGCGGGAAAGCCTCGGGAATAAAAACGGCCACCCAATTCAGCAAGAAGCCTCGAAGATCCTGCCTTTGCGGGACAGGCACAGCATCCATGTCCTCAAGGAAGGTCTGCCATTCTTCTTCACAGACAGCCCCAATGCGTCGGAGGTCGAGTGATAGGGGAGACGATTGAAACTCAGCCAAATTGAAGTCCTGCCTTTCTCATGCTCGGAGTCTAGGAGAGTAGGGTGCCCTGTGCTACGAAGTTGAAAGACAATCCTCTTCGTNNCTCTTCGTCTATTCTCGGTCCTTGCCAGTGAGTTGATACTCGAACAGATCGCATGCAGCAGCCGCACTACGGAGGTAGAAAAGAAACTCGTCGCGTGTCAGGCCGGGGGTCGGCACCCAAGACTCACCGACGAGGCGGCCTCGATCATCCACTCTGAATCCAACTAGACTGCTGGCGCGATTGCGCTCCCAGGCCACCAGCGCCACGCGTTCGATCTGCACTGCCACCGCACGTCGAGCAACGACGCCTCGAAGTTCAATCACGCCATCTCCTGGGCGAACGTCGATTCGCTGCCTTCTCCCGTCGCTGAATTGCATGGTTACACCGGCGTCGTCCGAGGTAAGGTCGGGTGCACCCATGCAAAATTTGCGCCACTCAATCACGGGAACCGATACCTTCCTTACGCAGATCGTCCACGAACAAGTCAAGGCCGCGATCCGCGTCGGACAGATGAATCTGCTCGAGACGGTCAGCCTCCTCCGCCACGCGTTTTAAGAGCGCGATTACCCGTGCCTTGTCGTGCGCGCGGTCTCCAAGCAGAACGTCTTCCTGAACCGTGAGGTTATAAGATCCCTCCTCGGTGCCGGGAACCGCTCCAACCCTGACTGGCTTTGTCCTGATGCTATCCTGAATGGCCTCGAGCGACGCGGCAAGATCAACAACACCGACTGGACTTATGCATCTGACCATTAGTCGTCCGGCGAGTGAATCCAGCAACAGCGTAAAGGGTTGAATCCGGCCGCCAGCGAGGTACATCGTGCCAAATAGCTGGCCCTCTATATTGCTGGGAGTCCATTCGATGATCAACGGTTCGCCAGAAAGCTGTTGCAATGCGGTCAAGCGGTCGAGCGCTTCATCTGCAAGCGTCGGGGATACGATCACACTCCTTACGTCGCCTGCGATCATGGCAGGCTTTATTGGGAATGCAGTATGGAGTTTCTCACAATAGGCCGCGACTGGGCGCCGTACTCTAGCCATGGCAATCGCTACGTCAATGTGTTTGAGTTCTGGAGCGGGCCCGACAAGGCCCTCGTGCATCATTTTCAGGAAAACGTTCATCCTTTCAAGCACCCTCTCAACCTGCAGAATCTCGACCGTGTCTTGCAAGTACGGGAAATANNAAGAAGCTCGTCTCCATGGGCATCGCGATGAAGTTCCGATAGACGGCGGTCGGATTGGGAGCGAACTCGGTCGATGCGGCCGATCCGCTGCTCCATCGACGACGCCGTCCAGGAGATGCCATAGTGGTAAATCGATGAGCAGAACGAATGTAGGTCCTCGCCCTCTTGAAGTAGGTCGGTCGTGACGAGGACGAAGGGGTACCCTGGCATCCGGAACTGCTGGACTAGCGTTCGGTTCACCTTACCCCACATGCCCCCCACCGGCTGCTGGCTGCCGAGCAAGGTGCCAAACAGACGCGCGGTGTCGGTGACAGCCAATTCGCGCGCCTCGGGGGCATTAACGTCGAGGATGAGGTCGAAGTTCGTGGCCAACTCACGCAATTCGTCGAACGCGCCCCAAACTCGGTCGGAAAGGGGAGTCGTCCGCTGCATCTCGAGGATCGCCAGGTATTCCGTGATGCGCCGTTCATCGCGGCTCTGGCCGTCCCCTGCATCAGATTCCAACGTCCGGAGGTCGAGACTGCCAAGGCGGGTGATCGTAAGGAGGTAGATGTCAATCAATCCGTGACCCAGCCGCGCGACCGTGGACAGCAACCGTGTGCGCATCTCTTCTTCCCGAAACCTGGCTGCGGGC
>PLUT01000385.1 GCA_003162875.1 Granulicella sp.
AAACCCACATCTCAGAGTCGAGATGTGGGGCACCCGGATGGCCATGCGGCGGAGCCTTGGCGGTATCAGGATTTGCCGGCGGATGAGGACCCGTTCCGGCGGTGGTCGCCGATGCGCTTTATCGAGAATGCGAAGACGCCGACGCTGGTGATCCACTCGCAGAAGGACTACCGGCTGGATGTGAGCCAGGGCTTTGAGCTGTATACGGCGCTCCAGCGGCTGGGGGTTCCGTCGAAGTTTTTGTACTTCCCGGATGAAGGGCACTGGGTGTTGAAGCCGCCGAATGCGGAGTTGTGGAATGCCGTGGTGGGGGATTGGTGCGACCGGTGGACGAAGACGGGGAGGTATGCGGAGAAGTAGTGCATATCCCGGGGGCTAAAGCCCCCAATCCTTGGCGAAAGGTAATGTCCGGGCTAAAGCCCGGACCTATCTGAGAAGCAACGGCGGATAAGAAGCAACGGCGGATAAGTAGCAGTGGCGGGTAAGTAGCAGCGGCGGGTAAGTGGAGAGGGATAGTGGTGTTCAAGAAGGCGAAGAAGCGGGAGGCGCTTAGCGAGGCGGGGCTGCTGGAGTATGCGGTGCGGGCGCTCGCCGCGAAGATGCGGACGGAGCGCGAGCTGCGCCGACTGATGAAGACGCGCGCGGCGGAGGGAGACGACGGCGAGCGGGCGATGAACGCGGTGGTCCGGCGGCTGAAGGAGTTGAATTACCTGAGCGACACGCGGTTTGCGGCGGACTACACGCGGCTGCGCAAGGAGAATGAGAAGTTCGGGCAGCGGCGGGTGCAACAGGACCTCGCGGCGAAGGGCGTGGCTTCGGAGACGGTGGGCAAGGCGGTGAGTGCGGCGTACGCGGGCGTGGATGAGGTGGCACTGGCGCGGGAGTATGTCGCGCGCAAACGGATGAAGCAGCCGGCGGGCGAGCGGAAGCAGCAGGAGACGGCTCGGGTGATGGGAAGGCTGCTGCGGGCGGGGTTCTCGGCGGGGACGGTCTTTAAGGTGCTGCGGGAGTGGGGGGTGGAGGTGGAGGAGGTGGATGTGGGGGAAGGCGTCGATGAGGGTGGTGACAACTAGAAGCAGATTCCTCCGCTGCGCTACGGAATGACAAACAAAAATGGGGGATGGCAGACGGAAATCAGACGGTGCGGAGGATGCGGACGGGGAAGAGGAAGATGGCGGTGATGAGGGCGAAGACTCCGGTGACCGCGACGCCGACGATGCGGAAGGGCAGAGCGACCAGCCACACGATCGGGTAAAGGATGAGCGCGAGCAGGGCAAGCGGCCAGCAGAGGACGAGAAGGATGCAGAAGAGGAGGAACTTGATCATGGGTCACCTTTCGGCCGCGCATTTTGCCCAACGCGACAGTCAAGAGAAGAATACGCGGGTGAGGCGGGAGAGGTTCCGTGAAAATGATGGAAGTACAGCGGGTGGTGGCGGTTGATTGGTCGGGGGACCGGAGCGCGGCGGGGCAGCGGCGGAAGCTTTGGGCAGGGGTGTGGACGAAGGACCCCACCCACGCCACCCCACCGAGCAAAGGTCGCTCGTCGGGGACCCCGGATGGCGATAAGACCGCCTTGAATGGGGCACCCCGCGTTGGGCGGGTGTTCGGGGGATCCGTCACGCTGGAGGGTGGGCGGACACGGGAGGAGTTGCGCGAGTGGCTGATTGCGGCGGCGCGGGAGACTCCGCGGATGGTGGTGGGCGTGGATTTCTGCTTCAGCTATCCGGCGTGGTTCGTGGCGGAGCATGGGGCGCGATCGGGGCCGGAGTTCTGGCGGATTGTGGCCGAGCATGGGGAGCGGTGGCTGGCGCGGGAGTGCGCGGAGGCGCGATTCTGGGGCAGGGTGGGGCCGCACCGCACGGGGAAGAAGCCGGCAGAATTCTGCGGCGCGGCAGGCGCGCTGCGAATGCTGCGGCGCGCGGATGAGGCGTGCAAGGTGCGGGCGCGGATCATCGACCCGGAGCAGGCGGCCAAGGTGAAGGGGATCGCGCCGAAGTCGCCGTTTCAGATTGGCGGGGCGGGCGCGGTGGGGACCGGGACGCTGCGCGGGATTCCGGAACTGGAGCGGCTGCACGATGCGGGATTTCGCGTATGGCCTTTTGAGGAGCCGGCGCTGCGGGCGCAGCGAGGAAGGCCGCTGGTGGTGGAGATCTATCCGCGGCTGCTGACCGGCGAGGTGCACAAAGGGAATGCGCAGGCGAGGAAGGAGTATCTTGCGAGGAAGCGGAGGAAGGATGCAGCGTATGTTGCGTTGCCGCGAGAGGCGATCGAGAAGGCGCGGGGGAGCGAAGACGCGTTCGACGCGCTGGTTTCGGTGATGGCGATGGTTGAACGGCGGGAGAGCTTCCTGGCGTTGCGGAAGACGAGGGACCGGGTGACACTGCTGGAGGGCGCGGTGTGGGGAGCGAAGGTTTAGACAGGAGAGGATAGAACGATGAAGGCGAACGTGATTACGTTTGTGGTGATTGTCGGGATGACGGTGTGGCTGGCGATGCATGTGGGAATGGTGACGTGGACGCCGGTGAAGATGGTGGGTGGCGTGATGGCGGCAGTCGGGGTGGCGCTGTTGATGGCGGCAAGGGTGCAGTTGGGGGCGTCGTTCTCGGTGCGGGCGAAGGCGAAGAAACTGGTGACCACGGGGGTGTACTCGCGGATTCGGAACCCGATTTATGTGTTCAGCGCGATGTTTCTGGTGGGGCTGGTGATTGTGTCGGAGAGATGGCTGCTGCTGGCGCCGATCGCGGTGCTGATGCCGGTGCAGATCGCTCGGGCGCGGAAGGAAGAGGCGGTGCTGCGCGAGGCGTTTGGCGAGGAGTATGTGAGGTATAAGGCGGGGACCTGGTTCTGATGGGTACGCTGAAGGGCGCGCGGAAATCGAATCGGCTTTGATTTTGATTGACCTTGTTCTCGCGGGCTGAAGAGGGCGCTGAACGAAGCGGAATGGTCGCGCCAAGCAAAGGGCCCGGGGCTGAAGCCCACTGTTTGGTTGACCGATTACCGCGGGCTGAAGCCCGCTACTACTCCGAAAGACTCTGACCCGAGTTATTCAAACATNNGCCAGGGGACGATGGGTTCCGCATGATCGAGACGGCTGGGACGAAGGTGACTTTTGCGGAGCGGTTGAAGGCGCATGTGGCGATTGCGCGGCTGGACCATTCGATCAAGAACCTGTTTGTGCTGCCCGGCGTGATTGTGCCGCTGAGCGTGGACCCGGGGCTGATAAATGCGCGTCTGGTGGCGAAGCTGGCGTGGGCGCTGGTGTCGATCACGCTGGTGGCGTGCAGCAACTACGTGATCAACGAGGTGCTGGATGCGCCGTATGACCGGCTGCATCCGACCAAACGGCAGCGACCGGCGGCGCTGGGGCTGGTGAGCGTTCCGCTGGCATACGTGCAGTGGATTGCGATGGCGGTGGCGGGGGTGGCGATCGGGTGGACGATCTCGCGGCCGTTTGCGGTGACGGCGCTGGCGCTGTGGGTGATGGGGTGCGTGTACAACATTAAGCCGCTGCGGACCAAGGACGTGCCCTACCTGGACGTGCTGACCGAGAGCGTGAACAACCCGCTGCGGATGCTGCTGGGATGGTATGCGGTGGCGGCGTTCCTGGTGCCGCCGCTGAGCCTGCTGATGAGCTACTGGATGATCGGGTGCTACTTTATGGCGCTAAAGCGGTTCAGCGAGCTGCGCGAGATTGGCGACAGGGGCGTGGCAGGGGCATACCGGGCGAGCTTCAAGCGGTATACGCCGGAGAGCCTGCTGGTGAGCGTGGTGTTCTATGCGTCGACGGCGATGCTGTTTTTTGGCGCGTTCGTGATCCGCTACCGGATTGAGCTGTTGCTGGGGTTTCCGCTGGTGGCGCTGGTGATGGCGATCTACTTCAAGCTGGCGTTCGAGCATCATTCCGCGGTACAGAATCCGGAGAAGCTGTATCGCGAGCGGGGACTGATGCTGTGGTTTACGGTGACGGTGGTGGTGATGGTGATGCTGCTGTTTGTGCGGCTGCCGTGGCTGGAAAACCTCTTTATGCCGACGATCCCAGTGGTGCAGCCGACGGGTGGGAACGTTTCATCGGTGACCTTCCCCCTCGCGACGGTGAGACTCAAGTGAATGGGGCACCCGAGAAATGCCGGCTCGCGCGGGCGATGGCGGTAGTGTTTGTGTGCGTGACGGCGTTGGCGTCGCTGGGGTGGTCGCATGCGAAGCTGATGTCGCAGGATGAGATGTACCAGTTCCAGACGGACAGCGTGGGGACACTGGGGAAGCTGATTGAAGTGCAACGGACGTCGCCGATTTCGCTTGATCCCCTGCTGGACCACGCGCTTTCGCATGGGGCGATGCAGGTTTTCGGGGTGGGAGCGTTTGCCGCGCGACTGCCGGCGCTGGCGGGATTTCTGCTGATGCAGGTTTGCCTGTTCTTTTTTGTGCGGAACCTGGCGGGGGAGCGGGCAGGTGCGGTGGCGGCGGCATTTCCGGCGATGACGGCGACATTGTATTACTCGGCTGAAGGCAGGCCGTATGGGTTGATGCTGGGGCTGTATGCGTTGGCGCTGTGGTGCTGGCAGGTGGCGAGTCGCAGCTCGAGAGTACATTCGGCGGGTTCGGGAGAGAAACCTGTGCAGGAACCGGCGGTCGGCGGTCAGCGATCAGCGGTCAGCGAGGAGGACGGCTTTGGCCGGGGGTGGGCGCTGGTGGGGTTGGCGGCGGCGATTACGGCGACGATCAATGCGCATTACTTCGGAATTCTACTGCTGGCGCCGGTATGCGCGGCGGAGGCTTGGAGGACGCTAGCGCGGCGGAGGATCGACTGGGCGATGTGCGGGGCGATTGTCGCGGGGATGCTTGGCTGGCTGGGGACGATGCCCTTTCTGCAGGCGGCGAGTGCGTTTCGCGGGAACTACTACAACGGCGGGACGGTGGGGCCGCACGATATTACGCGGGCGTACCGGTCGATGTTGCTCGACTACACGCAGATGGGCCTGGCGGCGCAGCATGTCTGGATGGCCGCGCTGGTGGTGTTTGCGGTAGCGCTGGCGTGGGGATGCGTGCGGGTACGGCGCACTGTGGCGGCGGCGGAGTGGGTGCTGATGCTGATGCTGGCGGCGATGCCGTTGCTCGCGTACGTGCTGGCGCGGGTGGTGACCCACTCGATTGAGGCGCGGTTCGCGCTGGGGGCAATCGTGGCGATTGCCGCGCTGGTGGGCGTGGCGCTAGCACCGTGGCTGCGGCGGGATGCGGTGTTCCACTTCGCGCTGGTGGCGCTGGGGGTGGGCATTGTGGGCGGCGGCGCAGTGAGGATCCATGCGGAACAACAGAAGACGGCGGCGAGGCTGGCGAGCCTGGCTCTGCCGGCAGAGGCGAAGTCGGCGCTGCAGGCGAGTGCGGATGGGCGGCTCTATGTGCAGGATATGGGCGCGTTCGAGGAGGACCGCTACTACGAGCCGGATGCGGATGTGAAGGCGCGGATGACGCTGGTGTACTCCGCGGACGAGGAGATGCGGTGGAACAAACACGACACGATGGCGTTGACGGCGATGCATCTGCGGCAATTCACGGGCCTGCCGGTGGTGGCGTATGAGGCGGTGAAGGCGGCTCCGGGCGAGCACGTGTTCCTGATGCAGCATTCGGGGTGGGACTGGACGGACCAGGCGTTTGCGGAGGACGGNNGAGCGCGTCCAGATCGAAGCCCGGGGCGAACGGATTGCGGATGGTAACGCCACCGAGAGTTTGTCCGTCCTGAAGGTCCTCGGATAAGAGGAGGGTACAGCCGGCGCGGCGCGCGGTTGCCCAGAGCATGGCATCCCAGAACGGTACGTTGTGCTGCTGGTGGAGGAGAAGGGCTTGCTCGAGATCTGCCTCAGAGGAGGCAACGATTGGGAACGACCGCCGATAGGCCTGGATGATCTCGCGAAGCTGATCCGCCCATTTGGCTCGTCGTTTCAGTGCAGAGTTTGAGAGTTCGCCGAGTGATTGCAGGAGGAGGACGCAGTCGTGGGCGATAGCCGAATCAGTCAGGGCAATCGCCTTGCCGTGCTTTTCTCCTGCAGCGTTGTCCGAAGCATAGAAGAGGATGTTGGTATCGAATGTGTAGCGGCGGTTAGCGCTCATGCATTTCGTCGCGTGTGGGGGGAACTCCACCCAGTGGAATGCCTTCGCGCAACAACGCCATTAGTTCCCTGTGAGCTGCCAGACGCTTGGGGTCGGGCCGCTTTGAGTAGGGAATGATTTCGGCGACGGGCTTGCCACGGCGAAGCAGGACAAGGCGCTCGCCGGATTCAACCTCGGCGATGAAGGCGGAAAAATTCTGGTTGGCTTCGCGAAGGGATACGCGGCGCATGGGAGCGCTCCTGATTTCGATTGTACTACGTAGTGCATCCGGACTCTGCGGTAGACTTTACACTTATGGAATCTAGATTGGGAAGCGCGATTCGGGAAGATTTTCTGCGGTTTTTTGAGGGGAAAGGGCACCGGCGCGTGCATTCCTCGTCGCTGGTGCCGGCCAACGATCCTACGCTGCTGTTTACCAACGCGGGGATGAACCAGTTCAAGGATGTGTTCCTGGGCGCGGAGCGGCGGGACTACTCGCGCGCGACGACATCGCAGAAATGTGTAAGGGCTGGGGGGAAGCACAACGATCTGGAGAATGTGGGCTTCACGCGGCGGCACCATACGTTCTTCGAGATGCTGGGGAACTTTTCTTTTGGGGATTACTTCAAGAAGGACGCGATTGCGTATGCGTGGGAGCTGCTGACCAGCAAAGAGTGGTTCGGGATCGATCCGGCGAAGCTGTATGTGACGATCTTCGAGGGTTCCGGCACGATTGGGCGAGACGAAGAAGCCGAGAAACTGTGGATTGAAGCCGGAGTTCCCAAGGAACGCATTTTCGCGACGGGAGAGAAGGACAACTTCTGGCAGATGGGTGATACCGGTCCCTGCGGCCCGTGTTCCGAGATTTTCTATGATTTCGGGATCGAGGCCAGCGAGACTGGTGAGGACAAACCATTCGGCGAAGACGACCAGCGTTACGTCGAGATATGGAACCTCGTCTTCATGCAGTTTGATCGTGTCATTTTGCCCGACGGACCAAGGCTTCTGTATCTGCCTAAGCCGTCGATCGATACAGGCATGGGGCTGGAGCGGATTGCTTGCGTGCTACAAGAGAAACTCTCTAACTACGAGACCGACTTATTTAAGCCACTTATCTATCGAGCGGAACAATTGACGGGCGCCTCGGAGTGGTACAGCCGAGGGGCTGGCTACATAACTGAGGAGACAAAGGCCGCTCCTTCTCTTCGAATCATTGCAGACCATGCGCGGGCGGCTACTTTTCTCATTTCCGACGGGGTTGTTCCTGGCAACGGAAGGAGAGAGTATGTCTTGCGTAAAATTCTTCGCCGCGGGATACGTCATGGGCGTCTCCTCGGCCAGAATGAGCCGTTTATGCACAAGATGGTATTCGCGGTGGTCGATGAGATGCAGGCGGCTTATCCAGAGTTGAAGGAGACTGCGGAGCGAGTGAGCAAGGTGGTGCTTGCGGAAGAGCATCAGTTCGCGCGAGTGCTACTGCTCGGAGATCGCGAGTTGAGAGCGGCAATCCAAAATTCAATCTATTCAGCACTTTTTGACGGGCTAAGAGGCTTGGACAGGGACTTCAAGATAGGTATAACGCAGGAATTGATTGATAACCTGCGAGTCACGTTTTTTGACACGTGGCGTCCAGATTCTTGCGATTGGGATGGGGTCGAGCTCGGCATCTATCTCGCTGCGGTAAACGGCTGGAATAATCCCAACTCAGCGGAACACGCTGAGATACTGAGGGGCCGACTCAAGTCTAAACCTGTCGTTTTGGACGGCCGCAAAGCATTCCATCTATACGAGACTTTCGGGCTTCCGCTGGATTTTATGGTGGATGCGGCGCGGGATGCTGGCATTGAGTTTGATATGGAGGGATTTGATAAGGCGAAGGAAGAGGAGCAGGCGCGGGCGCGGGCGAGTTGGAAGGGCGGGTCGCAGAAGTCGGCGGCGCCGGTGTATCGCGAGCTGGCGAAGACGGAGTTTGAAGGCTACTCGACGCTGCGGGTGGATGGCGCGCAGGTGCTGGCGCTGGTGAAGGACGGTGTGGGCGCGGCGGAGTTGAAGGCCGGCGAGACGGGCGAGGTGGTGCTGGATGCGACCAGCTTCTATGCGGACTCCGGCGGGCAGGTGGGCGACGTGGGGTGGCTGGTGGTTCCCCGAGGCGCGCCGGGCGAACCCAACCAGGTAGTGGCCGAGGTGAAGGGCTGCACCAAGCCGGTGCAGGGAGTTTTTGCGCACAAGGTGAAGGCGACGCAGCGGATTGCGGTGGGCGACGCGGTGGACACGGTAGTGGATGCCGAGAACCGGCGCGCGACGGAACGCAACCACACCGGCACGCATCTGCTGCACGCGGCGCTGCGGGAAGTGCTGGGCAAGCATGTGAAGCAGGCGGGAAGCCTGAACGATGCGACGCGACTGCGGTTCGACTTCTCGCACTTTGCCGGCGTGGCGGAGGAGGAACTGGCGGAGGTGGAGGGCATTGTGAACGCGCAGGTGCTCCAGAACACCAGGGTGGAGACGCTGGTGGATGTGCCGATCGACGTTGCGGTGAACGAGTACCACGCGATGGCGCTGTTCGGCGAGAAATACGGCGACAAGGTGCGGGTGGTGAAGATTGGGGATTTTTCGACGGAGTTGTGCGGCGGGACGCATACGGGCGCGACCGGCGAGATTGGGCTGATCAAGGTGGTCGGCGAGGGGTCGGTGTCGAGCGGCGTGCGGCGGGTGGAGGCGGTGAGCGGGATGCGCGCGCTGGGCGAGTTCCGGCGGGACTTCGAGGTGGCCCGCGTGGTGGGGCAGATGGTGGGGACGGCCGAAGGGTCGCCGGCGGACGCGCTGCGGGCGAAGATTGCGGCGCAGGAAGAGGAGATGAAGAAGCTGCGGCGGGAGCTGGATGCGATGCGGATGAAGTCGGCGTCGGCTGCGGCGGGCGAGGCGAGCGCGGTGGACGTCAAAGGGATCAAGCTGCTCGTCCAGAGAGTCGACGGGCTGGAGCGCGGGCCGATGCGGGACCTCGTCGACCAGATGCGGAGCAAGCTGGGCTCGGGCGTGGTGGTGCTGGGCGCGGCTGATTCTGATGCGGGGAAGGTGGCGCTGATTGTGGGCGTGACCAAGGACCTTACCGCGAAGGTGCAGGCAGGGAAGATTGTGGGCGCGCTGGCGGGGATGGTGGGCGGCAAGGGCGGCGGGCGTCCGGACCTGGCGGAGGCCGGCGGTAGCGACGCAGGCGCACTGGATGGCGCGCTGGCGAAGGCGGCAGAGGTGGTGGGCGCGTTGCTGGGGTAGGACACGATCACTGCGAAGTAGCTTGAGGGGCTGCCGCGGATGCGGCCTGGGGCATCCAATTGTGTGGGGTGCATAATGGTGTGGGGGTGCAGCGATGTCGCCCAGGGAAGACAAGCCGGATGCGAAAGCGAAAGGGCCAGGGTGGCTTGGATTCGGCAAATTCCTGTTGCTGATGCTGCTCGGGGTGTTTGCCTTTTGGCTCGGACACAGCATGGTGCAGCACCACTTCTTCCGCGGCGGGGCACAGGACTACCGCCTCTCATCCGGGCGGTAAGCGGGGCGCAGAAGCGGATGGAGATGATGGGGCATTGCTGTGCTTTCGCGGAACCAGGGATTGAGTTATGAGTTGACCGGCGCAGTTGGGGGTATCGGGGGGTATTCCGGGCCGGTTTTCCCAGGGGTGGTGGAGGCTTGCGCATCTTAAACTGAAGCGACGATGCCCTTCACGAGTCCAAGTCGAGCTATGCGGTGGATACGATGTGCAGGGTGCATGGCGGGAGCGGTGTGCCTGGCGGCAGCGTGCAGCGGGACGGCGCGGGCGGCGGTGGATGCTACCACGACGCGGGCCAATACCCACGGTGCCAGAAAGATTGCGAAGATTGCGGCACTGTCGCCGTGGGAGCAGGCGGAGCGCGGACGGGATGCGCTGGAGGCGATGCCTGAGGGCGACAGGACGCGGGCGGACTACACGCGGGCGATGGACTTGTATCGGGCGATCTATCACGCGAACCCGGCGGATGTGCACGCGCCAGCGGCGGTGAACGCGGTGGCGGAGTTGCTGGCGGAGCAGGGGCGATCGCTGCACGATGCGAAGAGTTCGAAAGCAGCGGTGGGGCAGTATGAGTTTCTGCGGACGCAGTATCCGGCGAGTTCGCTGGGGGCGCAGGCACAGCTGGCCGAAGGCCAGATCGAGGAAGACGAGCTGGGCGATAAGGCGGCGGCGGCGAGCGCGTACAAGCTGCTGCTGAAGGAACATGCGAAGAGCGAGCAAGCGGAGGAGGCGAAGGCGGGGCTGGCATCGTTGAAACCGGCGCCGGTTGTCAGTTCTCAGTTGTCAGAAAAGACAGCACGGAGAGGCGCGGCGGGACAGTCGATGACGAAGCCGGTGGATGGCGGAGACTCTGTTGTGCGCCGAGCGTTTGCGGAGGGGCCGGATTCGACTCGCGGGTCGGCGGTCAGCGGTCAGCGATCGGCGGTCAGCGGAAGCTCTTCTTTGCCGGCGATGGCGCAGACTTCGGGGAAGAACGCGAAGAGTTTCGCGGCGGCGCAACCCACCCTTCCAACCCCACCAGCCAAGCTGGCGGGGACCCCGGTTCCAACCCCACCAGCCAAGCTGGCAGGGACCCCGGTTCGCGATGGCGCTGCGAGGGATGGGCCACCCAGCTCAGTGGCAAGCGCGGTTGTGAACGGCGAGGCGCACAACGGCAAGAGGGCGCTGGTAACGGGCATCCGGCACTGGTCGACGGCGACGTATACGCGGGTGGCAATCGATCTGGGCGACGGCGTGACGTATGAAGCGGCCCGGGTGCCGAATCCGGACCGGATTTTCTTCGATCTGCATGGGACGCGGCTGGCGCAGGAGTTGGTGGGCAAGAGCTTTTTGGTGACGGACGACGGTTTTCTGAAGAGGATACGGGCGGCGCAGTACTCGGACGATGTGACGCGCGTGGTACTGGATGTCAACGATGTGACCGAGTACTCGGCATTTCTGCTGCCGAACCCCTCCCGGCTGATCATCGATATTCATGGGGGCAAGAAGCAGGGAACGGGAGCAGCAGACAAGGGGCAGGCGGCGGGGGGCGAGGATATTGTGACGTCGGCGGAGACGCCCGCACCGTACACGGCCCGGATTGCGAAGCCGACGGCGGCACGGCCGGTGCCCAACGCGGTGGCGACGAAGAGCTCGCCCAGCGAGGTTGTGGACCTGAGCGAGATGCCGGGGAGAGTGGATGCGACCAGCGAGCCGACGTCGAAGCCGATCTCGGCGGTGGTCGATGCGGGAAACAGGGACCAGGGAACGGTCACCCCAGCGAGCCACGACCGCTCGCCGGGGACCCCGACAGGGAACAGTGGCCGGCGAGCTGCCGCGGCTGCCGATCCGGCTAATGGCGATGATGCTGCGACCAGCGGGGCACACCAGCCTCCGGCTCGAACCCAGCCGACCACCCTGAGCGCGAAGACGCGGAAGAGCAAGGCGAAGGCGGCGGACGGGGCAACGGTTGCGGACGCGACGCCGGCGCGCGCGGCGGTGCCGACAGCGGATGGCGAGACCTCGCTGGTGCGGGCGCTGGGGCTGAAGATTGGGCGGATCGTGATCGATGCCGGACACGGCGGACACGACTCGGGCACGCTGGGCGTGGACGGGATTGAGGAAAAGGACGTGGTGCTGGACGTGGCGCTGCGGCTGGGCAAGCTGCTGAGCGACCGGCTGGGCGCGGAGGTGATCTACACGCGGTCCGACGACACGTTTGTGCCGCTGGAAACGCGGACGGCGATTGCCAACAAGGCGCAGGCGGACCTGTTCCTGTCGATCCATGCGAACTCGTCGCCGGACGAGAGCGCGCGGGGGGTGGAGACGTATTACCTGAACTTCACGTCGGACCCGACGGCGCTGGACGTGGCTGCGCGCGAGAACGCGGTGAGCGATCAATCGATCCACCAGCTGAGCGACCTGGTAAAGAAGATTGCGCTGAAGGACAAGATCGCGGAGAGCCGGGAATTTGCCGCGGATGTGGAGCAAAGCCTGTATGGCGGCCTGCACGCAGGGAATGCCGGGCTGAAAGACCGCGGGGTGAAGAAGGCGCCGTTTGTGGTGCTGATCGGGGCGAATATGCCGTCGATTCTGGCGGAGATCTCGTTTGTGACCAATCCGAAAGACGCGGAGCAGTTGACACAGCCGGAGTATCGGCAGCGGGTAGCGGAGAGCCTGTACAAGGGCATCGCGCGGTACGAAGGCGGATTGAGCGGGTCCGGACGCAAAGAAGGGGTGGCGACCGAGCGCGCGGCGGTGGGACAGTAAAGAAGTTGCTGGTTGCTGGTTGCTAGTTGCGATGGCGCGGCTAGGCTGAGGGCGGTAAAGGCGGGGGTTCCAGGGATGCATCATGCACATGGCACGTTTTCAGTAAAGGTTGCGCCGCTGACGCCGCCTCCGGCGGAGGGGCTGGGTCGCTTCTCGATCGACAAGGAGCTCCACGGGGATTTGGAGGCGAAGACGAAGGGCGAGATGTTTTCCGGGGGCGACCCGAAGGCTGGTGTGGCGGGATATGTTGCGATCGAGGTCGTGACGGGAACGCTCGCGGGGAAGCAGGGCAGCTTCGCGCTGCAGCACTTTGCGACAATGGACCAGAACGGGCCGAAGATGAACGTCATCATCGTGCCTGGATCGGGGACAGGCGAGTTGAAGGGGATTGCGGGCAGGTTCACGATCACGATCGCGGGTGGGCAGCATTCGTACGACCTGGAGTACACACTGGCGGAGTAAGGCAGTTGCGGGTGGCCAGTTCTCGGTGGTCAGCAAGCGCGGTGGGCGCGCTAACGGGGCGGGCGCGGTGGTAGTCTGAGCGAAGTATGGGTGATTTTTCTGGATTGCTGATTCGATCCGATTGCCGGATGAGGGAGCGGCTTTCGGCGCGACTTCGCGCAGCGACGCGGCTTGCGATAACGAGCGCTGCGGTCTTCAGCGTGGGACTATGCGGCGGTTCGGGGATTCGGCTTATTGCGCAGGCGGCGGGCGCCGGTCCAGCGACGCCGATGATGCTGACGGAACCGCCGGCGCCGTTGCTGCCGGCGACGCTGGGCAAGATGAAACGGGCGGCTGAAGGGGACGTAGGCGATGGGCTGGACCACGTGGATGGGGCGGACAAGGCGGTCCTGGCCGAGGATGGGCTGAGGCGGTTTGCGCGGTCGGACTACACGCAGGGGGCCGAGCGCGGAAATGTAGCGGTGTATCAGTTTGTGGACGCGAGCGGGGCGATTTCAGCGTATGACTACTTTCTGAAGCCGGGGATGCGGCGGGAAAAGCTGGGGGACGACTCGGTTGCCAATGAGGACGAGTTGTTGCTGCGCAGCGGCAAGAACGTGGTGGTGGAGCGCGGCAAGCTGGATCGCGCGGCGACGGCTGCGGTGATGAATGAGCTGATCGACCATCTGCCCAGGGCAAGGGGGTCCTCTGGGGTGGCTCCGCTGCTGCCGGCACTGCTGCCGGCGAAGGGTCTGGACGCGGATTCTGTGAAGTATGCGCTGGGGCCGGTGGGCTATCAGGCGATGAGAGGCGCGGTGCCGGCGCAGGTGGTGGGGTTCGACAGGAGCGGAGAAACAGTTACCGCGAAGTACAGGAATGGCGGCGTGCTGACGCTGCTGCTGTATCCGACGCCGCAGATCGCAGGCGAGCAAGCGCGTGCGATCCAGGCGGCGATCAAACTGGAGGGCGCTCCGGCGGGGACGGTGATGCTCCGCAGGGAGGGACCGCTGGTGGCGCTGACCACGGGCGAGTGGTCCGCAGCCGAGGCGCAGGCGATGGTGGAATCGGTTCATCTGCACAGCGAGCTAAGCTTCGACAAACCGATGCCGCTGATATTTCAGTCGGAGATACACAAGACGTACACGCTGTTGGAGAGCATCGCGATCTTCTCCGGGCTGGGCGCGCTGGCGGCGGTGGTGCTGGGACTGTCGCTTGGCTTTGGCAGGGCGGCGATTCGGGTGATGCAGGGCAAACCCGCAGCGACCGAGCCGGAGTTCCTGCGGATCGATCTGCGCGAGGCAGGAAGCAGGCGTCTGCGCGGTCCGAGGGCGTGAGCCCGGTGGAATGGGCCGGAAGGCCCGAGCGGAGGCTGGCGTGCACCTTGGCCGGTGCATTGACGCAGGTAAACCTATTCGTTTGTGGCCATTTGTGATCGCCTTGAATCTTTACAGGCGAATAGAAAACGAATGTTACCGTTCGGATACTGGTCAATAAACAGCCTGTTTTCAATGAGTTGCATTTGCAAAGTTTTGGCCTTGACACCGGTTTGGGCCAAACTTAGTATGCAGCCAGAAAGTTCTGATGGCTTTGCCTCCGTTGGAACTATTCTCCCAAATGAAGAGGCCGCCCCGTTGCCGGGCGGCTTCTTCGCGTCTGAACCCGTTTTTTCTGGTGCTGAAGCACCGGCGATGGCGGCTCGGGGAGGGGTATGGATTTTCAAACGATCCGAGTTTCTATGTGATGGGTCCGGGAGGATTTGCCGATAGCCGGAAGAGTTGACCAGCGAATTACGTTGGTACTTTTTTGGGGGTCTGGCATGCATGATTTTCTGGCAGGAGTTGTGTTTATCGCAATTGTGATGGTGCCATGCGTCGTGGCGCTGACGGTGAAGCTGGGTGATGCGGGTTCGGAATAGCCGATTCCGGCTGGGTTTTCTCGTCCCTGTGTACAGCGACCCTGAGCTTGCTGTACTTTGGCATGGCCAAGCTTGGAGGTTGGAATCGATGTGTGAGAGTGCGACGTGGGAGCGGATGTGCGGGCGCCAGTTGCGTGTACTGCTGGCGTGCGGCGTAGTGGCGATGGTGTCGGGCGCGTGGGCGCAGGATACGCGGACAGTGACGGAACCGAAGATTCCGGCGGCGTGCGTGAAACTGAGCGCGAATCTGCTGGGCACAGAGGACGGTCGCATTACGGATGGGGCCGGCAAAAGCGCGGAAGACAAGCCAGATACGGAGCGAATCCAGAAAGCGCTGGATGGATGTGGCGCAGGGAAGGCCGTAGAACTTGCCGATCACGTTGGACCGCTTGCGGGTAAGGCGGGCAATGCGTATCTCAGTGGGCCACTGACTATTCCGGAGGGCGTGACGCTGCTGGTGGATAAGGGCGTGACGCTGTTTGCATCGCGCGACCCGGCGGACTACGACGTGAACGGGCCGGGGACGTGCGGGACCATTCCGTCGAAAGGACCGTGCAAGGCGTTCATCACGATTCGTGCGAAGAATGTGGGGATTATGGGCGACGGCGTGATCGATGGCCGCGGCGGCGCGAAGTTGCTGGGGCAGGACATCTCGTGGTGGGGCCTGGCGGTGAAGGGCGAGCCGACCGACGCGCTGCCGAATGGGATTCCATACAGCGATCCGCGGCTGATCTCGGCCGCAAACGCGGACGGCTTTACCATGTACCGGATTACGCTGCACGACTCGCCGAACTTCCACGTGGGCGTGTCGCGGACGGATGGATTTACGGCGTGGGGCGTGCATCTGAAGACGCCGGTGCATGAGCCCGGGCCAAACGACCCGCGGCCGAGGAATACGGACGGCATCGATCCGGGGTCGTCGACCAACATTACGATTGCGCATAGCTGGATCGACAACGGCGACGACAACGTGGCCATCAAGACGGGCGTGACGCACATGTCCGTGATTGACAACCACTTTTACAGCGGGCATGGGATGTCGATTGGCAGCGAGACGAATACGGGCGACAGCTTCCTGCTGGTGGATGGGCTGACCGAGGACCACACCACCAGCGGCATCCGCATCAAGAGCAATGCCACCCGCGGCGGCCTGGTGGAGAACATGACCTACCGCAACATCTGCATGCGCGATGTGCCGATCCCGATTGCGATCAGCCCGTACTACAACAACCAGACGGTGGAGGGTTTTGTCGACCCGGGGATCAAGGGAACGCGCATTCCGGAGTACAGGAGCATCACGCTCGAAAACATCACCGACCTCACACCGGGCGATGTGTTGATTGCGGGATATGACCAGGACCACCGGACGCAGGTGAACCTGGTGAATGTGACGATCGACGGCATCACGCCGGACAAGATGCACCTGAAGCTGGCGGACATTGGGAACGGCGGGACGAACCTGCCGCTGGCGAAGGCGGCGGAGGGAAACGATGTGAAGATTACGGCGCTGGATGCGAAGGCGCCGGCGAAGGCATACTCGTGCGAGGGGAAGTTTGTGACCATGCGGTAGTGAAGGCTCGCATGACCCCACGGTCGCTTCGCGAACGTGGGGCACCCGGTTACTTGAGCGGCAGGTTGCGGGCGGCGAGTTGGGCGATGTCGAGGAGTTGAGGTGGGGTTTCGTCCGCGGGCGTGATGGCGGTGAGGGCGTCGCGAAACATGGTGTTGCAGAAGGGGCATGCTGTGGCGACGGTGCCGGCTCCGGTGGCGGCGAGTTCGCGAGCGCGTACGTGGGAGACGCGTGCGTCGCCTTTCTCTTCGCCGAGGAAGGCGAGTCCTCCGCCGGCTCCGCAACAGAAGCTGCGCTCGTGGTTGCGCGGGGCTTCGACCAGGGTGGCTTGCTGCTCGATGACGGCGCGGGGCTCGGCGTAGATCGACTGGTAGCGGCCGAGATAGCAGGGGTCGTGATAGACAACGGAGTCGGTGGTTGGTCCTGACCGCAGGTCCTTCGACTCCGCGCTACGCGCTTCGCTCAGGATGACAGGACCGGAGGGGACGGGTAGGCGCGATTTGTGGCGGGCCATGAATTCGGAGTGGTGCTCGATGTGGGGGGCGATGCCGAAGTCGCGCCAGTCGGTGGCGATGGTGCGGACGCAGTGGGGGCAGATGGCGACGATCTTCTGGACTCTCGCAGAATGGAACTGCTCCAGGCCATGTTCGGCGAGGGTCTGGAAGACGAGGTCGTTGCCCAGACGGCGGGCGGGGTCGCCGGTGCATTTCTCTTTGCGCAGGACGCCGAAGGTGGCGCCGAGGTGGTCCATGATGCGGGCGAAGTCGGCGACGATTTCGCGGCCGTGGGGGTCGTACGCGCCCATGCAGCCGAGCCAGAGGCAGTATTCCTGCGACCCGTCGAAGATGGGGAGCGCGGCCCGGGCGATGAACTGGTCGCGCTCGGAGGCGGGCAGGCCGAGCGCGTTGCCGGATTTTTCCAGGGCGAGGAAGAGCTTGGTGCCGTACGGGTCTTGCCAGGCGCCGGTGTTGGTGGCGCCGCGGCGCAGGCCGATGATGATGGGCAGGTGCTGGATGCCGACCGGACACTGGAATTCGCACGCGCCGCAGGTGGTGCATTCGTAGGCGGCTTCCAGGGAGAAGGTGCCAGCGTCAACCCAGGTCTCAGAAGCGAGACCTGGGGCACCCACTTCCGTGGCGGGGCGGAGGTCGGTGAGCAGCGGGACTTCGGAGTGCGGGCCGAAGGTGTTGAGGTAGGAGCGCGTGCCAAGGATGATCTCCTTGGGGTTGAGGACCTTGCCGGTGGCGGAGGCGGGACAGTGCTCGGTGCAGCGGCCGCACTCGACGCAACTATAGGCTTGCAATGCGATGATCCGGGTGAGGTCGCGGCCGGCGACGAGGCCGAAATCGTCGGAATCCACGTTCTCATCACTGGAGAGCGGCGGGATGGCAGAAAAGCCTTCGCGCTTGAGGAAGATGGTGAAGGGCGAGAGGACGAGGTGCAGGTGCTTGGTGTGCGGGATGAGCGGAAGGAAGACGAGCAGCGTTAGGGTGTGCGTCCACCAGAGGGCTTTGAGGGCTGGGCTGGTGGCGGGAATCAGGAACGCGACGAGGTAGGTGACCATCAGCAGGAAGATGAGCAGGGCGATGACGCCGGATTCGGCCGAGACTTTGCCGAGCCAGATGGGGCGGACAAAAAAACGGCGGACGAATAGGCCGAAGATTGAGACGGCAACCAGCAGCGCCCACATGGCGGCGAAGGTGAAGTAGAAGCGGCCGATGAGGCTGACAGGCGAGAGAAAGCCGAGGCGGAGGCCGGTGGCGAGGTGATTGAGCGAGACCAGGGCGAAGACGAGGAATCCCCAGAAGACGAAGGCGTGGGCCAGGCCGGGGAGCGGGCGCTCACGGATGACTTTGGATTGGAAGAGCACTTCGCTGGTGAAGGCCCGGATGCGGCGGGAGATGGGACGGAGGCACCAGCCGAGGTCTTTGCGGGCGGTGAGGATGTTGCGGAGGATGGGAGCGAAGCGGAGGAAAAAGAGGGCGACGGAGACGGCCGAGAGCAACAGCAGGAGGAGGATTTCGAGCGAGGCGAAGTGCTGGGGCTCGGCGAAGGTAGGCAGCAGCGGGTGCTTCATCATGCCGGTGCCGCACGGAAGGAGATGACTCGTGAGATGCTGAGGCGCGGCGGCTTGCACACGGGAATCATACCGCTCACCGGACAAAGGCAACTACAGAGATTCTGACTCTTCGAGTCAGAATGACGAACGCGATGACGAACGCGTATGGGGGTAGTTGCTGTTTTGGCGAGCCGGCTTAGTAGCTGAGGAACTCGTCGGAGCCGCGGCGGAGGCGGATGCCGGCAATGCCGAAGATGACGGCGAGGACGAAGAGGATGGCGTTCCAGTAGACCATGGGGCGGGCCCAGCCGGGCGAGTAGGAGAGGTCCTGTCCGGACCAGAGCGTGACCAGTGTTCCGACGATAATGCATTGGAAGCAGATGACAAGGAAGAGTTGGCCACGGCGGCGGCGGCGGTCGAGAGCCTCGACCTCCTGCGGGGTCAGGTGGCGTTCCTCGACGGGGATGAGCATGTTGGCCATGGGGCGGTCGTCTCCTGGGCTAATGGTCAGTCTTGCAGATCTCTCGAAGGCTGCTCGCTTCAGGTATTAAATCACAAACCGGCGAAGGCGTGGGGCTTCAACGGCGAAAAGCAGATTCCTGCGCTCCGCTACGGAATGACAAACAAATGGCCCTGTGGGCGGGCCTACAGGAAGGCGACGGACTGGATGCCGGCGACGTCGAAGCGCTTGCGGCAGCGGATGTTCTTGCAGCCGACTAGGTCGTCGGTGCGGACCATGTAGCTTTGGGCCTTGGCGAAGCGGGCGCGGTCGCGTTCGTCGGCGCCGCGCGGGACCTGGGCCTTCTTGCGGCGGACGAGCCATCCGATCTGGTACTCGCCTGGCTGGCCGCAATGCGGGCAGGTCATGGTGTGGGTGCGCTGCTCGGGCTTCTCGTCGAAAAAGTCACGTTCTTCCATTGCGGGGTCCCCTCCTGGAACCGCGGCGGCGGATTCGGCGCGCGAGTTCCTGGCCGTTCTACTGCGAACAAAAGTATATGGCATGGAGATTCCTCCGGTCATTGAGTCCGAATCTGGCGTGCAAACGTGGCTTTGGTGCTTTAATCGGTGCTGCGGGGAGATGCCGATTATGGGCAAGGCGAAGAAGAAGGTGTTTTCCGTGGTGAAGGCGGTGAAGGAGAACGCGCGCGATCGCGTAGGGCCGGTGCCCCCGGAGCGGGTGATTCCTGACCC
>PLUT01000022.1 GCA_003162875.1 Granulicella sp.
GCTGGTCCGGCAGATCCTGCGCATTCGCCTGCCCAGCCTGCTGGGCAGCCGCGGAGGAGGGAGCTAGCAAGGCTCCTAGCATCACGGCGCTGCAGGTGGTCCGGAAAGCTGGTCTCATGACACTCCTGAAATGATGTAGCTCTCGGTTTCTGACGATGGAACACAGTGCTTTTCTTAATGCAATAAACGTGTTGCAAGAAGTTGCTTGCGACTTGTGTATAGCAAAGAATGTTCAGACTGAGATATGTCGTTTCCTAAACGCCTGGATCTCCTGCTCTGGAATTAACGGTGTCTTAGGTTCTGCAGCAACGGCTGGTGTACGAACATCTCCGGTCATTGGAGCCGTTATCGCAGGAGCGGCTGACAGCGCGGCCTGAGTCTGATGGGCCGATACATTAGGGCCAGCGAAAGCGAGACAAACGCAGATTGCCACTCCAATTGCTGCATACGACCCTAAGTGATGACCGCGGGGCATTCTAGGCCCTATTTCTAGAGCAGGCACACACGTTCTCCTGCAGCTTTTCTTGGGCACTTTGCCTATTTCTTTTGGAAAATTCGTTTTGCCGCTACTTCATGCGCGCGATGCGCCTCTGAACTACGTCGATGACACGTTCAATCTTGCCGATCTGAACGGCTGCGCCAGAATCTCGTCGCTTCACTGCCTTGTCACGCAGCCGCGTCACGCGGTCCATCGAGTGCTTGATTTGCTCTTCAAGAGCGCCTAACTCCACTGTGTAGAAATACTGCATTTGGCCGGACGCCATAATATTCAATCTCCCCTGCCGTCCCTTGCTTAGGACAGTCCAACACATCCCCAAGAAGGGTCCATGTCTGGCACCGCCTAGTGAATGATTGATAAGGACGTGACACTCTCAGTAAAACGTAGTCGCAATAAGAAATGCATAACCTTGTTTTTGATGGTTTGCTTATGAGGCAAGCCTTATAGTGTGAAGACAAGGAACGAAAAACGGATGATTAGCAAATCCATCCGCAAGACATCTCTTAGAATCGCTGCGGGGAGTGGTGCGGCCGTACTGGTCGCATTCCTCTCCTATCGCGCGGACTTCAATCTCTCGTCCGCTACCTCCGTTCAGCTCTGCCTTGTAGCAGCAATCGCGCTGCGTTGGGGTCTCATCGAAGCCAGCGCCGTTTCATTGCTCTCCGTAGTCTGCATTGACTTCTTCTTCGCTAAGCCGTTGTTTGTCTTCTTCGTTAACGACGCGCACGACTGGATAGCTTTGGGAACGTTTGAGACCGTAGCCATATTAATCAGCACGCTCTCGAACCAGGTGGGCCATCATGCTCGCGAGGCGGAGAAACGCCAGGCACAGCTTCAGAAGCTGTACGAGTTGAGTGAACGACTTTTGCTACTTGACCATGGCGAGGCAGTCGAGCAGAGGCTCGCGAACCTGATTCAATCCACCCTCAATGTCGGAGGAGTGGCATTATGGAACGCCTACGACTTCAATCTCGCCAGATGCGGAGACTGCAATCTCTCCGACCAAGAGGTGCGTGCCGCCTGTTTCGCCAACACAAACGAAGACGACCCGGCGGTGGGACTATCCCATCGGGTTTTGCGTCTGGGCACACGAGCCATTGGGTCGTTGTCCCTATGCGGACACACTCTCGATCCTTCCTCGGTAAGCGCCGCTGCCTCGCTCGCCGCCATTGCAATTGAGAGGGAGCACTCCTTCTCAACCAAAGCCACCGCAGAAGCTGCAAAACAAAGTGAACAGCTCCGATCCGCCATATTGGACGGACTGGCGCACGCCTTCAAGAGCCCGCTCACAACAATTATGGCCTCAAGCTCGGGTCTGCTCGCGATGAATACGTTGGCCGGAACCGAAAAGAAGCTGATCGACTTGATCGATCGTCAGGCCACTCACCTTAATGACCTCACCAACCACCTGCTGCTTACGGCGAAGCTGGACTCGGGTGGCCTCAAGGTGAGCCGGGAAGAAGTGGACGTTGCGCAACTTATTCAAAGCAGCGTGGACGCATGCTCGTACGAACTGGATGGACATGCCATTGATGTCCGGCTTGCGGGGTTGCAAAGCATGGTGTGGGCAGACAGAAAACTCTTTCAGTTGGCGCTCGTGCAGCTTCTGGATAACGCCGTGAAATATGGGAGCCCCGGCTCGCCCATTGCCATTGGCGTTCAGCAGGGGCGCGAAGAAGTGCTCATCACGGTTAAGAACGAGGGATCGTTCATTCCTGCGGGCGAGCGAGAGAAGGTCTTCCAACGCTTCTATCGCAGTTCGGGATCGAGCGGGGCGACCTCAGGCACTGGCATTGGTCTCTCAGTTGTAAAGCGCATCACAGAGGCGCACGAGGGCCGTGCCTGGGTCAACAGCGATCCCGTGAATGGTACGACCTTCGTGATTACTCTGCCACGCGTAGCGAGGGGAGCATGATGGAGCAGAAAAGCAAGGTTCTTGTGGTCGAAGATGACACTGGAATCCGTCAAAGTCTTTTTGAAACGCTCGGCGCATTGGGGTTCGCGGTTGGAGAAGCCAGCAATGGAGAAGAGGCGCTCTTGCGCCTTCGTATGGTCGATTACAACGCCGTGCTACTTGATATCGCCATGCCCGGTATGGGCGGTAAAGAGGCATGCCGCAGAATACACCGGAGCTATCCTCAGATTCCTGTTGTCATGTTGACCGTACGAGATGGCGAGGACGACGTCGTGGAGTCCTTAGAGTTGGGAGCATCTGACTACGTGACCAAGCCCTTTCAGATTCGGGAACTGACCGCAAGACTCCGTGCGGTCATTCGAAGGCACCAAGCTCTGTCTGCAGGGCCATCTGCAGGGCCCGTCACGGTTTTTGCGGTTGGCGATCTTTCGCTCGACATCGCCCATCGTCGAGTCGAAAAGAGAGGAAAGGAGATCATTCTCGCTCCAAAGGAGTTTGAGACACTGCGATGTTTGATCGAGAACGCAGGCCGTCCGGTCCCCCACCAGCATCTGTTAAAGTCGGTTTGGGGACCACACTACAGCGGTGAACGTGAATATCTACGAACCATTATCAACCAGCTACGAAAGAAGCTTGAGGACGATCGTACCCGGCCGGTATACATATTGACCGAGAGTCATATTGGCTACCGCTTCCGCGAAAATGATGAATAGGAAGCTCATTTGCTACGGCTATCCAACTGCCCGGTCATACGCTGGATGCGGACAGTGCCCGGCCAGCCGCCGAAACCTGAGAATCGTAGTTGCCGACAACGCAGACATTCTAGCCACTAGGGGTGTCTTTTGTTCACAGTCTTGTCCGTTTCTCCGGTCCTTACGAAGTCAGCAGGTTATCGTGGGGTTAGTCTCTTATCCGCCACCATCGCACATACCGTCACTGCCTTACAAGATCGTGATCAGCCGATCATCCTTCGGACCTATCTCGATCGTTATGTCTTTGTACTCGTCGAACAAACCCGCATTGTGCATCTGCAGCGCGATCGGCCCCACCCTCCCCGCAGTTGCGTCCATGAAATCCAGCACCTCTTCTGCCTTGCTTCCCGGTGGCTGCGCAACCGCCATGCGCGCGGTTCCCTTGGTCGCATCCACAAAAAGTTCGATCTGGCTCCACGAGTGAGCGTCGAACTTGGTCTTCGACACGGCCGTGTACTCCGGACCTCCATCCTTGTTCATCCCCGGCCGGTAGTCCCAGTGGCCACCGCCGAGGACATCGAACTGAATCCCTCCCAGTGCATCCAGCGGATGCCTCGTCCCCTTGCGGTCGGGCGCAGAATATCAGCACGCACGCCGGATGGTCGGGGCTGCCCTTTACATGCCTCATCGTAAACATCAGCCGATAGCGGCTGTAGTCGTTCGCCGTATAGATCACGCCGCGCCCCACGCCCGTGCTGGCAATCGCGCCATCTTTCACCACCAGATTCAGGTCGTCCGCGTTGTGATTCGATCACCGCCGGATTTGCAGCCGGGCGCGGCGGTTTCATTTGCCTGTGACCCGGTACAAAACTGTCAGGCGTCCCCCGTCTTGCGTCACGCGTCCTGATGGCCCTGGACTTGGGGTCCGGCTGCAAAGAGATTAGCAGCAAAATCGTAAAGATTGGCCCCGGGAACCGATCGAGGCCGGTGCGGCGACCCGCCCCCTCGCGCCGAGTGGGGAAGGCTGAAGATCCTTAAGCAGGATCATCGGGATGATCATCACGATGATCACAACCAGCCGCCGCCGCCGCCGCCGGACCACCACGACGATCACCACTAGGTCTGGGCGGCCGACCTGTTGTGCGGCGCTATGTCAGTCGAGGTGAAGATTGTTGCGGTAGACTTCGGCCAGTTCGCGGAGGCGGGCGCGGGACTGGCGGATGGTGCATTCGCTGCCCATGAAGTTGACGATATTGCCGTCGCTCCACTTGACCTGCTCGGCGTCGCATTCGGTTTTGGTGGAGGCCTGCCAGGTGGATTCAGCGGCGTCGAAGGCAGGGGCGCTGGAGGCGGGTGTGGCTTGCGGGCTGGGCGCGGGCGGCCCGGGCAGGGCGAGGAGACTGCGGAGAGCGGTGGTGAAGGCCTGGTAGTTGGCAGTGGTGATGTCGTTCTCGTGAGCGACACAGCCGTTCATCTCGGTTGGGTCGGCGCTCGGGCGAGCTTACGGGATT
>PLUT01000345.1:0-16434 GCA_003162875.1 Granulicella sp.
CACTACCTAGCCCCCGAGGGAAAGCTCGCTAGTCAAACTGCACCGCCGCCCGTGGCCCCGGCCAACCTGTGGAATCAATCCAGCCCAAAGCTCTTCAGCACCGCGCGCAGCCGCGGCGACCGCGGATCGGTCCGGCAGCTCTCCGCCATCGCCGTCACGCCGTCGCGCACGCCTCGCTCGTACAGCACAATCGCGCGCATCTCCGCCACCGCCTGGTCCAGCACGTCGTTCACCAGCGCGTACTTGTAGTCCCACATCTGCTTCACCTCGTTGCGCGCCTGGTGCAGCCGCCGCTCGATCACCTCTTCCTCGGTCATGTGCTCGGCCTCGCTGCGATGGCGCAGCCGCATCTGCAGCACCTCCGGATTGGGTGGCAGGACGAAGATCGATACCGCGTCCGGCATCTTCTCCATCACCTGCTTCGCGCCCTGCACGTCGATATCCAGCAGCAGATCCTTGCCCGTGGCGCGTGCGTGGTCCAGCGCCGCCCGCGCCGTTCCGTAGTAGTCGCTCCCAAAGACCTCTGCCCACTCCAGAAATTCGCCGTTCTCCACCATCCGCTTGAAGGTCTCGCGGTCGACGAAGTTGTACTCGCGCCCGTTCTCCTCCGAGCCGCGCGTCCGCCGCGTGGTGTACGAGACGGAAAACTCCAGCCCCTCCACCAGCGAACGCAACTGCGCCACCAGCGTCGTTTTGCCCGACCCCGAAGGCGCCGAAATGATAAACAGAATCCCCGCCATGCTTAATAAGCAGTGTAACCGCTACTGACAGCTCGCAGGTTTGGGAACCCGAACGGTGCCGAACAACAGATTTCTGGGCCGACGCCTCTCAGCGCCCGTATGATGAACTCCTCAATGCTTCAATTTCTCGAAAGGGCACGGAAAAGACAATGGAGCGCACACTATCACGCAGAGCCCTGGCACTGCTGGCGCTGATTTGCATCGGCCAACAATCCGGCTTGTCAGGCGAGCAACAGAAAGCGCAATCTGCGCCGACAACGCCCGGGTTTTCAGGTTTCAGCGTAAGGGCGACTCTTTCAGACAAGGCGGGGAAGACGCTCGCCGATCGCAAGGAGACCGTCGTCGTTGCCGCCTACTTCTCGGGAAACCCAAAGCCGGGGACTCCACGAAAATATCTTTCCGACATCGGCCAGGTCGATTTGGGTCAGGCTAACGTTGAAATTGCACCCGGCGCGATCGCAAAATTCGGACCCGTCAAACTAAAACAGGACGCGCTCAATCAGGTTGACACGAAGGGCCCACAGCTTCTGATCAACGTGTATTCCGGAAGGAAGTCTTCCCCAGATAACCTGCTCGATTGTGGAATTTACGAAGACGGGCTTGCGCCGGTCGAGGGCAAGACAATCCCGATCTCTTGCAAACTAATTGGGGAGTGACAAAGTACCTACTCCAAATTCTGCACCTGTTCCCGCGCCCGTTCGATCTCCGTCTTGACCTCCAGCCCCAGCGCGGTCAGCCGCAGCCCGATCCCCGGATCGCCGCCCGTAGTCTTTGACAGCATCGTATTCGCCTCGCGGTTCAGCTCCTGCAGCAGAAAATCCAGCCGCTTGCCCAGCTCCCCGCCGTCGTCCAGCATCTGCAGGAAGCTCTCAATGTGCGCGCGCAGCCGCACCAGCTCCTCCTCGATGTCCGAGCGCTCAATCAGCAGCGCGGCCTCGGCCAGCATGCGCTGGTCCGTCACCTGGCCGGCGGCCTCGGCGGTCGCATCCGCCTTCATCAGCTCCGCGATCCGCGTGCGCAGCCGCTCGAAGTGCGCATCGCGGGCGCCCACGCGCAGTTGGGCGCACTCCTCCGCCAGCGCCCGCAGCCGCAGCATCGCCGCGCGCAACTCCGCCGCCAGCGCCTCACCCTCCACGCCGCGCACCTGGTTCAACCGGTCCAGCAGCGCCGGTGCAATCGCCATCACCGCGCTCTCCAGCGCCGCCGCGGTTGCTGGATCGGGCGTTGCCGCGCCAGCCTCCGCCGTCAGCACGCCGGGCATGCGCAGCAGTTCGTTCAGGTCCGGCTCCACGTTGAAGTGGTGCAGCTTCGCCGCCTCGTGAAAGACCTGCAAATGCGCCGCCAGCAGCTCGTGGTTCAACTGCACGGTCTGCGCCTGGTCGCGCGCACGTCGGTCCACGTGCACGGTCACGTCCACGTGCCCGCGCCGCACCCGCTCCTTGGTCAGCCGCCGCAGCGCGACTTCCAGCGCGTCACAATCGCCGGGCAGGCGCAGGTTCAGGTCCAGGAAGCGATGGTTCACGCTCTTCATGGTCAGCGTGAACGCGACTCCGTCCTCGGTTGTCGACTGCGCCGTTGCGTAGCCGGTCATCGAATAAATCGGCTTCGCCGCGTTCACCCGCGCCGCTTCCTCCGTCTTGGTTTGCTGCTTGCTCACTGTATTCCTTCCAGAACTTCAGCTTCGGCTGACTCGGTCGCCGGCTTCCGCTCATAGCGGTCCGAATCGAACTGCAGGTCGTACAGCCGCCGGTAGGTTCCCGACTGCCGCATCAGATGCTCGTGGTCGCCTACCTGGGTGATGCGCCCGTCTTCCAGCACCACAATACGCGTCGCACTCCGAACCGTCGACATGCGATGCGCAATCACGAACACGGTGCGTCCTTGCATCAGGTTCTTCAGCGCCGCCTGCACAAATGCCTCGCTCTCGGCGTCCAGCGCCGACGTCGCCTCATCCAGAATCAGGATCGGCGCGTTCTTCAGGATCGCGCGCGCAATCGCCAGCCGCTGCCGCTCCCCGCCACTCAGCCGCACTCCCTTCTCGCCGATCACGGTGTCGTAGCCCTCGGGCATGCGCAGTATAAAGTCGTGCGCCAGCGCCATCTGCGCCGCCTCCTGCACCTTGCTCTGCGGCACATCGGGCTGCCCGTATGCGATGTTGTTGCGCACCGTGTCGTTGAACAGGATGGTCTCCTGCGTCACTTTGCCGATCTGCTTGCGCAGCGAGGCCAGCGTGACATCGCGCACATCGCGCCCATCGATCAGAATGCGTCCGCCGGTCGCATCGAAGAAGCGCGGAACCAGGTTCAGCAGCGTCGACTTCCCCGCCCCGCTCGGCCCCACAATCGCCACCACCTCGCCGCGCTTCACATCTAGGTCGATGTCCCTCAGCACCGGCTTCATCTCGCCTTCACTCTCGTAGGCAAAGCCGACGTGTTCGAAGCGGATTTGGTCCTTGAAGCCCCGCACCACCTGGGCTCGTTTCTTCTCCACCACGTCATCCGCCGCATCCATAAAGCGGAAGATGGACTCGCTGGCGCCCGCCGCCTGCTGGATGTTGTTGTAGTACCCCGGCATCCTGCGCACGGGATCGTAGAGCATCATCACCGCTCCCAGGAACGCAATGAAAGTGCCCTCGGAGACGCCATGCAGAATAAAGAAATTGCGGCCGAACCATAGCAGCAGCGCGAACAGCACCATGCCCAGCGCATCCATCAGCGGCGAAGAGATCGCCTGCACCGCAACCGAACGCATGTTCGCGCTCAGCAGACGGTCGGACGCGCGGCGAAAGCGGTTCATCTCCCAGGGCTCCATGCCGAACGCCTTCACGATGCCGTGACCCGAAATCGTCTCCTGCACAATGTTCTGAATCTCCGCCAGCCTGTCCTGCCCGTGTCGCGTGGTCCTGCGGACGCTGCGGCCCACCCTGCGCGACGACAACACCACCACCGGAATAAACGGCACCAGGACCAGCGCCATCGTCCCGCCCATTATCGCCACCACCCCGATCATCACCAGCAGCGTGAACGACTGTTGCAGAAAATCGCTCAGGATGGTGGCCATGGCAGTCTGTACGCGTTCCACGTCGTTGATCAGCGTCGAGATCAGCGTGCCCGACGTGTGCCGCTGGAAGAACGCGGTCGAGCGCCGCATCATGGAGTCGTACAGATCGTTGCGCAGGTCCGTGATCATGCCGTAACCGGCCTTGTTCGCCAGCAACGTACCCAGGTAGTCGCAGATCGACTTGACGATCGCCGAGACAATCAGCGCATAGGCGACCACGTCCCACGCATTGTGGAAATGGTGCGGCACCAGAAACTGCAAATCGATCACGCGCTGGGTGTGCGGAACGGTAAATACCAGAACGTGGTCCGGAGACTGCTTCGCGCTCAGCACGTTGTCGACGATCGGCTTGATCAGCATCACCCGCAGCCCGGCCATCGCCGCATACACCGCGGTCGTCACCAGTGACGCGACCGTATACAGCGCATACGGGCGCGCGTACAGCAGAAGCCTCCAGGTTCGCCTCATCGTGCCCGCCTCATCGTGCCCATCTCCGCGCCGCTTCGTTGGCGGCGCCGCGCGTTTCACTCATTACAGCCATTCTATTGGTTTTTCGCAGGGATTATACGGTCTCGATCCGCAATCGCGCGCACAAAGAGCACCGCCGGCACACCCCGCCTTCAACTAACAACTAGCAGCTAACAACTAGCAACTTCTTTATCGCGGCATGTCGCGGTGCGCCGTGGTCACGCGGTGGCCCTCGGCCTCCAGCCGCTTCTTCATCTCTTCAGCGATAAACACCGATCGGTGCTGTCCGCCGGTGCATCCGAACGCCACCGTCAGGTAGCTCTTCCCTTCCTCAACGTAATGTGGCAGCAGAAACTTCAGCATATCCGTCACCTTGTCCAGAAACTCCTGCGTCTGCGGGAACTGGCGGATGTACTTCGCCACCTTGGGATGCCGCCCGGTCAGCTTGCGGAACGCCGGCACAAAGTGCGGGTTGGGCAGAAAGCGCACGTCGAACACCAGGTCGGCCTCTGCCGGAACGCCATTCTTGAAGCCGAAGCTGACCGACGAAATGGTCAGGTCTCGCGGCTTCGTGCCGCGCTCAAACTGCGCCAGAATGTGCGCGCGCAGCTCGTGTACGTTGAACTTCGTCGTGTCCAGCACCACGTCGGCGACGTTGCGGATGGGGTCGAGCCGCTTGCGTTCGGCGCGTATGCCCTGCGCCACGGTCTGGCGGCCCATCGGGTGCGGCCGCCGCGTCTCGGAAAACCGGCGCACCAGCGCCTCTTCGTTCGCCTCCAGGAATACCACCCGGGTCGAGAGCGTCTTGCGCACCTTTTTCAGAATCGCAGGAAAGCGGTCCAGTCGCGTCGCCTCGCGCACATCCACCACCAGCGCCGCGCGCTCAATTTGGGGCGACTGCCGCACCAAGTCGGCAAAGCGTGGAATCAGTTCCAGCGGCAGGTTGTCCACCGAGTAGTAGCCGAGGTCCTCAAACGCCTTTAGCGCCGACAGCTTCCCCGAGCCGGACATCCCGGTCAGAATCACCAGTTCGCCGTGGTCTGCTCGGCCGGAAGCCTGCCTTACCGTCTTCGCACTGCGCTTCGCGGACATGGTGAAATCCTAGCACCCCGGCTTCGCCGCCTGCCTCGCCCCTACGCGCTGGCCGCGGCGGCTGCGGGTCCATCCAGGCCGTCCACCGTCTCCAATGGCCGCGGATGCCGCTTGCCCGTCGTCGTCTTCTGCTTCTGGCGAACTGCCTGTTGCTCGATCTTCGCCAGCGCATCGCGCAACGCGATCGTCATCTCCGCCGATTCGCAGGCGGCAACCATGTGCTGGCCCCCCTGGCTCACCGTCACATCGGCGATCTTGCGGTACTTGTCCACCGTCAGCACCACCTTCGCGCTGGTTGCTCCGTTGATGATCCTGGTAATGCGTTGTATTCCCGCCTTGGCTTGATCCTTGTACTTTTGCGTGACCACTACCTGCCTGCCCGTGTACTCGATGATCATCCATTCACCTCATGATGAGGATTTGAAGAATCTCAGTGCGTGTTATCGTACTCGCCTTTGGTGGGTACTGGGAATCTGCATATCTTCGCGGTACTTGGCCACCGTCCTGCGGGTCACCCGGATCCCCTGCCGCTGCAACTCCGCCGCCAGCTGATCGTCGGTCAGCGGCTTGCTCGAATCCTCGTCCTCAATCAGCTTCTTCACCTTGCGCTTCAGCAGCACCAGCGGCAGGTCGGCGCCCTCTGGACCGTTCACGCCCTCGGTAAAGAAGTAGCGCAGTTCGTAAACCCCCTGCGAAGTGTGGACATACTTGTTCGCCACCGCGCGGCTCACCGTCGAGGGGTGCACCCCAATCTCCTCGGCAACTTCCTTGATCATCATCGGCTTCAGCCCCTGCTCGCCCCGCTCCAGGAACTCCTGCTGCCGGCGCACGATCGCCTCGCAGGTGCGCACGATCGTGTTTTTTCTCTGTTCGATGTTGCGCAGCAGTTGGATGGCGGACTTGTAGCGCTCCTTCACGTATTCGCGCACCTCCTTCTCCGTCCCCTTTTCGCGCAGCATCCGGCGATACGAGTGGCTCAGGCGAAGCGTCGGCATGTCCTCCTCGTTCATCAGCACAACGTATTCGCCGTCGCGCTTCACAAAGGCCACGTCCGGCTCGATCAGCCGGGTCTCGCTCACGTTATAGCGCTGCCCGGGACGGGGGTCGAGCGTGCGGATAAAGTCCACCGCCGCCTGTACCTCCTCCGCCGTTCGCCCGCAACTCCGCGTCAGCTCGCGCATGTCTTTCTTTTGCAGCAGCGCCAGGTGGTTGGCGACAATGTGCCCGGCAATCTCGAAAATGTCTCCGCCGCAGCCGTTGCGCGCAGGGCCCAGGCGGCCGTGTCCATTGCGCTCGACCATCCCCGGCGCCGCGCCATTGGTGGCATACCCGTTCCCCGCTGGAATTCCCTCCCCGGCCTGCACACCACCGGCCAGCACCGCACCGGCCAGTTCCTCGCCAAGGCCGTCTCCATTTTCGGGCAAAAGACGGATCGTCTGCGTCTGGGCCCGCTTCAACACCATCTCCGCCTCGCGCCGATGGGCCGCAAGCTGGATCAGCAGGCACTCGCGCAGATCGCGCGCGCCCACCCCCAGCGGATCCAGGTGGTTCACAACCTCCCGCCCTTCCAGCACCGTCGCCATCGCCGCTGTGCGCTCAGTCACCGCAACCGTCTCGCCGGAACTCGCCGGTGCGCCGCCGCAAGCCGCGCCCGACCCGGCGTCCACGCCCATGCGATGCGCCTTCATGCCGCGCTCGAAGGGAATCGGCTCTGCATGCGCCGGGCCGCGCGTCTCCAAAAACGCGTCGACCAGTTCCTCGTCGGTCGCGGTCAGGTATCCGTCCTCGTTCAGATTGCCCACCACCAGGTCGGCGGCCAGCCGCACCTCCGCGGTCAGGCTCATCGATCCCAGTTGCCAGTCCAGGTGGTCGGTCAGAGTGCTCGGTTGCGACAGAAAATTGTCGAAGGTCGGCCGATCGATCTCCTCAAACGAGGTCGCGGCGGTGCGGAACCCAGGATCGAGATAGTCCTGAAAATAGCTCCCGAAATCGATCTCGTCGAATGGGTCTTTCTTCTCCACTCGCTCGTTGGCGGCGGCAACCTCCTCCGCCGAGCGTTCCCGCTCCGCCTCGCTCGCCGACATCTCCTCCATCGTGGCATCGGATTCCTCAAGCTCTTCCAGCACCGGGTTTTCCACCATCTCGGTGTTGATCATCTCTTTCAGCTCCAGCTTGTTCAGCGCCAGCACGCTGACCATCTGAACCAGCCCGGGTGTCAGCACCTGGCGCTGCGAGACTCTCAAATTCAGCTTCGGTTGCAGCAATGCATCTCCTCGTCCGTGCTTCGGGCTCCGCCGTCGCGGGGAAGAGGGACGCTGGTCAGGCGGACCCCCTGCCTTCGCTGTTGCCGGAGAACTTGGCCACAGTCTACAACGCCCGGCGTCTTTTCGGGCAGCGTCGAAAATTTATGCTCCGCGGCCAACCGAAGCATTCAGTTACCTGGTTATACTTCCCCGGCTCATATAAGCAATACCACCTTCGAATCAATGCGTCTGTGCGTTCCGGTACATCTCCCGGCCCCCTCCGGAACCCGTCCGCGGAACTCCATTGAAAAGGCGCGCAATCCCCTTCCGTTACGCGCCGAATCGAACCCATCCCACCCGCGAAAGTCTCTAGAACAAGGTGCCGTTAATCGTCGCGACTGGCCGGTCGCATAAATCGGGTCTTGAAAGGGCACGACTTCAGAGCCTGTCCTGAGCGAAGCCGAAGGATGCCGAAACAATCGGGTCTTGAAAGGGCACGACTTCAGTCGTGCCGAAAATAGCCAGCAAAATCAAGGGCTTTAGCCCTTGAGGAAATTTCATGGCGGCTTGACCGCATTTGCGAAACCAGTCTCTAGCCCATCGAGAACTTTTCGCCCAGGTAGATCCGTCGCACCTCGGGGTTCCGCCCCAACTCTCCCGGCGTCCCCGTAAACAGGATCCTGCCATCGCTGATGATATACGCACGGTCGGTCACTGAGAGTGTGTCGCGCACATTGTGGTCCGTAATCAGCACCCCGATCCCGTTCATCTTCAGATCGAAAATGATCTCCTGCAGCTCCAGCACCGCAATCGGATCGATGCCGGAGAACGGCTCATCCAGCAGAATAAACGCCGGCCCAATCGCCAGGCAGCGCGCAATCTCCACTCTGCGGCGCTCGCCCCCGCTCAACGCGTAACCCATGGTCTTGCGCACGTGACCCAGGTTCAGTTGCTCGATCAGTTTCTCCGTCCGCGTGCGCCGGCTCTCCCAGCTCAGTGGCTGCGCCTCCAGCACCGCCAGGATGTTCTCCTCCACCGACAGCTTGCGGAAGATCGACGGCTCTTGCGGCAGATAGCTGATGCCGTGCTGCCGCGCGCGCAGGTACATCGGCAGGCGCGTAATGTCTTCGCCGTCCGCCAGGATGCGTCCTGCCTCGGGCCGCACCAGGCCGACAATCATGTAGAAGATGGTCGTCTTGCCCGCGCCGTTCGGTCCCAGCAGCCCCACCACTTCTCCCTGCGCAATCTCCATGCTGACGCCGCGCACCACCTGGCGGCCTGCATAGGCCTTGCTGATCTCCTCCGTCGCCAGCGTCCGCACCGTTGCCGTCACCGCCTTTTCAACCCTTTCCTGCGTTGCTTCATCCATCCGTGATTGGACTCCCGTCGCCAAGGTTCGCATCATGCCTTGCGAGTTCATTTCTTCCCGCTCGCTTTGTTCTTCTGGTCGAGTATCCGGGATTCCGTGTGCACCCGCTGCGCCGGTTCCCCCGGAACTTCCCCCAACGCCTCAACACTAACACCGCCGCTGGCATCGCAGGTATTGCGCACCCGCAACGCCGCGCCCGTGGTCGTGCCCTGCGCATCCACCGCCTTGGGCGGAGCATCCTTGGTTCCAGTCAACAGAAAAACCTGGTCGCCGGCGGTGTACACCAGCCGCTCGCCCGTGGCCGCAAGCCCAGGCCGCGCAATCGCAACCTGTCCAGACGCAACCACCCGCTCCAACGCTCCACCCAGCGAAGGCACGGCCGCCGCCGCTGCCGGCCCTGCCGGTCCTGCCGATCCTGCCGATCCATTGCTCGCTGCCCCCGGGTTCGCAGTCGCCTTCGCCAGATACGCCGTAGCCTGGTTCGCGCGAATGGTGGTGTCCACCGTATCCGCCCGCACTCCTCCGGTAAAATCCGCCTGCCTCAGCGTTCCCGAGTAGACCAGCCCGCCACTGGCAATGCGCATCACCTGCGGCGCTCCTGCACCTGCACCGGCCTTCCCTGTTCCTCCCGGGCCGGCCGCACCGCTACCCGGCAAGCACTTCACGCTTGCGCCCGCACCCGCGTCACTCTCCGCGCCGGAACTTTTCGCGCCAGCACTCTGCGCTCCGGCCGCATCGCCTCCGCCGCCCGTCAGCACCGTATGCACCTGTGCCGCCTGCACTGCGCCGGACCACCCCGTCCCAGCCTCGCTCCGCGCGATCAGCCGCTGCTGTTGCTGCGCAATCTCAATCACCGGCGCCTGCACCTGGTCCGCCCCCTGCCACAACCTCACCGGCTTCCCACTGGATCCATGGAACGTCGCGACCTTCGTCGCATACTCCAACTCCGCCCGCTCCGCCAGGATGTGCGTCGGCTGCGCACCCTGCTGCGATCCCGATCCCGATTCCGATTCCGACGCCCCGCGCGCTGCACCCGCACCGGCCGCACCGCTCCGCCCCGTGGCGCTCTGCACGTAATCCACCTTCACCGCGCCGGTTGCCACCGAGTCTCCCGAAGCCCGGTCCAGCGCCACCTGGTTCGCCCACAGCACGCTGCCCGCATCCGACACCTGCACGCCGCCGGTCAGCGTCATGCGGTCCGTATCGCCGTCATACGCCGCCCGCTCCGCCCTCGCGTGCTCCACATCGTCGCCGGCCGCCGTCGCGCCTGCCGCTCGCCCACTCTTCGCCGGCACGCGCCGCATCATGGTCACGTGGCCCTGCTGCACCGCGCTCGCCAGCGACACCGTACCCATATCCTCCGCGCCGCGTCGGCTTGTTCCAGCTCCTGCACCAGCTCCGGCACCAGCTCCGGCCCCGGTCGCGAGCCGCGTCTTCCCTGCTGCCGGCCGGAACCGCGCATCCAGCGTGTCTCCCGAACTGGTCTGCTCCACCCCGTCCGCGCTCATCTGCCGCAACACCGTATGGCCGCGGCCCACAATCGTATCCAACTGCGGCGGTTGCTTCGCGTTTCCCGTGTCGCGAAGGTGGGCCTTCAGGTCGTCGGCGGACAGCTCCTTCCGTCCCGAGCCGGCGTCGCCCGCCAGGCTGCCGTTGTCGATCACCGTCAGGTGCGCGTCCCCGGTCGCTTCCGCGTTGCGCGGCTGCACCTTGCCTTCGCCTGCGCGCGCCAGCTCCACCTCGAGCTTCGCCGCGGTCAGGTCGCGAACGCTCCACGGTTCCCGCTCTGCTTCCGTCGCACGAGTCCGCTCGATCGTATGCACCGCGCCGGTAAACACCGCGCGCTCCGGCTGCGGCTTCGCCTGCGTGTCGAAAGCGATGGTCGCCTCATCCGCGTGTCCCCGCGCCTGGCGCAGCGGCTCATCCAGCGTATACAGCACCCCGCCCGCCAGCACTGCGGACCGCGGCTGGCTTGTGCCATTCAGCGCCACGTCCGCGCGTTGCGACACCGTCGTCGCTCCCTGCTCCCGGATCGTCACATTGCCCTGCGCCTCCACCCGCGCCAGCGTCCCGTCGGCCCGCCGCTGCAGCGTAGCCTGCTCCGCAGCCACCGTCCGCCCAACCGAGTCGTACTGCGCGTGGGTCAGAAAGGCCTGCTGGCTGCGCTCGTTGAACTCCGCCGTCGCCGCCGTCACCGTTACCGGCCGCCCCGCCGACATCCCGCTCATGCTCACCGCCGAGTGCAGCGTCAGCAATCCCGAATCGCTCGAGTAGTCCGCACCCGTCGCGTGCCCCGTCATCGCCCCCGCCTGGAACTCGATAGGATCGTTGGTCGACGCCAACCCCAGGTTTTCGAGATACACCAGCCCGCTGGTCGTCACGTGCATCACCTTGGCCGACTCCGGCCCCTCCGGCTTTGCCGCGGCATTCGCGGCCGGCCCGCTGCCGGTTGCATCGGCTGCCTGCAGGTCGATGTGTACCACTCCCAGCGCCCGGATCACGCCCGCTTTCTGGTCGTACTCGAAGTCCTGCCCGAAGATGTGGTCGCGCCGGTCCCCTTTTTTCCCGTAGAGCATCACCGACACATCGTGAAGCGTAAATTTGCCGTCGGCGTACCCCACCTGTTTGGCCGCATGAATTGTGTACGGGGTCTGCGATCCGATCGATGGCGAGTAGGTCCACCCGCTTGCGTCGCTCACCACATTCACGCCCAGCTTGGCCGGCAGGGTCGCCAGCCAATGGTGCCTCAGGTGGTGCGCAGCCCCAAGGTACGCAGCGATCACCAGCAGCAGGAAGACCGCGCTTCCCACCAGCCACATCCTCAATCTTGCTACCCGATCGCGCATCCGTCCGCCCTATCCATCTTCTCACCCCGCTCCCCCTAACGCCCGGCGCCTGGCGCCTGGAACCTTTAGCCTGCCCGCAGCGAATGCTCTAGAATTGGACCTTCATGGCCGACCGCCTCTACCTGAGCCTCTGGTACCCCAACTTCCGCCTGGAGTCGCTGCCCGCTGCGCTCACCGGAGTGCTGCGCCAGTTCTCCCTGGTCGGCGGAAAGCGCGTTGCCGCCGCGTCCGCGTATCCCATCAACTTCACTGAGCCGCCCACCTACCAGCGCATCTACGTCGATCCCGCCCCTACCGCCGCATTCGAACCCGCCCCCATCGATCCCATCCCCGGCGCGTCCGACGCCCAACTCGAAGCCGCCGTCGCCGAGGCCACCGAGCAGCTCCACGACGACATGGCCTACGAGTTCGAAATGCGCTGGCAGCTCTGGGCGCTGGAGGAACCCAACGCCGCCTACAGCCGCCTGGATGACCCGCCCCACGGCGCCGGCGCGCAGGCGCACGACCCGGACTTCGACCCCGATTCCGATCCGGACGATCCCGCCTTCCACAACCCTGACACCCCCTGGAAACTGCGCACCCACACCGTGCGCATCCTCGGCTTCGGTCCCGTCTTCGACGTCGCGGGATACGAACAGAACGGGCACCTCCTCATCGACTTCGGCCTCGACACGCCCTGGGTGCTCGATTTGCCGCTGGACGACCAGCCCCTCGACCAAGAGGCCCAACTCCACATCCAGCAGAACGTCGAAAAGCTCCTCGCCTTTACCCTGCTCATCGAGAAGAACTGCGGCATCTCCTCGCGCCTGCTCTGGACCGAGTCCGGCGAACCCCTCGCCGAGAAACTCATCGCCCGCCTCCAGCGCGTCAACTAGCCCTTGCACCAATGGGGGATTGCATAGCTCGCCCCAGCACCATACGGTTACCAGCATGACTGGCGCCGAATCACGCATGTGGATACAGATAGTCCGTTTCATAGCCCTCGTCCCCCTCGTGGGGGCCGCCGCCTGGCACCGGTGGCGGAAGCGCCGCATGGAAAAGCTCGGTCAGGGCTGGCCCTCCATAGATGGATGTATCCACTACGGCGAAGTGGAAACCAACCCCAACACCAATCGCAGCCTCGCTACCCTCACCTACGTCTACTTCATTGAGGACTACCGCTTCGGAACCTACACTCAGCAATTCAAAAAGAAATCCGACGCGGACGATTTTGTCCGAGAGCTCAAGGACAAGCACGTCCCTATTCGCTACAATCCCTCGAAGCCCGACGAATCAGTCCTCGAAGATGTCGACGTCCGACAACTATCGAGTTCCCTCTCCACCTAGCCTGATCCCGCGACGTGGTACCTTTCCAACCATGGCCGCAATCCCTTCCATCCCGTGGCAACACTGGCTCCATTATTTCCGCCACTGGAACGAGGCCTTCCAGTGGCCGCTCTACTTCCTGCTCGGCTGGATTGCCATTTACGTCCGCCGCTGGCGCAGGCGCCGCGACGAAGAAGCTGCCCAGGGATGGCCTTCGGTCGACGGCCGCATCATCGGCGGCAAAGTTGGCGTGGTCGCGCATACCTCCCAGGTCATGGCTACGCTGGAATACAGCTACCGCCTCGAAGACAAGGCCCACTACGGCAAGTACACCCACGAGTTCCCGAAGAAAGCCCAGGCCGAAGCCTTCGTCCAACAAATGAAGGACAAGCCGGTCCAGATCCGCTACAAACCCTCCAACCCCGACAAATCCGTCCTCGAACAGCGCGTCATCGAACAGCACATCCTGCTCACCCCCCACTTCGGCTGACGCACCGCACAATGCGCCGTAGCATTCTTGCCTCGCTACTCGTGGCAGTCCCCGCTTGACGAATGAGCGCCGAAGGCGCGCTCTATACCAGCATGGGGCGTAGCCCCATGATCGGTTCAATGGAAACACCAAGGGCTGAAAGCCCGGCCTATTCCCGTCGCTACCCCTGCGTCACAATCTCCGAAAAGTCCGCAATCCTAGAAAAGTTATCGACAAGACTGTGCAACAAACTCAGCCGCGTCGAGCGGGCATATGGATCGTCCACCATCACCATCACCTTTTCGAAGAACAGGTCGATCGGCCCCCTCAACGTCGCAATAAGCTGAAGCGCAGCAACATATTCACGATCATCCGCGAGCTTGTAATATCTCCCCGCAATCCCGACCATCGCTGCCATCAAACCGTTCTGCGCCGGCTCCACGCTCACCTGCGTAGGCATCTCCACCCTGTCCTTCAGAAATCCCTTCTCCTCCGCCTGCGCCAGAATATTCTTCATCCGCTTGAACGCCGCGCTCACCGCCGCAAAATCCTCGCTGCCGCGCACCGCCGTCACCGCCTCGGCCCGCGCCATGGCGTCGCGCACATCGTTCGCCCCCGCGGCCAGCACGGCTTTCACCACGTCGTAGGCCTGCCCTTTCGCCTCGCGCAGGTAGAACTCCAGCCGTTCCGCAAAAAATATTTCCACGCGAACCCGCACCGCCTCACTTGCAGAAGCAGCGTCCACAACATCGCCCAAGGTCAGCGGCAGCGCCGGCTCGGCCTCCGCCAGTATCTTCACAATCCCATTCGCCGCGCGCCGCAGTGCAAACGGGTCCTTCGACCCGGTCGGCTCCAGCCCCAGCCCGAACATCCCCACAATCGTGTCCACCTTGTCCGCCAGCGCCAGCACCGCGCCCTCCACCGTTCGCGGCACCCGGTCCTCCATCGACTTCGGCAGATACTGGTCATAGATCGCATCGGCCACTTCTTCCCAACCCTGCGCCCGCGCATATAATCCGCCGACCTGGCCCTGCAGCTCGGTAAACTCCTTCACCAGCTCGGTCGTCAGATCGGTCTTCGCCAGTCGCGCCGCCGTTCCCAGAGCCACGCGATTAATCTCGCAATCTCGCGCAACAAGTAATTCCGCTAGGGATATCGCAATTGCCCTAACCCGCTCACTCTTCGCCGCATAGCTCCCAAGGTCCTTCTGAAACGTCACTTTCTCCAGCAAGTCGAACCGATCGAACAGCGAGATTCGCTGGTCGAACTCCCAGAAGAACCGCGCGTCGTTGAATCGCGCCCGCAGCACTCGCTCATTTCCATGCCGGATCACCGCCTCGCCCTTCGCATCCGTCTCCGTATTAAGCACCGCCAGAAAATGCGCCGCCAGCTTGCCCTGCTGACCGCTGACCGCCGATCGCCGATCGCCGGTTCCTGAAATCTGTTCCTCAACCGCAAAATATCCCTGGTGGTCCCGCATCACGGTTACCAGCACCTCTTCCGGCAGCGTCAGGTACCCGCGCTCGAACTCGCCCGCAATCACCGTCGGCCACTCCGTCAGGTGGGTCAGCTTGTCCACCAGCGCATGGTCCTCGCGCCAGCGCAGCCTTTCACCAGAGCCCTCAGCGGCGGGAATAGCCCGCGTCACCCGATCCAGCGCCTTACGAATCACTTCCCGCCGCTTCTCCACATCCGCCACCACCTTTGCCGCCAGCAGCGTCTGCTCGTACTCGTCGGGAAATCCAATCGCAATCGGCCTATCGCCCGCCAGCACCCGGTGTCCGCGCGTCGTATTTCCCGCCGTCTTGCCGCCGAAGCTCACCGGCACCACCACCTCGCCCAGCAGCGCCAGCAGCCAGCGCACCGGCCGCACAAACCGCTCCGGCTTCCCCGCGCGCCAATACATATTCTTCGCCCAGTAGATTCCCGGCAGTTCCTTCGGCAGTTCCTCCGCAATCACCTCCACCGCCGTCCGACCAACCTTGGTGGTGTCTGCGGCAATGTAGCGGCCTTTGGGCGTCTCCGTAATGTAGAGGTCATTCACGGTAATGCCCAGCCTCTTTGCAAATGCTTCTGCGGCGGGCGTGGGCTGTCCGTCTTTGAAGGCAACCTTCTCGGAGGGACCGATAGAGGACAGATTGACCTCTGGCTGATGCACGAGAACGCCGGTTACATGCACGGCAAGACGGCGCGGTGTAGAAAAGCTGCGCGCGGTGATCGGGGGGGTGTGGGGACTTGGGTCGAGTAAGCTATTCGCTTCCAGCATCCCCACCACGCGCTTCTGCAACTCCGCCTGCGCGCCCGCAATCATCCGCGCCGGAACCTCTTCCAACCCAATCTCGAACAAAAACTCCGCCATCGTCCTCGTCCAATCTCCGCGAACCCGAAGCCGTCCGCCTACTGTTCCCTGTTCCCTGTTCCCTGTTCCCTGCTCGCCAGCCTCTCTCCCTGCGCCACATAAGCCTTCGCCACGCCAATCACCAGCGTCCTTATCCGCGCCATCACGCCCACGCGTTCGGTCACGCTGATCGCTCCGCGCGCGTCCAGCAAATTGAACACATGCGAGCACTTCAACGCCAGCTCATAAGCCCCCAGCACGGGAAACCGCTTCAACTCCAGCTCCGTCGCCTTGCTCTTCTCGCTGAACAGCTCCTTCGCCTTCCCCAACAGTTCCAGACATTCCGCCTCATACAGCCGCAGATGCTCCCACAGCTTCGCCACGTCCGCGTAGTCAAAGCTGTACGCCGAAAATTGCTCCTCCTCCGCCAGCCGAATCTCGCCATACGTGGTCTTCTTCCCCGTATCCGGCTCCACCGCCCACACAATGTCGTAGATCGAATCG
>PLUT01000345.1:16480-19786 GCA_003162875.1 Granulicella sp.
CCCAGTTGTCCTCTTCGAACTTCAGGTCGTGTTCGCGCAGGTCGATGCCGATCGCCTCCAGCGACTCCAGATACAGCTCCTGGATATTCTCCGGCGGCGGCTTCAGGATCAGTTGCAGTTGCGTATGCCGGAACAGCCGGTTCGGGTTCTCGCCATAGCGCCCGTCGGCCGGCCGCCGGCTCGGCTGCGCATACGCAATNNCGCACCGGCTTCGGCCCCAGCACCCGCAGAAACGTGTCCGGCGACATCGTCCCCGCGCCCACCTCCACGTCATACGGCTGCTGCAGCACGCACCCGCGCTCCGCCCAGAACCGCTGCAGCCGAAACAACAACTCCTGAAACGTCAGCGCCTTCTTCTCTTCCGCAATCGCCTGCATCTTCCCTCTGAATTCGTGAGTCCTCCCAGTCTAAACGGGTTCGCCCGCCGCCGCAGCAAGAAGCGGCGGGTGCCCCACATCTCGCTTCTGAGATGTGGGATCGACAGGCCCCCGGGTGCGGATGCCCGCCAGCCATTAAGACGTGCCGCCGCCCCCCGGGAGCCGTCATTCTGACCCGACGGGTCAGAATCTCCGTAGTTGTCCTTTGGACCCGCTCAGACTACTCTTCTCCCGACCCACAACCGCCCAAATGCGAATCCTCTGGCGCTCGACCGCACACATCTTCTGGCAATACCCCAGCCTCTGGCTGCCGGTTGTCCTCGCCGACCTGATCGCCTTCTGCCTCAGGTCGCTTCAAGGGTGGATAACGCATGCAGTCATCAACAGTCTGCTCGTAGGACACTCCGTCCTCAGCGGCGGTCCGGAACCGCTCCAAACACTCCCCGTGGCCTGGGCGGCCGTTTTTGGAGTCTCAAAGCTCCTCGTCGAGTTCCTGAACATCTGTCTCTACGCCACCGCCATGGTTGCCATATCAATCCTCATTCCAGCATTGATCGCACAAACGAAAGCGCCGTGGCAACAAATCCTCCTCGCGGTCAAACAACTTCGCGCCCAGATTCTGCTCTTCTCGACGAAGGTATTAGGGATGCTGCTAGTCGCCGTGCTCCTCAACATTGAGCTAATCGCGTATCTACCGAGACTCCACTTCCTCCAAATGCCGTCTACATTCGGCGCCATGCGTGATCAAGGCATTATTCTGATCGCACTCCTCTTCGCCGCCATCGCGTGGCTCCTTGCTCCGAGCGCAGTCGCTATCCTTCGGCCGCCCGAGTCTCTACCCCGTGACTCAAGCGGTCTCCGTCAAGCCCGAATCTTCGCCGCCATTTCAGTTCTCGCATCGGCAGCTATCGACATCCTGGCTACGGTCGTTGCGCCGTCCTTCGTTCCGCTCTTGAGGACTGCCTTTGGAATGCAGTTTTTCTGGGCAGTAGCCTCCGCCGCCTCGGCCCTGCCTTATATTCCCCTCTTCATCGCCTTCCATCTCATCGCCAACCCCGACACGCATCCTGCCGACGCAGCCGAAGCGGAGCTCGATGAGAGAACTGAACCTGGCTTGTGATTCGCTTATGACACAATTCGGACTGGGATCTCTCCATGACCTCGCGCCGCACAAAACCCGTTCGAAAGGTCGCTCCCGTGGACCAACGCCGCCGCGAGCTTCTCACCTTCCTGCGCGGCGACCGTCCCGCTTGGCAGGAGCACGACCACCCCGAACTCGCTGCCGGAACCGCAGCCTGGGTCAGAAATCTTCGCCGCGAGAGCGACCGCCGCCGGCCCTGATCCTCTAGTCCGTCCCACCCACCGCAAACGGATACTCCAGCGCGCAGCAGAACAGCGCCACCAGCACCAGCGCCTGCACCAGCCCGCAATACACTCGCGCCTGCGGATACGTCGTCACCGTAAACGCCGTAAACAACGGCACGAACAGCAGCATCGTCCCCAGCAATCCCCGCACCCTCACCCCCGCCTGTTCCGCGCGGATCGCCACCCATGCCAGCACCGCCAGCGGCGCGTACAAATGCGTCAGCGTGTGGTAGTAGGAGATCGGCGGAAACATCACCATGAACGCGCTCACCGCCAGCAACTGGTTCGCCGCCGGCATCTTCCACAGCTTGCCGAAGAAGGCGACCCCCATTGCCAGCGCCCCGCACGCATAGTACGGCAAGGTCATCTTGTCCAGCGGGAAGTGCGCCACCAGCGCAGCCATCTTCGCCAATCCCATCACCGAGTGGTTCGCCACCAGCTCGCGCAGCGTCCACTCGGACACCCGCGCGCCCTGGTATCCAAAGACGTTCTGGAGCGATCCCCTCCATGCCACCCCGAGGCTCGGCCCAAGCCACCACAGCGACAGCACCGTCGCCCCCACGAACGTGCCCACACCCACCGCAAACGCGCGCCACTTCCCGCGCGGCAGCAGCAGGATGAGCAGCACCATCGGAAATAGCTTCATCGCGGCGGCCAGCCCCCACAGCACCGCCGCCGCGTCATCGTGCCCGCGCCACCACGCCCACACCCCCAGCGCGGTAAACACCCACATCACCAACTCAATGTTTCCCTCGTGCACCAGCCGCTCCACTGGAAACGAGATCGCCACCAGCGTCAAGGGCAGCAGCACCGCAGTGGCCGGCACCATCCCCGCCCGCATCAGTCCCCGGATCGCCCACCCCACCAGCGCCGTCAGCCACGCCCCCGCCACAATCAAATACAGCAGGATAGGAATCGGAAACCGGTACAGCGGCGCCATCACCGCCGCCGCAAACGGTGGATACGCAACCGCGCCCCAGAGCGGATAGGGCCACGGCCGTCCTGCCACATTGAAGAAGAACGCCGCCGTATGCAGCAGCGTGTAGGTCCCGTGGTACTCATCCAAATCCCCAAACAGCGGATCGCTCAGCGGGTCCCAGTTATACCAGCTCTGTCCAGCGCGATACTTCAGCCAGCCCACCAGAAACGTCAGCGCAAACGCCGCCAGCGACGCCACCCAGAACGCCCGCAGCTCCACCGGCAGGCGCATCCGCCCGCGCGCACGCCCTGCCCCGCCCGCCGTCTCCCGCGCTTGGTTCGCCATTCAGCCCAAGTCTAGCCCAGCCGCGCACCCGAACCCGCACCCGCGAACCACCCCACTAACCCCGCTCACACCTCACGCCTCGAAGCCGAAACCTTATAGCTGAAAGCCGAAAGCTGATAGCCGAGAGCTGAAACAGAAAACCCGGTAGAGGTGCAGTTTTCATTTGCCTTGAAAGGGCGCGGCTTCAGCCGCGCCGATCAGTGTCGTGAATTGACCGGGCTTTAGCCCCCGAGGGAAAGCTCGCTTGTCAAACTGCACCAAAACCCACCGCGTGTTCCCAACCAGCAACTAGCAACTAGC
>PLUT01000345.1:19799-20014 GCA_003162875.1 Granulicella sp.
CCTCCGCCAGCCCCTTCACCGTTCCGCGAAACATCCGTCCGGCCAGCGCCACCGATTCCGCCGCCAGCGCCACGCTCCCTCCCTTGCGGTCGTCCGCGCACGTCACCCCGTCGCTCCCGGCCGAGTACCACACCGCCTCGCCCGCCAGCGCCAGCCCGCACGCTGCACAGTGCCCTAGCTCCGGCATCCATCCCATCAGCCGGTTCATCCACAGC
>PLUT01000342.1:0-49368 GCA_003162875.1 Granulicella sp.
ACGAGACCGGCGGCCTGCGGCGTTGCCATCTGCGCGGACGAGAGAACATCCTGAAGCGGCAGTTGGTCCACGTCGGCGCGTTCAACCTGAGCCTGGTCCTGCGCAAGCTGCTGGGCGCGGGAACTCCACGAGAGCTGAAAAACCGAGCCGTAAGCCTCGTTTTGCGCCTTTTCTCGTGGATTGCCTGCCAGTTTTCGCCGGAGGGCGCGTTGGAACTGGGATTGGCTGCCGCAGCCGCTCCTCCCTCAGCCAATAGCGCCGTCAAACTACACACACGGCCATACCGAAATTCGGCCCATTGCACCACGGGCTGCTAAGGCCATCTTCATCCGCCGAAGCCAGAATGACTGGCCTGTCCGAAGTAATGAAGCGTGATTTGCCCGAAGCGTAATAGACGATCCACTCCATCCCTATCAATATCTCTGCCAGGTGATCGGCCAGTCCGAAGAATGTTTCCCGGCTCGTCCTACCGGGATCTTCTTCAAGTTCTTTCAGCATTTCAAGAACGTTAGCTCTTCTGAACGGCACCCATTTCTGAATCAGCCGCGGATCATCTCGCGGAGCCACGCCGACTTCAATGGCGTTCACGGGTACGCCCAGCCTGCGAGATTCCTCATCCATATCGCTCAAATAACTGAGCAGATTTTCCCGGTGGTTGGAGTCCATGAAGTTTCGCTCGAATGGAACACGCACGCTCTGCAGCGCGATCAGTTTTGCAAGTGTGGTCCGCTCGGCATGAGAGATATTCGCCTTGCCGGCAGCAAGTTTCTGGATGACCGGAATGCCTGGTGATTCGATTTCGCTACCGATTTGTGTTTCCAGGCTATAGTCGATCGTTCCGTCCGGCCTCTTGAAGCTGTAATAATCGTGCCGATTCGCGAGGTTTTCCGGAGCCGTCAGGAATGGTGCGGATTTCTTTCTGCCATAGCAGCAGGGATGTTTCTCACCGGGCAGCAGGAAGCCATCGAGATAAGCCTTCGTGACGAAATGATGACGCCGGGGAATGCCCGCCATACCCAGCTCCCGTAAGGAATACTGGATCTATTCTAATTAACCGTCAGCGGGTCCGGCTGGATTTAGGCGTGACCTTCAGGAACTCCGCAGGCTTGACAATCTTCGCATCGGCGAATTGTCCGAGTTTCAGGAGGTGGTTATCACTAGGGACAATATAGTCTCAGGCACCAGTTCCGGAAGCTCGGCGCGAATGCGCACTTCCAACAGTTGTCCGCCTTCAGCGGGCGCACTCGCTCAGATTGTCTTCGTTGTAGGTCTCTGCGCAGCAATCGCAGCCGTATCGGGCCATAAAGCCCCCGCCCTTATTCTTGTTCGTTTGGCCCTGCGTTGTCTTGCTCCAGGGCAGCGCCTTGTACTGGTGCTGCTTCAGGCTTCGCCCGGACCGGAAATGCCTTGCCGATATCTCTGCTGACGATCCCAGAGATGCGCTTTATGGTAGCCACGCAATCGTCAAAATATCGCTGGTCAATACCGACTTGCGCACCGACCTCCGCGCGCGCCTTTGCTCCCGCTTTTGACCGGTAGACGGCATTGGCAATGCCGGCATTATGAATCAGCAGATCGCGCGTGGCTTTGATTGCGAGGTAATCCTCAAACGCTGGGTCTTCCACATCAATGTCGGCCAGTTGTCCGATGAATTGCAAATATGTCTTTGGATTCGCGTAGGAGATCGAAACGATGCGGCTTTCGACGATCTCCTCCAGCACTGCCTCCAGGTCGTTCTTGCCGAGCAGCGCATCGAGCGGCACGGACCTGTCGATCTCCAACCCTTTGACGTTTATTTTCAGCTTCTGCGGATATGCCATGAGCACCAGCCTGAGCGTGTCGAATAGGAACGACTCCAGCTGTGAAATGGCCGAGACAATGAAATTCTCGTACAACTCGCGATCCATGAAGCGGCTATAGATCTGCTTTACCTCATGCGGCTTCCGCATCAATCTCACCGGCGACTACCAATGGCGCAACACCGCGAAACTCGGCAAAAGCAAATTCAGGCCTCTACGTCAGTCTTAGCGTACGATCTGGCCCGTTTTCTGAGGTCGACCCCTCCAAGGCCATCCCTGGCCACCGAACGCTCGTCAATAGCCGACAGCTTTCCTGCAGAAACGAGTTGCTGCTCAAGGATCTGGCCCAGTTTGAGTCCAGATGGAGTTTTGGCGAGGTATAGGTAAGGTGGGATTCTCTACTTATGCGGCTTTACCGATGTGGAGTTCGACGCGGACCCGAACTCGGGCTTACAGGTGAAGATTGCGCAGGTAGGCCCGGCTGATCTTCAAACTCTGCGGGATGGGCAACTGGGTGTCGTCCTGATCGAGGAAGGCGTACTTGACACCCTCGGCGCGCGCCTGGGCGAGGAGCGCTGGCCAGTCGATGGTTCCCCGGCCTAGTTCGGTGAAGTACTGCGGTGGGTCCATGTTGTAGCTGGTCGATGCACCGGGGGCGCGGTCTTTGAGGTGGATGAGCCGAATGCGATCCGCGTGGCTCTTGAGGATGGCCATCGGGTCCTGGCCACCCTGGGTGAGCCAGTAGACGTCCAGCTCAAGCTTCACCAGAGTTGGATCTGTGTGCTGCATGAGGTGGGTGAATCCGTTGGTGCCGTCAATCGGCCGGAATTCGTAGTCGTGATTATGGAAGACGAACTCCATGTCACGCGACCGCGCCTGCTCTCCGACGCGGTTGAAGAGATCCGCGGCCTTGCCGAAGCCCCCGAGCGAGGTCCATTGGTCATTCGGAAGCATGGGGCAGACGATGTACTTGAGGCCAAGCTGGCGAGCGAAGTCGAGTTTGCCTTCGAGGCCCACGTAATCGAAGTGGCCGGAGACGGCGCCCAGGCCCGCATCCTGCACCATGCGCCGCAGCTCGGCTGCGGAATACTTGTAAGCGATGGGATAAAGCTCGACCTGCGCGAAGCCTGCGTCGTGAATCGCACTGAAGACGCCTGCGAGGTCGGTCTGCGCCTGTCCGCGGAGCATGAAGAGCTGCACGCCGAAGGTCATCCCGCCTACGTCGGCCAACACGGTGCGGCCTCGCAGGATGCAGCCCGCCGCGGCTGCGGCAAGCGAGGCCTTCACAAAGCTTCGTCTGGAATGCGTGGTTGACTTCGATGCCTTCATAGGGGGAATTTATCCTTCTTTCATAGCGCTGGAATGCTGACGGGATTGAGCCGGTTGCCGCCGACTTCGTGCCCCTGGAAGCCCAAAGTGTTGCCGTAGAATAGTTCGGGCGCCCGCAGGCCGGTGATATAAATCGGAATCTCCTTCTTCGGCACCGATTCGCTTGAATTGTACCGCTCCTGAGGGTTTTGCAAGAGCCACGCTGCATTCGAGGTCAAAAACGGGGCGATTCCGTGCTGCCGTGGACTCGACTGCGTAATTGAGATTGTTCCTCGTCGATCTCTCAAACACTCTTTCCGCCTCCTTTGTCCTCAGTATCAATAGAGCTTGCGTTGTATGTTGAGGAGTCAAGCTTCATCAGTCTGAACACCCAAGTACATGGATGATTCCTCCGCCTTCGCAACTCTCTCGGTTACTGGCCACCTTCGCCGTGCACACGGCTTTCCCGTGTTCGGACCACTAGGCAGGCTCCGCCCCCCTCGCTTCACCATCTCCAGTATCCGTGGCTCGCCACGGCTCCATCGCCGGGCAGCGAATCAGCGCTCCCAAACCGCGTTCCGACCGCTTCGAATCCGAGATCAAGGCATGTTCTCGACTGCTCCATCTTGGGGTTCTCAAAATAGTGGAGAGCGGCAACCGCCCTAAATCAGTCGCCCCCGCTCCGCCACCATCTCGCCAGCTTCCGGATCGGTGTTCCCCGAGAGCGGCAAAATCCACGGCGCCGCGAATCCATAGAGCGACACCACTGTGAATCCGGCCAGCGGCACGACATATCCCAGCGCCAGACTTCCCGTCGCCTTCGCGATATATCCCAACACCAGAGGGAAGAGCGCTCCTCCCACGATCGCCATCACCAGCAGCGATCCTGCCAGCTTCGTGTTTGGTCCCAGCCCCTTTAGCCCTAGCGCAAAGATCGTCGGAAACATGATAGACAGGAAGAACCCGCTCGCCACAATTGCGTATGCACCCAGCATTCCCGGCCGCACAATCGCCAGACTGATCAGCAACACATTTGCCGCGCCATAGATTGCCAGCAGCTTGCTCGGCGAGACATACTTCATCAGCGGCGTAGTCGCAAATCGTCCCGCCGCCAGCGCCACCAGCGTGCCCGTAAGATACCCTGCCGCAGTCCGCTCGCTCACACTCGTGTACTGCTTCATGTACAGGATCAAGCTGCTCCATGTTGAAATCTGAGCGCCCACGTTGCAGAAGTTCGCCACCACTGCAAACAGCAGATGCGGATAGTGCAGCAGCGCGCCAAAGCTCCCGTGGTCTCCGGCGTCGCCCTCATGCTCCGAGCGCATCGCCGGAAACGTCATCCGCGACAATGCAAAGGCAAAGAGCAGCACCACCGAGCCTAGCGCCAGGTACGTCGGTACCACGCGCATGATCTCCGTATGCAGGTACGGCGCATACTTTCCCGCAGCCTGCATCGCCGCTACCTCCGCCGGCTTCTTCTCGATCCCCGAAAAGATAAACCGCGCCCCGACAACCACCCCGATGATCGTCCCAGGAGGATTAAACGACTGCGCGAAGTTTAGCCGGCGCTCGCTCGTCTCCACCGGCCCGAACTGCGCCATGAACGGGTTAGCCGCCGTCTCCAGCACCGACGCTCCACATCCCACCGTAAAGAGTGCGATCAGAAACGGCACATACAGCCCGCTCGCCGCCGCTGGCCAGAACAGCACCATCCCCATCCCGAAGAAGCCAAGCCCCATAATCATTCCGGCCTTGTATCCCCACTTTCGCATCACCAGTGCCGCCGGGATCGCCATGCAGAAGTAGCCTAGAAAGTTCGCCGTCTGCACCAATTGTGCACTGAACTGCGACAATTGGAACGACTTCTGGAACTGCCGCACCAGGATGTCCGTCAGGTTATTGGACATTCCCCACAGAAAGAACAGCACAGTCACCAGCACAAACAGTGCCGTCTGCCCCACCGGAAACACCGCTACGCCCTTTCCGTTCCCCGCTGTACTGCTTCCCGTCGACGTCGAAGCCTGCATTTTTACACTCCCGCTATTTGCAATTCGAGCCAATTCAAGCCCATTTTGCGTGTGTCGCAATCGTTGCTGCACAAACTTCACATGTACATTCAATAGAGTTAGGGTATCGATTCGTCCTGCACGCATCCGCATCGGGCGTTCGTGCCATGGTCTTGAACGGAAGCTAGTTTCGTTCAGAAAATACGTTAAAACCTGTTACAGAAATAAGCGGCTTTTCTCCCCGAGTGTCTGCGTCGTTTACCTCTGTCCGGATGGTGCGGCTCTCGTTCGGCATTAGGGCAATGTAGTTGTCGTCATAGATGGCTGGAAGGACGCGGTCTCCTGTTCGTCCGCGGACGGCTCTCGCCCGGACCATCAATGCGGGCCAAGCCGAGGTGTTCGTCAAGTTTGTCGTGAGTACCCAGCGGTCGTCGACCTGCGCTGCCGTAGTGTTCGAACGAACGTGCGCCTTTGGCAGCGAACGGATCGCACGGTAATCTCCCTGGTATAGGCCGCGCAGATAGAAGTTGCTGGATAGAATCGTACCGTTCCGGCTCAATGCGAGGCGGAGGAAGTGTACGGGACTAAGTCCGGCGGGATACTCCATTTGTATGGCGGTTGTGACGCTATCTTCCGGGCTCTGCAGCGGCGCGCTTTTCTTCATCATTGCGGCGCCGTCCATGTTGAGGACCTCAACCTGCGCGACAAGGCCGGCGGCGTTGCCCGCGTTATAGTTGACGACTTCAATGGTTTCAGCAAATGAGTTCCACTGGATATGCAGAGGCTCCGAAGCCTTCCTGCATCCGAAGTAGGCGGCGGTCGGCTCGAAGTAGAAGTCGTAAGTCTGCCATACAAACGAAGGCCAGCAAGGATGGCTCATCCAGAGCAGCAGGCCCATGCGGTGCTGGCTCTGCGCTTCAAACATGGCGCGATAGGTATCGTAGTTGACGAACTGGGCGAGGGAGACCCAGTCTTCGACGTTGGTTGCGCCTCCAAAGCTCTCGTCGATGAGGGTGCGAAAGGCAGCGCCCCCCTGAGCGCCCTGCAGCGTGAAATCATGCAGGCCCCAATCCAACGCCTGTGGCCATTGCGCTGGCTCCGGCATCATCGCCCAGACGCTTTCGATGGGAGGAATGTTGGGTGCGCCAAGTTCGCTGTGCAACTTCGTATCCGCAGTGCGGAAGTAGAAGGGCGGTTCCATCGCGTGGTAGGGTCCATGTCCGCTCACTGGCCCGTCGGCGGAACTTCCAATGTAGTGGATGTCCGGGTGAAGTTCGGCGAGCAGATTGCGCAGTCCCTTCTCCAGCACAGCAGGTGGGAACCACTCGTTGCGGCCGCAGTAGAGGCACACGGAGGCGTGGCGCCGGATTCTCAAGATAAAGTCGCGGGCATTGTCGAGGAAGAGCGTGTTGTCGTCGGGAACTGGGCCATCCCAGGGATTGGCGAGCCAGAAGTCCTGCCACACGACAAGGCCATACCGGTCGCAGGCCTGGTAGAAGGCTTCGTCGCCGATTTGTCCGACCCAGTTGCGGATCATGGTGAAGTTCATCTCGCGGTGGTAACGCACGGCAGCATCGTACTCGCGCGAGCGGTAGCGGAGCATTGACTCTCCGAAGCCCCAGTTGCCGCCCCTCGCGATGAACCGGCGGCCATTGATCCAAAGGCGCAGCGCGCCACCCTCTTCGCTGGCCGTCATCTGACGGATGCCTGCCTTGAAGGACTTGCGGTCGAACTGCTTGCCGCCTGCTTCCAGACTCAGCTCCGCATCGTAGAGGTGCGGGTCTCCGTAACCCACGGGCCACCACAGCTCGGGCTTGTGGAGGCGCAGTTGAGGATGGGTTTCCGGGGAGAGCTTGACGATCTTGCGTTCGTTGGCGGCAAGGCCGACGGGTTGCTCGAAGTTCACTGCGCCGAGACTTCCGCGCAAGACGGCATTGACCGGTCTGTCTGTATGGTTGATGGCGACGACTTCGATACTGACGTCGGCTGAGCTGATATCCGGCAATGGCAGGGTGGAGGTGACGAGCGGGTCTTCAAGCGAGGCCGCCCCGGTCCTGGCGAGATAGACATCACCCCAAATACCGGTGTTGCGACCGCGAATCGTCGGTATCCAGTCCCAGCCGACAGAGGCGTGGTATGTGGGGTTGTCCGCTCCTATCGCACCGCCGTTCTTTCCCGTGGTTGCGAAGGTCTTTTGCTTGCAACTGCCGGGCGTCGCGTTCTTGAGTACCCGCACCGCTAGGGCATTCGGTTTGCCCTCGTTCAGCCTGCTGGAGACGTTGAAGGTGCCACGCGTAAAACCGCCGTCGACATCGCCCAGTTTGAGGCCATTCAAGAAGACTTCGGCCTTCCAGTTGATGCCGTCGAGATTGATCCAGGCGATCTCATCCGGTTGCCACGGCGGGGTGGCGAACTCGGTGCGGTACCAGAAGTCGGAGTAGAAGAAAGAATCGGATACGTGGAGTTGATTCTGGCCGTAGTTGGGGTCGGCGATCGCCCCCGCGTTCAGGTAGGAACTCAGCACTGTGCCGGGCACTGTGGCGACCACCCAGCCAGCATCGTGAAAGCCGGGCGTGGAGAGCGTCTCGCCTGTCTGGGATGCCGTTTGGGCGTCGGCACGCTGTAGGCGCCAGCCGCCGCCGGCGAGGTCCAGGCGTCCCCCGGCCTGCAAAGGAGGCGCCGGCTTGGGGTGCGCGACAAAGCCGCCGCGGCCGAAGACCTCCATCTCACTGAGGATGTAACCATCCGGGGAGGTGGGACGTGTGAGCAACACACGCACGTAACGTGCCTGTGCCGGCCGCGGCAGACGTATGTCGTCGATCTGGCCACCGTCGCCCGGCAGCGATTGCAGGTCCCGCCAGATATGAGCGTCGTCGGAGACCTGAAGCCGACCCTCCGCGGCGCGGGCGATCCAATGCAGCGTAACGCGGTCGAAGGAGCAGCGCACTCCGAGGTCGACGTATACCCACTCCTCGTCGAGTCCGGCGCTTTTCCAGGCGCTAGTGAAGCTGTACGGGCCGCCGAGCTGGACCCGCCGCGAGCTTCGGTAGAACTCAACCTGACCGAGTCTCCACCCCACAGAGCCCTCAGCCCTGCTCATCACTTCCCTGCCGTTCGCGGTGTTGAACTCGACGCGGTAGAAGCGGCTGCGAGCGATCTGGTCGAGCGGGATGGAGGGTGCAAGCAGATGTGCGCCGCGGACGAGGTCTGGAGGATAGTTCTCCGGCGCCAGCGGCTGAGAACCCCTGGTGCTGCCCACCTGCTTCCATGCCTGGCCGTCGTCGGAGACAAATGCGGTGAAGATCAGGGTCTCCGGCTGTATGCGATCGGAGACAACGACGAACAGAGCGATTCGGTCGATCTCAGGCGGCAGGGCGCCACCGCCAAGGTGCAGCTCAACCGAAGGCTTCGCGCCGGGCAGTTCCAGGACAGCTTCTGGGAAGTGATCGACGAGTTTCTCACGCTCTTCTTTCGGCAGGAGCTCTCCGTTGACCATGGAGGCGATCCAATCGGGAAGTCGAGTGTCCCTAATGCCGTCGGTGACCAGTTGTGCGGTCAGGTTGTAGTCGTAGGCGCTAGAGTGAAATGCTGGCCGCAGCAGCGCAAGATTGCGATAGGTTCCGCTGGTGTCGAGAACGAGCCTGGGGCCAAAGTACTCTGCCGGCAAACCAGGGTAGACGCCGACGCCGCGGGTGTAGGGCGATTCCGAGATGGCAAGTTTCGCAGTTGCGGCGGCTTGGTCTTCGGCAGAACCGGCGGCAAACGCTTGTGCAGGCAAGACCAATCCGGCGCTGGCGATGATGGTCGTCTTCAGGAAATCCCGTCTCGATGCTGTCATTAGTTCTCCTCAAAACCAATGGCCCGTCAGGTTCTTGCAATCCTGCACTCTCGCGCGTGGCAGACTCGCTACGGTAGCAGCTCGTAGCTCACGAAGGCCAATTTCGTGCTGTCCGGCGACCACGACGGAACGTTGATGGTGCCCTGGCCGCCAAAGAGTCTGGCAAGCACATGGACCTTCTTATCGGCCAGCGACATCAGGCGCAGTTCAACCTCCTGGTTGGGAGGGTGCCCGCTCATGCTCTTGTTGTAAGCGAGGAAGACCATCCACTTGCCGTCGGGCGAGATGTGGGGGAACCAGTCATTGCTGTCGTCCGCGAGGCCTGATCCTGGCTGCTGCCATCGGCGTTCATGCGCCAGATCTGCATGGAGCCGCTGCGCTCGGAGTTAAAGTAGATCGAAGCTCCGTCGGGGGAGTATTCGGGGCCGTCATCGAGACCCTTGGCGGTGGTAAGCCGCGTCTCTTTACCGCCCGCAACGGAAACGGCGTAGATGTCGAACTCGCCGGAGCGCTCTCCCGTGAACGCGAGCGTTTTGCCATCGGGCGACCAGCCATGCCAGTAGGACGGCCCATCCGGTGTCACTTGTCGCGGCGCTCCTCCGGCCGCCGGGAGGACGTAGATGCGCGATCGTCCGTCGGCCGCAGATTGATCGCTGATCGCCAGCAGACTCCCGTCCGGAGAGAGGCCGTGGTCGTTATTGCAGTGGGTCTCGGGCCCCGTCGAAATCGGTGTGGGTGCCGATCCTCCGACCGCAATTTGCCTCATCAAGCCATCCTGATTGAAGATCAGCGACGCCCCATCGCGCGACCAGTTGGGCGCTTCAAAATGCGCCGGCGCAATATAGGCGACGCGACGATCGGTGGAAGCGATCGTCACCGTCTCCAATGCGCTGTAGAGTACAGGTTGGCCGGCGTTCGGAGGAAGGGTTTCGAGCTTTACGTTGGAGAACTTCGCTGTCTCGGTGACGTTCTTGTTGTGCGCGCAGACGCCGAGTCCTACATAGAAGTCTCCGGCAGATTTGAGGCGCATCGCGGCACCCGATGGGACCAGCCTGCCATCTGAGTTTGAGACGAAGACATAGAAATAATCTCCGCGCTTTTCAATTCGCACCCGCTGCGGGGCCGAGAGGTTCGACTCCACCTCGTGGGTGTCTGCGTCCGGGGTGTCGCGATATTGCAATGAGGTAAGCCCATCGCCATGGCGCGCCACATCGACGTACGGCGAGCCGCGATCAAGCGTCTGGCGGATCAGCAGAACGGCTTTGCGGTGATTGTCGCCGCCGGTCCCGACGAAGGAGATGTCGGCGGTGAGGGCAACATCGCCGTGGGCCTTGGTCCAGACGTAGTGAAAGTCGTCGGTGCCGAACCACATGTTTTCACCGCTGCCGGTTATGGTGTATGTGCCGTTGGCAGGATCGAAGTGTGCGCTTCCGAGATGGAGCACCGTGCCGATGTCGGCTTCGCCGGTGAAGATGCCAATCTGCGCACCCGCGGAGCAGTAACAGGTGCAAGCGGCCACAACGAGCGCCCATCGAATGGAACGAACTACGCAACGGAGCATATCCGATCCCCAAGTCCGTCGGGCATTTGCCTGAAGAAGCGCGGCCCAATCGTGTAAGTAAAACGTGAAGTGGTACCCGTTGCGACGATTGCGCGGGCAAAGACAAACCTCATGCATGCATGTGTTTCATGTACTCCGCGTCGATCTTCAGAGCTTCGAGCGGCGGTATGTCGAAGCCCTCTTGTTCCACGAAGCAGTGCCGGATGCTTGCGCCATGGGCAGCGGCAAAGATGGGCCTGTAGTCGACGGTGCCGCGTCCAAGTTCGGCGGCGGGCGGAGGATCGGCGGCAGTGGCGGGAGCTTCCGCAGGTTTAAAGTCTTTCACGTGCAGCATGGAGATGCGGCTGGGATAGCCCCGGAGATAGGCAACCGGGTCGCCACCGCCCGCGATGACCCAACCGCAGTCCATCTCAAAGGTAACCAGGCCCGGGTCGGTGAGCCGCATCAGTTCGTCAAAGGGAACGACGCCGGAGATTGGAGCGAACTCCATGGTGTGATTGTGATAGCCGAACTGCATGCCCCCAGCCTTTACCTTGCGGCCCCAAGCATTGAAGCGATCGGCGTTCCAGCGAAAGTCATCCAGTGTGAAGGATTGGACCTGGGTGCGAAAAGAGTGGTCCTTCAAACGCGACGGGTCTTTGACGCCGGGAAATGAGCAGATGATGTATCGCAAGCCGAGCGCGTGGCCGAAGGCCACGGTCTCGTCGAAGGCTTTATTCAGATCATCGAAGGAGTAGTGGGCACCTATGCAGGAGAGCCCGGCTGCGGTCATTGCAGCTTTCACCTTCGCCGGCGAGCGGCCGTAGAAGCCGGCCGCCTCCACCTCGCGATAGCCAAGTGAGGCGATCTGCTTCAGCGTTTCCTCATAGTCCTTCGCCAGCATCTCTCGCACCGAGAAGAGCTGCAGACCCAAAGGAAGCCCCAGGGGGAGGGCGAATGCCAGTCGTGCTCCTAGAGTAAGCACTCCAGCGGCTGCAACACCAGTTGTTGTCAAGAACTCCCTGCGCGTCTTTCCAGCCGGCTTTACCGCCATGTTCCAACCCTTCTTAACCTCAATTGCTGCGATTGCGTTCAGTGTGCAAGATGCGTGGCAAAAAATCTGCCCATGATCTCGTTGGCTTCCCGGGTCTCGGGTAATGTCTCATCGTTCCAGAAGGCGTGCGGGAGCGCCTCAAAGACAACTAGCTGGGCGTCCACGCCGGCACGCAGAAACGCGCGATGCAGGATGGTCGTCCCGCTCAACAGCGTGTCGCGTCCGCTGGTGATGAACAGCGTCGGCGGGAAGCCGTGCAGGTTGGCATAAAGCGGCGAGAGGGCAGGGTCCTTGAGGGATGTATTCGCAGCATATTCGTCCTCGCCCGGCAACCGGGCCTTTGGAACGTCAAGGTGTCCAGAAAGCCCGCGCAATGCGTAGAGCGCCTCGGAGTCGCCGTGCTGGCTGTAATCGCCGAATCCGGAAAAGATGCCAAGGGCTCCCGGCAACGGCAGACCGAGCTGGCGCAATCTTGAGGCAACCTCCGCAGTCAGGATCGCTCCGGCGGAGGTGCCGAAGATGCCGACATTCTGCGGTTCATGCGTCTTGAGCACTTCGCGGTACACCGCGACAGCGTCGTCGAGTGCAGCAGGGAACGGGTGTTCCGGAGCCAGGCGGTACAGCACGGCGATCACCTTGGTCCGCGACAGATAGGCAACCGGTATCGATTCTGTCAACGAGCCGGAGTCGGAGTTGAAACCGCCCCCGTGCAGGTTGATCAGCACACAGCCCCGCCTAGTCGAAGGGATCGACGCCGGCATAATCGTCTTGACAGGCACGCCGGCAAGCGATCCGAGTTGTATATCGACAGGATAGAGAGCGCGAAATGCCGCGCCCGCTTTGGCCTGCCAGGTGTCGGTGGAGCTGCGGCGGTCGGCAAGAGATTGCGGCGTTGTGTCGTCGGGCCAAGGACGGGCCAGCGAGCGCTGTGCCTCGGGGCTGACTGTTTGGGGCACGGGAACGACTCGCGTTACATGGGCGGTACCGTCTGCATCAACTACGCTGGTGTCGGTCTGGGGTATTGCGGCCGAAGAGGTGTGTTGGGCACACGCGGCATTGCCGTAGAGTAGGACGGCGACAAGGACGAAAATGAGCATGGCATCCGGACCGGACTTTGAACGATTGCGCACCGCGGCTCTCCATGCAATGATATCGCTAACAATATCGCCGCAGCAAATAGTACATGATTCCTCCTGAATCTGTCAGCTTTATGTCTTCGGTCGAATTATGGCCAGAACAACCGCTTCAATATAGGGGCACAAAATGCAAGCAATTCCAAGTTTTCCAAGGCTTCTGTGCAAAATTAGTTGGGAGGAGCGAGCGTTGCGGTGTCCCGCTGCTCGGTTGCACTTGACCGCAATGTGCCGGTTGTTAAGTCGTTTCACGCTCTTTCTGCTCGTTATCGTTTTCCCCGTCGCCGCTTTCGGCCAGGGTCAGGACCGGTCCGCCGAGGTGCAGACTGCGTTGGCCCGGGCCCAGCATCTGAAGCGGGGCATCAATGTCTCACACTGGTTTTCCCAGTCGGCCAACGACTACTCCGCGCAGCACACGGCCAGTTACACCGACGACGATGACATAGCGCTCGTCGCGCATATGGGCTTCGACAATATCCGGCTGAGTATCGATGCGACGCCGCTTGAGCACGGCCCTTTGGGCAAGGACGGGCTCAATGCGGAGTTCATGGCCCGTCTGGACCATGCCCTGGACACCATGCTGGCCGATGGCCTGGCGGTGCAAGTCGATCTGCATCCCGAGGAGGCCTACAAGATGCCGTTGCGGACAAGCAACGTGGCCGTCGACCGATTGACCATGTTGTGGCGCAAACTGGCCGCTCACTATGCCACTCGCGACCCGAACCGGGTCTTCTTCGAGATCATGAACGAGCCGGAGCAGAACGATCCTTATCGCTGGGCCGGAATCCAGGCCCGCGTGGCAGCGGCGATCCGCGAGGTTGCGCCCCAACATACCATCATCGCCACCGGGCCAAATTACTCCGACATCGTCGACCTGCTGGGCCAGCATCCGCTGCCTGACGGGAACGTGATCTACAACTTCCACTTCTACGATCCCCATGAGTTCACGCACCAAGGGGCAGGGTGGGGAACGCCATGGTGGAGTTACACGCATGGCATCCTCTATCCGGCTACGGAAAGCTCAATGCGGGAGCTGGTGAAGGAAGTTCCAGACGCGGCCAACCGTTATGCCCTAGAGCAGTATTGGCTGGACCACTGGGACGCGCACCGCATTCGTCTACTGATCGACGAGGCGGCGGCCTGGGGCGGGACCAATCATGTTCCTCTGATCTGCAACGAGTTTGGCGTCTTCCGTGAGGACGCCGACGAGAACTCGCGGAATGCGTGGATCCGCGATGTGAGGACAGCACTTGAGGCCGATGGCATCGGTTGGGCGATGTGGGACTATCGCGGTAGCTTCGGAGTGGTATTCAAGGAACAAGGCACTACAGCACGACCCGATCCTGCAACGGTTGAAGCATTGGGCCTGAAGAAGGAGTGATTGACGGGAATGCCGTCTCGATGTCTCGGCGTACTCTTTGGTCGAACTCCGAAATCGGTACGAACACGTCTCCCGGCTGCATGAAGGAGTTTGGGTAGATAACGAAATCAGGAATCATGAACTAAATACTCTACTATGCGTTGCGATCATCCCTGGCAAGCATGTCAGCTCAATGACCTTAGGCGAGCTGTGGTTCCTATTCACCGAGTTGCACCGTTGTAGATGTCGAGCTGCTCAAACTGCCTCTAACCGGATTGGAGATTGTGTGAACCGACGTAAATTTCTACAGACTTCTGGTCTATCTCTAGGTGCATGGCCTCTGGCAAGTCTGCTTCCAGCAGGAGCACGGGCCCAGCCGCTGCAGTCTGCCGCTCAGCCGTCGAGCTTTCCCAAAGGCTTTCTCTGGGGCTCGGCAACCGCGTCGTATCAGGTGGAAGGCGCAGCCCATCAGAGTGGGCGCGGTCCGTCTGTATGGGACACGTTCTCGCATACTCCAGGGAAGACCTTTAATGGTGACACGGGTGACGTCGCCGATGATTTTTACCACCTGTTCCCAAACGACATCAAGTTGATGAAGGGCCTTGGACTGACGACGTGTCGCTTTTCGGTTGCTTGGACGCGCATCTTCCCTGGAGGCGTCGGCCAGCCGAACCAACAGGGCATCGATTTTTACAGTCGGCTGGTGGACGCTCTGCTTGCGGCCGGGATTCAGCCGTACTGCACGCTTTACCACTGGGACCTGCCGCAGGCTCTGCAGGACCGCGGAGGATGGGAGAACCGCGACACCGCAAAGGCGTTTGCAGAATACGCTGGCTTTACGGCGGGCGCACTCTCCGACCGCGTGAAGCACTTCATGACGATGAATGAGATCCGAAGCTTCGTGGAACTAGGGTATGAGCAAGGCATACACGCGCCAGGACTTCGCCTCGACTCTCAGCGGGTCGCGCAGTTGAACCACTATGCCGTCCTCGCGCATGGAATGTCTGTGCAAGCGATTCGCGCGCACGGGAAACCTGGAACCAAGGTTGGCATCGCGGATAATGTGCAGGGGACAGTCCCCGTCGTAGAGGTCCCTAAGCACATTGAGGCCGCCCGGCGAGCCATGCGTGAGCAGAACGCCTCCTTCCTCACCGTCATTGAGGAGGGCCGCTATACCGATCTTTATCTGAAGCGCCTGGGCGCCAATGCGCCAAAGTTCACGGCTGAAGAGATGCAGGTCATCGCCAGTCCGATGGACTTTGTCGGACTCAACATTTATCAGCCGACGTATATACGCGCGGACGATTCCGAGACGGGCTATGCGGTCATAGATCCTCCTTCCTCTTTTCCCCACATGTACAGTCCCTGGCTCTATGTCGGCCCAGAGGTGCTGTACTGGGCTCCCAAACTCGTGGCGGATATCTGGAAGGTGAAGGAACTGTACATCACGGAGAACGGTGCGTCCGCGGCGGACGCGATCGCGCCAGACGGAGAGGTCTATGACAGCGATCGCGTCATGTACCTGCGCAACTACCTGACGCAACTGCATCGCGCCATCGCCGAAGGTGTTCCGGTCAGGGGCTATTTCCTGTGGAGCCTGCTCGATAACTTTGAATGGGCGGACGGGTACTCAAAGCGCTTCGGAATTGTCTACGTCGATTTCGCGACGCAGAAGCGCACGCCGAAATTGAGCGCGACCTTCTACAAAAAAGTTATTCGAGACAATCTTGTGAAATAGTTGTTCGATTTTCCCAACCGAGGCGTCGGCAAAAGTCAGAATATAGCTGATGACAGTGCGTCATATGGATGGTAATGCGTTGTGAGAGCCGGATCTTCCGGTATTTTATCGAGGACTAACTACTAATTCGTCATTATCATTTATACAGATTATGCTAAAAGCACTAAGAAAAACATAATGATCGCTTCTTTGGCTGTCGTACTGCGTTTGCCAATCGCGGCCCAGAATATTGTTTAGGGAGTTCTGCCTTGAAGCCAATTCTCGCCAGCCTGTTCGTAGCCTTTGCTGCCCTTACAATATGCGATGCCCAGACCTCAGTGACCGTTGTCATGGGTACGGGTGATCAGCCGAAGGCTGTGCCGGCCAACACCGGCCCTTCGGTCGATGTTGGGTTGGCGTCCACTCCCCCGATGGGCTGGAACTCCTGGAACCACTTCGCATGCAACGTGGATGAAACGGTTATCCGCACGGCAGCGGACCAGCTAGTTTCCAGCGGCATGCGCGATGCAGGCTACGTTTATCTGGTGATCGACGACTGCTGGCATGGAGAACGTGACAGTCATGGCGACATACAGGCCGACGCGAAGCGCTTTCCTTCGGGCATTCGCGCTCTAGCAGAGTATGTGCACTCCAAAGGATTGAAGTTTGGCATCTATTCGGACGCGGGTACGCGGACCTGCGGAGGTCGGCCGGGATCTCGGGGGTACGAATTTCAGGATGCTGCCCAGTACGCTCACTGGGGCGTGGACTATCTGAAGTATGACTGGTGCAATACGAGCACACAGGACGCTCAGGCAAGTTACAGCATCATGCGGGAAGCGCTCAATCATACCGGCCGACCGGTCGTGTTCTCGATGTGTGAATGGGGAACGGCTAAGCCCTGGCTGTGGGCAGCAGGTGTCGGCAATCTGTGGAGAACGACCGGCGACATCGATGACAAATGGGAAGGCAAGTTCGACTACAAGCTTGGATTGATGAACATCGTCGACCAGAACGAGCCGCTCTATTCCTACGCTGGACCGGGTCACTGGAACGACCCGGACATGCTTGAGGTTGGCAACGGCGGCATGACGCCGGATGAGTATCGAGCGCATTTCAGCCTCTGGGCGATGATGGCGGCACCTCTGATGGCGGGCAACGATCTTGCTCGCATGGACTCAGAAACCAAAGCAATTCTGATGAATCGCGAGGTCATTGCCGTTGACCAGGATACGACAGGGAAACAAGGCCAGCGAGTTTGGAAGCAGGGCGATCTGGAGGTTTGGTCGCGAGAACTCAGCGACGGAAGCCGGGCCGTGTTGCTTTTGAATCGGGGTCTGCGGCCTTCTGCAATCACGGTCGAATGGCCTCAGATCGGATACACCTCGGCGCTCGAGGCGAAGATCCGGGATTTATGGGCTCATCAGATTACGGGCAGGTTCAGAGGCAAGTACACAGCTAACGTCTCTCCGCATGGTGTTGCCATGATCACGGTAACCCCCTGATCGCAACTTATTTCGTCTACGCGACCTGCTAGGAAGAAGAGACAGGTTTAGGCAAGTGGCGCAGCTGAGGCAGTCGGGCACCGCACGAACCCCGCACGACCAATTCCACTGGCAGAATGATGTGCTTGGGCGGGCCATGTTTTCCTTCGCCGAGCCGTGCAAAGAGAGCCTCGGCGGCAATACGGCCCAATGATTCGACCGGTTGCCGCACCACCGTAATGCCGGGCCGCAGAAGGTCCGCCGTCTCGAAGTCGTCGAAGCCGACCAACGCTATCGATTCGGGCGGATGCATCATGAGGGTCTGCATGGCGTGAAGTACATGCCGGGTGGTGAGGTTGTTGGCGCAAAAGAGCGCAGTGGGCGGCCGCTTGGCGGCCATGAGCTTGCGCAACATGCTGACACTCGTTTCGGGCGCATCGGTCACCGTCTGCATGTCCGGTTTAAGCCGGGCAGAGGTCATGGCTTCCCGATAGCCCTGCTGCCGCATGCGCATTGTGTAGAGATTGCCCACGAGGCCTATGAAGGCGATCCGCTTGTGCCCGAGCGCGATGAGGTGGCGGGTGCCCATCTGTCCGCCGCTCCAGTTCTGTACTACGACAGAATCGTAGTGGGACCCCTCCACCGGACGATCCAGGGTAACGATCGGGAGGTTGCTGAACTCGGGCAAAAGCAGCTGCGACGATCCACGCACGGGGGTGGCTGGAATTACCACCACACCCTCCACCTTGCGATGCAACATGCGGTTAGCTTCCTCGAACTCGTCGTCCGGGTCTTCGTTCGATATCGCGATATTGACTGAGTAGTTGTGCTGCTTGGCGACGACACCCACCGCATGTGCGCAGTTCGCGAAGAACGGGTCGAATAGGTTCGGGACGAGTATCCCGATCTGTCGTGTGCGCTTATCCCGCAGCGACCGTGCGAGTTCATTTCGATGATACCGAAGCCGTTTGATTGCGGCAAAAACGCGCTCGCGCGTTTCATCCTTCACATTCGGATTGGCGTTCAGCACGCGCGAGACAGTCATGGTACTGACACCCGCCGTCTTTGCGACGTCGGTCATGCGCGCTGGTCTTGCCATATCGTTCACGCTCCGGTTAGTGTCTCAGGCGGTCCACTGCGCCAGAGGCGGCGATCCTGAACCGGCTGTTCTGCTCAGTGTACCGGGTTTTGCTCCGAGCTGAAGGTGGAAGTGGGCAGACCCGCCGAGTTGGACAGATAGTTCGCGACCACGTTCATCCAGCCGTACCGGACGTAAACTACGTGCTGGAGAGCTCTGGAAGAAACAATTACAGTGCTCCCGTCGACGCGCGCGTCAGCTGGCACGAAGCGGTGGTCCTCGCCGGCTAGCTCGAACCCGCCGGTGGGCTGGCCGCGGAAGGTCAGGCCATCCGCGTGGTCGAACCAGACACATAGGCTGGTGGAACCGTCGGGATTGAGTTCGGCGCTGGCCTCGCGAAAGAGCGGGCCTTGGTAGGGAACGTTCGCCCCGTATACGAGGTTGCGTGCAGCGAGCGCCAGCCGCGCGGCAACGGTCTGCTTGTCGGGCGGATGCACGTTGTCGGCTTCTCCGAGATCGAGGGTCACAGCCATCGCGGTGCCGGCGACGCGCAGTACGCGGCGCTGCGCATCGCGCACCATTCCCCAGTCGTCGGCGGGGGAGTTGAAGCTGGAGATCTGCACATACAGGAAAGGCAGATTGCCCTGCTGGAAGTGGCTGCGCCAGTCCCGAATCAGCTCGGCCAAGAGTTCGTCGTAGACGGAGGCGCGGTCTGACGAGGAGTTGGTTTCGCCCTGGTACCAGAGGAAACCCTTGATGGCGAACGGCGTGAACGGCGCGATCATGCCGTTGTAGAGACCCGCAGGCAGCCACGAGGTCTCCCAGGGATGCCACGGATGCTGCGGGACGGGTTTCCCTGCGGCCTTGGCGGCCTCGTCCTCACTCTTCTCAGCGGCGACGGTCAAGTCCATGTCGGTGAGTTCATCGGCGAACCGTGCGCGACTGGCAAAGGCCGGGATCAGGTCTGGGCGGGTACTCAGCATGTCCAGCGAAACCCAGGAGTCGTCCGGTGTTCCGCCCCAGGTGGAGTCGATCAGCCCTATGGGCACGTTTTCGCTCGCAGCGATGGTGCGACCGAAGAGGTAGGCAATGGCGGAGAACTGGGCCGCAGTTTGCGGGGTGCATTCGGTCCAGGTCGCGGCGATGTCGTTAAGCGGATAGTCGGAACTCTTGTGCTCGACGAGCAGAAGGCGAAGTCTGAGATCGGTGGCTGCAGCTATCTCTTTCGCTGCGTCCTTCACGAAGGCTTGAGGAGGAAAGCCCTTCAGCGGGATTTCCATATTGGATTAGCCGGAGGCGAACCACACATCGCCGACGAGCAGATCCGTGAGACTCCTTTCATGGTCGTCGCCGGCGATGGTCAGAGTATAGGGGCCCCCTGCCTGCTCTGGCGCAAGATACAAGCTCCACTTGCCCAGCCGGTCGGATTGGGCGGAGACAGTTTGGTTGTTGAAGCGAACGGTCAGACGCACGTTCGGCGACGCCCAACCCCACAAGTGAATGGGCCGGTCACGCTGTAGTACGGCGTGATTGCTCAGCAAGTTGGGAAGACGGACCTCGGCCGAGGCGCTCATTGCGGCGACGCTAAGAGCAAGAGCCAGCAGGCGAGCTTTCATTTAGCAATCTCCTGGATTTGACTTACGACCGGGTCGATGGTTTGCGCTGCCAACTCTAGGTGCGGCAGCAAAGCCGCGCCGAGTAGACCCGCCCCCGACCCCAGCACCGCGGGACAGATGAAGGTGCGGTCGTTCTCCGGTATTTCCCGCTGCGTGGGCATCGCCAAACGGTACACCACGCTGTAAGCGTGAATGGCCTGGAACATGCTTTCGGCGAACAGCGGCCAGGCGCTGGCAACCCCTCCGCCTACCACGATCACGGGTACGTCGAGAGTGTTGATGAGATTGGCTAGACCGATACCGAGGTACGTACCCAGACGCTCGAACGCAAGCCTTGCTGCATGGTCGCCGGTTTCGGCCAACCCTGCCACCTGAAGAGGAGTGAAGCCTCCGGGACTGGCGACAAGTTCCCGCAGCGCCGCTGTGCCGACCACGGAATCCGCGAGCGCGCGGGTGAGACGCAGAAGGCCGTTGGCTGAAGCGAACATCTCCAGGCAACCGCGACTGCCGCAACCGCATAGCTCTCCAGCGGGATCTACTGTAGTGTGCCCTACCTCGCCGCCCATTCCGAACATGCCATGCCAGACCTTACCGTCGAGGATAATGCCGCTGCCTACGCCGGTACCAAGCGTGATCATGACCATCGAGGACGTCCCCGTGACCGTGCCGGAGCCAAGCTTCCACTCAGCGATGGCAGCCGCATTGGCGTCGCATTCGAGAATGACCGGTAGCCCAATGGCTTCGGCCATCGCGTCTCGGAGGGGGAAGTTGTCCCATCCGGGCAAGTTCGGTAGCAGGCCCAATATGCCGCTACGCAGATTGATCGGGCCAGGGCTGCCAATGCCGACACCAAGAGGCTCGTAGGCGTGGTTCTCGCCGGACACCTTGTGCAGAAGCAAGCGTATGGCGTCGGCAATCTCATCCACCGCAGCCTGTGGCCCGGCTGCCACGCGGGTGGGCATGGAGTGGCTGCTCAACAGATTCATCGCCGCGTCGAACAAGCCAATGCGAATACTGCTGCCCCCCAGATCGATGCCGATCGTGTCACGATGTCGCTTGGCCGTCATTTTCGTGACTCCTGTCCTTCAGGCATAGCCGTAGCCCATCTCGTCTCGTCGCCCTTTCCCGATCGTTTGAAAGCCTGGATGGAAAGCGCTGTCGTCTGGTTGTGACCGGCGACAACATCCATTTGCGTCTTAAATTGCACCAATTCAGCAGTGATGTTCTTCTGCGCGAATGTGCAAAGGAAATCTCATCGTGAACCCGAAAAAACTAGCAAGGAATAGCTGTCTATCGCATATTGCGAACGTTATCACAAAGAATCCACCATTGGCAGATCTTCCGCTTACCTACTTCGATTCCAACCATAGCTGGCCAGCAGATCGCCGTGTTCGCCGACAAGCAGCAGTGCGGCGCGGCCGGCGGCCAGCGTACCCGAAAAGAACATGCCACTGCGCCTGTCAGTGAACGAGACCGGTGCCGTCTCGGTCTCGGAGGTGAGCACGTAAAGTGTGGCATCCGGCAGTTGGGTCGGGCAGATGAGTATGCCCGGATTCTTCACGGTCGTGCTGTACGTCCGGGTTACGCCGGCAGCCTTTAGCGCATACGCGTATACCTGGGCGACAGACTCGAGGTTGCCGTTCAACTCGAGAGGCAGGGCAGAGAAGAGGATACGGCCCTTGCCGAGCGGCAGATCGAGGAAATCTTTGCCGCCGGGCAGCGTGTCGCGATCGAGGACAGTGGTCGCCATGCCTTCGTATTGCAGAGGCAGCTCTCCTGCAGGCGAATGCAGCGTCTCATCGCGTGACTGCAGCGGTACGAGCGTTGCATCGATTCCGAGCCGGAGGGCGCGGTCCGTGGGGTGCATGTGCTCGTCGGCGCTGAACGGGCCGGACGCCAGCAGCACCGCGCCTGCTCGGACGCGCGCTTCGATGCCGGCCCATGCTTTCTCCGAGAGCCCATATGCCGAAGGCAAGATGATGAGCCTGGGCATTCCAAGAGTGTCGATTTGGGACTCGCCGACCGCGTAAGCCTCAACGCGATTGTACTGATACAGCACGCGTACGGCGGTCTGTTGCGCCTCGACCGCTTGCGAATTGAACGTGGAAAGCTGCAACGATTGCGGCAGTACGAGTGCTACGTCCGGGAGTGTCAAGCCGGTGGCGTAGGGTGCGGTCTGACGGACGAACCCGCCGAGTCCCTGCATCATCGATTCCCATATCTTTGCCGAGCCGTCACTGCGTTGCATGCCGAAGTCAGGCTCGCGTGCCCAGTCCCACTGCATTGCTCCCGACGAACCTGCGGCAAACCCGAGGGCCAGCTTGCGCTCCTCGATCGCGGCCCCGGTTAGCTCGTTGTAACGCCAGGAGCCGTCGGGGTTCCAGGCCGGCTGGTAGCCGGTCTCGCCGGTGATGTTGGGCATGCCGGGTCGCTTGGCGGCCACCGAGTCCCAGAGCAGGGCATCGTCCTGCCAGTAGGTGTGGTTGGTTGTGAACGATACCCCGGAGGTGGCGTAGAACTGGTTCAGCAGCCGGTTGGTGACGCCGCCCTCGTCCTGGCCAATGTTGACGAGCTGCGTGCTGCCGGAGCCGTGGATGGCCGCGACCATCTCATCCACCCATTTGGAGAACATTGCCTGCGCGAACAGGTTGTAGTCCAGGGCCCGCACGTTGTCCGCGTTGCCGTAACGGTCATAGGTCAGGTCGGCCTTCTTGGGCAGGGGAATGGAGTGCCAGCCGGCGAGCTGCTCCGGTGTCGTCCGCCAGGCGTCGGCCAGCGCCGTGAGGCTGCTGTAGCGCTTCTCCAGCCAGTCCTGCCAGGCAGCCTCCTCCACCGGGTCGCCGTTGGGGATGTTGCCGTGGAAGATGTCCCGAGGGTTGGAGAACGAAGGCTCATTGATCAGGTCGTAGGAGAGCCACGGCACTTTGCCGAAGCGGTCCACCACCGAGACGATATAGTTCTTTTCGGCGGCCACTGCGGCGGGATCGAGATAGGGGTTTGGCGGCGGCGGGNNGGGCCGGGGCCGCTCCCCGCTGGTCCCCGGCGTGAAGGCGAAGAACGTGAAGTTGACCGCGATGTGATGGCGGTGGGCAGCGGCCAGGAACGCCTCCACGTTGCGCAGAAAGCGTTCGTTCGCGGCGCCCGTGCCGGGCTCTAGGAACTTGCCGGCGCTCATCCACACTCCGGTGCGGACGAAGCTCAGGCCGTGCCGCTCCATGTCGGCGAAGTCGTGCTCCCAGTTCGCAGCGTTGCGTGGACTGGAGAAGTCCCAGCCGTTCTCCTCCGTGGTGAAGTAGTTGGTCCCGAAGGGGAAGAAGGGCCTTCCGCCGAGGGTGAGAAAGTTGCCTTTGACACCCAGCGCGTCACCGCTCTCCAGCGTTTCAAGCGTCTCTACATCGAAGCCATTCTCCGTAAACTCCTGCGGAGTTTCCGCGCCGGCTGGGGTCCACGTCGCGCGGACCGTATAGACGCCCACCGGCAGCGGGTCGCGGAACGGCGCGGGGATATCGCTCTCCGCCCCGGTGAACTTGAGAGATACCTCGCGAAGGATCTTGTCTCCCTCCCTCAACTGCAGATCGAGAGACCCGCCGGGGGCTTCGTCGTGACGGCGGTGCAGATGCACTGTGAGCTGAGAGCTCTCCCCCCGACGAATGGCGCTATAGAGCACCTCAATCTGCAGACTGGTCGCTCCAGCACGAGCATAGTTCGCCGCCGTGCGGAGCAGGCTTACACCGTCCGCGGACTCCCAATATCCAGCCCTGGGCGTAAAGGGCAGCGCAACCACGCGAGAGCCCAGCATCCAGTGGGCGCCCGGCAAGGTGCCGGCGATGGGATGATCGGCAACGATGACCGGCGCGGCCAGGTGCGTGCCGTCCGCCGCATCCAGATACCCGAGACCCTGGAGACGGCCTTCCTCAGCAAAGACCTGAGTCGCGCTTACCTCAATGTGCGGGAGGAAGCTGTAACCCGGCCTCCAGTCGAAGTGCGTTGGCGCGGATCCCAGCGGCACGGCATAGCTGTTTCTGAAGTCGAGGGCGCGGCTGTAACTGTCCTGCGGGCTCTCGGCGGCGAAGGCGCCTTCGCGGTCGCCCATCACTGGCACCCGCAGCGGTTGCCCGCCCAGCAGCAGCAGGTTTCCTCCGCCCTGCAGGTAGTGCTGGATCCCTGGCCATGCGTCGGCCGGGAATGCCGAGCCGTAGGGCAAGACCAAGAGGGAAGCTCCTTTGAGAACCTCGCCGGAGCGCAGTTGGTCCACGTCCGCGAAGACGGGAGTGCCGCCGAGAGTTGTAGCGAGGATCGCCTGGGGGACCGGCTCGCTGTCGATCGTCGGGAAACCCAACTGATGAAAAACGACAGTCTGCCCCATGAGGACGGAACAGCAGACCAGACAACCGACCGAGATGGCAGACCAAAGACAACGACTCAGAGTACGCATCGAAAACCCCTCGAAAAGCTCCTTTACAAGGTATCTTCCGCGTATTATATGTTTCGAAGTTTGAAGATGCCGTCTATAGTACTGCACTGCTTTCAGAAGACGCAGCGGACCGCGAAGAGCGATCTCGACTTTGCCAGAAAGCGGTATGCGGTCGTTTTTTTGAGGACAGGACGAGCCGCAGCCGGGGCAGGTTTTGGGACGATTGATCAGTCTGATATTCGCGGGTCGAAACCGCATGGTCATGATCCGTCGGGAGCTGCCTCTGACTCGAGTCGCGAGTCCGGCTGAGCCTCGCATAGAGGGGTCGAGGATTCTCCATCGTGCATGCTTTGGCTGCGGCTGGCCCTGTCCTCGAATTTATTGAGATTGAATACCTGCTGCATTGGGTTGAACGCCTCTACTGCGCAGGTAGAGTGCCAGTCTGCGCACCCTCCGTTACCTTTCTTCATTAATTGCTTCCTTTCGAAGTAAGCATGGATGTGCCGTGATTTAGCGGCAGCGATTGTTCCGTGCTTTCTTGCGTCCATCATGCGATCTGTCCGCTGGTGTACCGTCGAATGAAGGGATGTCTCGAGTGAGGTTGCTCGATTTACGTTGGCGCTATCTTTTGACATTTGGACTATTTCAGCAGCCAATAAAACACAGCTTTGGTATCGATAACGAATTCCCTTGACGAGGTTACGTTGGCAACGTAATAATGCGCACGTAACAAGATTGCAAGCGAATTGATGTCCGTACCAAGTCGACTGACTTGTCATGTGATCGATATCAGGTATTGATTCGACGGTTGACGCTGGTAGCCAAGGGGGATCGTTTCAATGGAGCTATTTTCTAGGATCAGGCCGGTAGCCGGACTCGTCGGGCTCCTCATTGCTGGGCTCATGCTTTTGCGCCAGCCCGTCTTGGCGCAGGAAACGACCGGCATTGTCTCCGGCGTTGTGCAGGACACGACGGGCGCTGTGATCCCCAACGCCACCGTGGTGCTGACCAATCTGCAGAACAAGACGGAGCGCAAGACCCGCAGTAACGGCACCGGAGATTTTGCGATGGCGTCGGTGCAGTCCGCGCTGCAGTACAAGCTGACGGTGTCGATGCAGGGCTTCAAGAGCTGGGAGTCGCAGTCGTTTGCACTGCGGCCGGACGATCGGGTGGCGTTTACCGACATCAAGCTGGAGCTGGGCGAAGTCTCCGCGCAGATGACCGTGGAAGCGACTGAGAGCCAGGCGGTCAAGCCGCTGGATACGCCGGAACGCAGCGATGTGATTACGTCCAAGGATCTGGATACGCTGGCGATAGAAGGCCGCGACGCGACCGAGCTCATCGAGATGCTGCCCGGCTTCACGATGATCAGCCCTGGAGTGAACAATCTGTCATCATCTAACAACGCAGTGGTTGGGCTCAACAGCGGCACGACGGGTGGCTATTCCGCGAACGGCTCGGGTCCGACCGGCCTGGCTACAGTGCTGGACGGGGTTTCACTGACGGACATCCAGACTAATTCCGGAACCGTGCAGACCGTTGACGCCGACATGATTCAGGAAGCCAAGGTGTCGACGTCAACCTTCAGTGCTGCCAACGCCAAAGGCCCCGCGATCTTCAACGCGGTTACCAAATCAGGCAGCACGTCGTATCACGGGGAAGCGTACCTGTATGCCAGGGACACGGCCCTGAATGCGAATGACTGGTACAACAACTACCTGCAGCAGACCCGGCCGGAGGGGCGCTATTTCTTTCCCGGGGCAAACCTCAGCGGGCCGTTGTGGATTCCAGGCACGCGCTTCGGGCGCAACAAGCTGTTTTTCTTTGCCGGCTTCGAATACCTCAGCCAGTTATATTCGCCCCAGACGCTGGGCTCGTGGGTTCCCACGCTCGCAGAGCGGACCGGTGACTTCAGCGTGGCGAGCTTGAACTCGCAGCTTTGCGGTGCACGTCCCGATGGTCTGGCGAACCCGAACGCAGTTCAGCCCATGTGCCAGGCCGAGAACTATCTCGCTAACGGCAACTCGGTGAACAATGGCCAGGTGCAGAACTACGCCGACACCAATGGCGTGGCGCTGCTGAACTGGCTGCCCTTGCCCAACGCCGATCCGTTCCGCAACCTCTCCGGCTATAACTACGTGGTGCCAGTAGTGCAGACGCAGAACGGCAACATCTTCCACGCTCGCCTCGATTACTCGATCAACGATACCAACAAGCTATACATCGCTTACGGGCGTCAGACCCAGATCACGCAGCAACCGGTGAGCCTCGGATACGTGCCGCAGTACGCGGTGGAGTATCCGGGCGCGGTCACAACCGGCGACATCTCAAACATCGTGTCCGTCAATTACACGCACGTCTTCGGCAGCACCGTCACCAACGAGTTCAATGCGGCTCTATCGCTCATCAGTGACCCGGCCAACATGGGCAAGCCGGCCGCAGTCGACCGGTTCGACATTAACAACTACAACTGCGACGATCCGACCGCGCGTGCAGCGGGGACCTGTGGCAGCGCCGGTCACGGAAACTTCAACTACCTGGGCGAGTACAAGAACGCTGGGGACTACTCGGTACCGGCGCTTTCGGACTACAGCCTGCTCGGCTATCCGAACGTGCTGATGCCGGGCGGCTTCTATAACAACCAGGTGCATATGAAGAAGGTCGTGCCGGACGTGCAGGATGCGGTCAGCTGGGTGAAGGGGCCGCACTTCTTTCAGTTCGGGATCTATTACGAAAAGGGTATCCTCAACGGCATTGCGGATACCGGTGCATATCCCCAGGGTGAGTACACGTTCAACCCCGGCAGCGGGTACTACCAGTACAGCAGTGCGGTCGGAACCGCGGCGCAGTTCCAATCCTGCGTGAACCCGCAATCGACGGGAGCGAGCCGCACGTCGGGCGCCGCCTATCTCGGTGAGTGCATCAATCCCAATGCCATGATGTACATGGGCACGCCGGATAGCTTCACGCAGACGAACTTTACGCCGATCGTCGACATGCAGTACACAACGCTAGCTGGATTTGTGAACGATCAGTGGAAGCTGCATCGCTTGACGCTGATGTTGGGCGCCCGCATCGAGCACCTCGGTCCCTGGGTCGACCGTCACGACAACGGTCTTGCCACATTTTCTCCCGGCCTCTACAACCAGCAGTGCGTTGGGCGCAGCTGCGGAGTCGAGACCGATCCTGGTATCACGTGGCACTCGCAGACGTCTTCCGTCTCCAACTCCGTCAACAGTCCAGCGATGGTCTACTTCACGCCCCGTGTCGGCGTAGCGTGGGATATCTTCGGCAGTGGCAATACCGTGCTGCACGGCGGCTGGGGCATCTATCGCCACGAGGAGGAGTTTGCACCGTATGCCCTCGCGGCCGCGACCGCGCAGGGATACAAGAAGACCTACATCGCGCAGGGCTTGACACTCGCGCAGGTAGACTCGCAGTCGCCGATTGCTCCGCCTGACTTCACAGCGTACACGTTATCGCCGACCGATACGGTGCGGCCGGTCTATTACGAGTACAATGGCACGATCTCACAACGGATCAACTGGCGCTTCCTGAAGAACTCGCTGGTGGAGGTTGCTTATGTAGGCAGCAATACGCAGAACCAAAGCAGCTTCAACCAGAGCAGCTCGGGATACAACGAAGCTTCCGACATCAACGTGATTCCCGCGGGTTTCATGTTCCAGCAGTCTCCGGCCTTCAGCCTCAGCGCCCTGCCGGCCACGTTGTCGGCTTCGGGGGGCAACAGCATCAGCGATCTGACCTCGGCCGGACAGGACTTTTATCGTCCGTTCCCTTTCTACCAGCATGTCTATACGCTGGCTCACGATTTTTACTCGAACTACAACAGCCTGCAGGCCAGTTTCAATAAGTCATCCGGTCCCGTGCAGTTTGGCGTGAACTACACGTTTTCGAAGGATCTTGCGACGGCGGCGTCGTACAACAACAACATTCCGGATCCCGTCAACCTGCGCAACGATTACAATCCCTCACCCTTTGATCGTACGCATGTCATCAATGCTCACTACCTGATTGATTTCGGAACGCGCTACCACGGAGACATCCATGTTCTGTCAATGCTTGCGAACGGCTGGCAGTTCTCGGGCTTCTCGACGCTGATGAGCGGTCCGGACCTGGTGTCGGAAACAGGCGGGAACTTCGGCTTCGGATATGGCGCGATCGCGCCGGTCCAACTGTCTACCGGACAGCAGAGGATTCCTACCGAAGACTCGACTTGCGCCAGCACGTACAACATTCCGAACGATGCTAACGGTAACCATTACTGCACCAACCAGTTGAATTCCGTGGTGTGGCTGGGCTCGCCGGATTACGAGCTCATGCCGACGGTCGTGTGCAATCCTTCTGGTGGCCCGGCCAACCATCAATACATCAACCCGGCATGCCTGGGTGTTCCTCTGCCAGGCGGGCCGAGCACCGGGCAGTATGCCTTGTCGACGAATCCCAGCGGGCAAGGAGCTTACCGGCTGCCGTATGTGCGCGGGCCTTTTTACCAGGACCACAACATGTCGCTGCTCAAGAACTTAGGGATGGGTGAACACAAGAATCTGCAGTTAGGGATCAAGGCGTTCAACCCATTTAATCATCCGCTGGTTTCCTTCAACAACAACGACAACTCGAACCTGAGCCTGGGCAATCTGTACAACGCGGTGGCCGGGCAGCCGCTGACGGTCAACGAACTGAGGCAACAAAATTTTGGAATCGCGAACATCAAGTACGGCTCGCGCCTGCTCGAACTGAGCGCGAAGTACAGCTTCTAGCAAAGCCCCTCGACAGCCCTGCCGATCGCGAGCAGGGCAGGGGGCAGGAAAGGCGGAGGTCTTGCCGCCTGGAACAGGTAGAGCGGATCGCAGATGATGGCGGTCCAAAGATGCGAGTCGGGCCGAAAAGCCGCTCGTAAGGGCAGGAACGAGATTTCCCAGAGGGGGCTTATGGCCATCAAGTCTGCAGCGCACTTTCTCCGACTGGCGTGCACCGGTTTGCTGGTATCGGCGGGGATGTTGAACTTTGCGGGTGGCGCCTCGGCGCAGACGCTCACGCCGCCACCCGTGGCGTCCGGCTCGATCGTTCCCCTGCAGCACCCCACCAACTGGGGCCAGATTTATACCATCCGTGTTGCCCCTACCGGCGACGTGGTTTTTCTGGATGTCTCGCTCAGCGGCCTCTACCAGATGAAGGCTGGCACCAGCACGTTCAGCGTGATCGCTTCGGGTGCGCCCCTTTCTCCATCGGGCGATTTCTGGAGTGAAGGCCTGGCGATGGACGCGACGGGCACGCTCTACATCGGACAGCGCTATCCCAGCGGCACCAACCAGATGCTGCGCATTCCCTACAATTCTAAGGACGGTACGTGGGATCCTTCGGGCAGCGACATCTTTGGAACCAACGTCATCGTCAACGGCGGGCAGATGGATTCGACCGAGTTGCAGTTCATCGACAGCGCGGCCAAGGACGGTAGCGGGACACTGATCGTCGGCAGCCAGGGCGGGAACAATATCTATGCCTTGCCGGTGAACGCGGATGGAACCACGCCGCTGGATACGCTGGGTAATCCGAAGATCCAAGTCGTTGTAGCCGACCTGAAGGATACGGCGAATCGTATCGCCGTCGACGCAAACGGAAACCTCTATTTCATCGAAGCTCCTTCGGATGTTGGCAGCAAACGGGTGCAAGGAATCTTCTTTGTTCCGGCCAGCGTGTACAAAGGCAAGGATTGCGGGTACGAGACCTCGCCGGCGGCTGCGCAGAAGGGATGCATCATCGGAGACGGGCAGGGAGCCGCGGAGGCGTCCTCAAGCATGCAGCGCCTCGACCCTGCATCGAACCCTGAAAAATACGACGGCGTTACCGTCGATGCGACGGGAAACCTCTTCATCACCGACGAGTCAGACTCCTATGGCGGCTCCATCAACGGTGTGTACATGCTTCCCAACGAGAGCGGCAATCCCATTGGCGTGACGGCCGCGAGCTTCAACTGGAGCAACCTGCGCTTTATCTCTCCAGTCAACAGCAATGCATCGCTCGCGGTCGATCCGCGTGGCTTCTTGTGGATTCCCACCAATACAACTGGATGGTCTCCAAGCGGCGAAAATGCCGTCGCAGGAACGGATAACTTCGTGCTCTGGGCCATGGGCTCGGCCAACATGGGCGCTTCACCCGTCGGAACTGTGGGTCCGACCAATACGGTCTACTACAGCTTCACCTCTACCGTGACGCCGGCGAGCATTGGCTTTGTGAAGGGGGATGGCGCGGACTTCACCCTGGTCACGACCGACCCCAACCCCGCGATCAATGCGAATCCGCCCGCTGCCCCTTGCGCCACGGGCAAAGCGTATGCCGCCCTGAGTTCTTGCCCAGTCTGGATGGCGCTGAATTCGACCTTGCCAGGCAGTGTTTCGAGTCAACTGGTGATGTTGGATGCAAGCAGTAACGTCATTGCGAATAGCACGACTTATATCTATGGAGTGGGCCAGGGGCCGGAAGTCTCACTGTTGGTTCCGGCCGCGCAAACCGCCATCGCCACCGGTCTCAATACGCCGCAGCAGGTCGCGACCGATTCTCTTGGCAATTCGTACCTTGCCGACTCGGGCCAGGGCAAGGTGTTGAAGTTTGCGGCGGGAGCGAGCACCGCGACGGCAGGCACATCGATCGGCACCGGGCTGACAGCACCGACCGGCGTGGCCGTGGATGGGACTGGCGACGTGTACATCGCGGACTCCGGCAATGTGATTGAGATTCCCGCGAACCTGAATGGCACGCTGAACACCACGGGCCAGAACGTGCTGGACTCGGGTCTCGGCACCAACTTGAAGTTGGCGGTGGACGGCTACGACAATGTGTATGTGGCCGACCCGGACAATGCCCGGGTGTTAAAGATTGCCAATCCGGCGGTCGCCTCGACCGGCTATGGGATCGAGAATGTCGGTTCTGGCTTCAAGAAGCCGAGCGCGATTGCGGTGGACAATACCGGCGATGTGTTCGTTGCCGATGGCGCTACGTTATCGGAGGTCATGGAGCCGTTTGGCGCGCAGGCGTCGATCATCAACAGCCTGTTTGCGCCGGTGACCGGCCTGGCGGTGGATCCGTCGGGGTCTGTGGATGTGGCGCAAGCTGGCGGGATTGTTCGAATTCCCCTGGCCAACGGTGCGTACGACGCCAATAACGCAGCCGCCATCGCTGCGTCCGCAATTACCAGTCCCAATGGCGTGGCGTTGGATCCGACCGGCAACCTCTATGTCTCCGACCTCTCCAAGGGCACGCCCAACCTGCTCGTGCTCAGCGTGAATGCGGCAGTGAACTTCGGGCAGGTAGGACCTTATGTCACGACCGATCCGATCGACGTCGACGTCTTCGATATTGGGAATCTGCCGCTGACCTTCACCGGCGCTCCGACAATTACCAGTACTGACAATTCGCCTGGGGAGTTCGCGCTGACGGCGGCATCCAATAGCGCCTGCGACACGACGGGCAAGACTTCGGTTGGCGCTGGCACGGATTGCATCCTCGATGTAACCCTCACCGCCACCGACCTAGGCGCGCGTACGGCGACGATGACCGTGCCAACGAACGCGTTGAACGTCTCGCCTGTTTCGGCGACGTTGATCGGCACGGGCGCGGGTAATCTCTCCTACACGACGACGACCTTTACCCTCAACCCAGCCTCCGGCGTCACTTATCCGGGGACAACGACGGCCTCTGTCACTGTCGTTCCGACGGCCGGCCAAACCAATCCGCCCCCAGCGGGAGTCATGCCGACCGGAACTGTCGTGCTGACGCTGACCCCGCAGGCCGGCGGCCAGATCTTTACCTTCTCAGGCACGCTGGTGGCTGGCGCAACCTCCAGCACGGTCAGCATCCCGGCGATCAACCTGGCGGGCGGCACCTACAACGTCAAGGTCACCTACAAGGGCAATACAACTTTCTTTGGCAGCAGCTCGCCGGCGGCGAATGGGACGCCAGTGACGCTGACCGTTGCGCAAGCGACGCCGACCGTCACTTTGAGCGAGCCGATCGGCATCTCGCCGACGAACGGTGTTTACTATGTCGCGCTGGGCGCGAACACCACGCTGCAGGTATCGGTGATCTCCTCGTCGGGAACGCCGACGGGTACCGTCAACTTCCTGAATGGTACCCAGGTGGCTGATTCAACGCAGAAGAACGTGGCGCTGAATGCAAATGGACAAGCGACCTTCAACACCGACAACTTACCTGCGGGAACCTATACGCTCACCGCGGTCTCGAACAGCACCAAGTCCGATCCGAGCTTTTCGTCGGTAACCTCCAACGCGATAACGTTCCAGGTGGTTCCGGCAACCGCGCTCATAACGGCCAGTCCAAGCTCGCTCTCAGCGAGCGCCGGAAATCCAATGCAGACTACGCTCACGGTGCAACGGCTGGCGGGCTACAATCCCGTAGCGCTGCAGTTAGCGTGTGTTCCAGCCACGTTGCCGAATTATTCGGAGTGCACTTTCACTGTTCCCGCGATCGATCTCTACGATTACAGCGTGCAGACGTCGGTGCTGACCATCAGTACAGACGTTCCAGTCAACGTGACCTCCGCTCGAAGTGAGCCCTCCCAGATAGTCTTTGCGGCCCTGTTCGGTCTCGGGTCTCTGGGCCTGCTGTTCCGCCGCAGGGACAAGTTCCGGCGTTCAGCGCTGGGTATGGCATGCTGGATGGTGGTCTTTGCGGGAACGCTGATCGGCTTCACTGGCTGCACCAACTCGGGATATACCAAGACTCCGCTGGCGCCCAAGGTAACGACGCCGAGCGGCACCTATAACGTCAGCATCATCGGGACCGATGCCACTAAAGGCGGCGCGACCACCACGCTGCCATTCACCATCAGCGTAACGGTGAAATAAATGTTCAGTAGAGTGCCCCATCGCCTTCCGCAGAGCAAGCCGGATCTCTGCGGAAGCAGGAAGAAAAAGGCTTTCAAAGGCGGTTGGATGGGATCGCCTGCAGTGTACGAGTCGTCCAGGGAGAGTGTCATGTCCACCAAGTCCATTACGTTGATGCGCTCGGCTTTCGGAAAGGCGCTCGCATTTCTGCTCGCTGGCGCAGGTTTGTGCGCGGTAGCCACGGCGCAGGCGCCCGCAGCGGTCGTGTCCACTTCTACCGCGGCGTTTGCTCACACGGGACCGTATGGTGGTCCTTGGCAGACCGCGTTTTCGACGCGCGGAGATTTTCTCCTGCTGGACTTCGCCAACGGTGGCCTGTACGAGTTTCCCGCGAATGGCAGCGCGGCGATTACTCTGGCGGCGCCGAACCAATACTTCGGCGGCTACGATAACTCGGGCATCGCCGTCGATCCACGGAATAATAACATCTATATCGACGATAACTACAACAACGGCTTGCTCGAGTTCCCGTATGACACCGCGACCCAGAGCTGGGACATCCCCCCGGTGCAGGTGGCCACCAATATAGGTGGGAACCTAGGCGGTTCCTGCGGTAATTACTTCCAGTCCGCTGGCCTGGCCATGAACGCCAGTGGCCTGATGGCAGTCGCGACGGAGAATGGATGCGGCGTCGAAATCTTTACGGTGCCGGTCGATACATCAGGAAATTTCGGAGCCGCGGTTCCGGTTGATACGAACATGACGTCGCGTGCCCGCACGCTCGCGATGGACAACGCAGGCAACATCTACTTCACCGAAGATTCCGGCTTGAAGGGTGCCTACTATCTGGCCGCCGGAACCAGCACCAATGCCGATGCCGCCGCGGTACGTATCGATCCAAACCTGGGCAGCGTCATCGGAGTCGTTGTCGATGGCCTTGGCAACCTCTATGTCGATGATCAGAGCGCTGGTGTGTTTCTGGTTCCGCTCCAGGCCGGCGTGCCCGTGCCTGCAAACGCGGTGCAGTTGACTCCCGCTCCGGCGGATGCGAGCTCCAGCATTGATCTGGCTCACGGTGTGCTCGGTGTCCCGGTATCCAGTTGGAACGGGTACAGCGATGCCGTGAAGGTCTATCTGAATCGTCTGGAGATGGGTTCCGCGGCAGTGGGCAGCACAAGCGCCACGCCTGGAACGGTCACTTACAGCTTCAGCGCGGCAGAGACACCAGCCAGCTTTCAGATCGACGAAAGCGGCGTGGCCAGTACGGACTTTGCCGTGGCAACGGGTGGTACCTGCACGGCCGGAACTGCGGCCTCAGCACAAAGCACATGCACGGTCCTGGTCAATTTCACGCCGCATGAAGCGGGTGATGTCTCGGCGCGGCTGCTGATGCTGGATGCAAAAATGAACGTACTGGCGATAACGCTGCTGCATGGCAGCGGGCAGGCGTCGGCGGTCCAGGTAATACCGGGCGCGGAATCCAAGCTCGCAACCGGGCTCAAGACTCCCAGCCAGGTGGCGACGGACGCTTCCGGCGCCACCTACGTGGCTGACTCGGGCTCCGGAAAGGTCACGCTGTATCCCGTCGGAGCATCTCCCACACCGGTTGGCCTCGGTACCGGACTCACCGCACCGACCGGCGTTGCGGTGGACGGATCAGGCGATGTCTTCATCGCTGACAGCGGTTCGGTGTATGAGGTCCCGGTCGGCGCCGCAGGATTGAACGCTGCCGGCCAGGTAAAGCTGAAGGGCGGTCTCGGTACCAAGCTGAAGCTTGCTGTGGATGGTGAGGGCAATCTGTATGTGGCCGATCCCGACAACCAGCGTGTGGTGAAGCTCAGCAATCTTGCCATCGCCGCGGTTTCCGGGTTGGTCGAAACCGACTTCACCGGCTTCAGCCAGCTCACTGCAATTGCGGACGACGGAAGTGGCGACCTGTACCTGGCCAACGGATCCAACCTTGTTGAGATTTCTGCGCTCGGAACCCAGACCACGCTCCTCTCCACCCTCGGCAGCGCGACCGGTCTGGCGATCGATCCAACCGGCTCGGTGTATTTGACCGCCACTAGCGGAACCGTGCGCATCCCGAACGAAAGCGGAAAGCTGAATCCGCCGGATGAAATCGAGATAGCTACTGATGTCAGCAATCCAACCTCCATTGCGTTGGACAAGAGTGGAGGACTGCACCTCACGGATGCGGCTGGCGAAGTGGTGTTGGTCAGTGCGAGCGCGTCCTTCAACTTCGGAACCCTCAGCACGACGACCTCTACGGCGGCGCAGACCTTCACCATTCTCAACGAAGGCAATCTCCCGTTGACCATCAGCGGGTTCGCGGGTACGACGGACTTCAGCGAAACGGCGACGACATGCAGCGGTCCGCTCGCATCGGGCGCTTCCTGTGCCGTCACCATCACCTTCAGTCCTGGGCCGGGCGACCAGGGAACGCTTTCCGGCTCGGTGCTGGTCACCGGCAACGAGGCCAACACACCGGTCGGTATCAATGTCGTAGGCGTGGGTGCGCCTCTCGCTCCCTCCACCACGACTGACAAGGTGACCACGCCTACCGTCGATGGCGCATCGACGGCGATCACCGTAACTCCGTCGACGGGCACATCGCCCACGCCGACGGGAACCGTGACGTTGACCATAACCGGCAACGGCATCAAGACCGTCACGATGACCGGCACGCTTACCAACGGCACGGTCACGCTGAATCCAACCAACCTTCCCGCGGGTACCTACATCTTCGTCGTCAGCTACCAGGGAGACCGGGCCTACAGCGGCTCAAAGGCGTCTACGTCAGTGACGGTAGCCGCGGGCGCCGTCACGCTGGTGCAACCGACCATCGCGCAGGTACAGGCTGTCGACCTGGGCTATCCCTACGTGCTTTCTGGTTCAACCGGCTCGGATGAACCAAGCGACGGATCGGTGACTACCCTCGAGTACACCTATCCGGTCAGCGTTGTCCCCACCGATGGCGGTCCGTTGATCGGGGTGCTCAGCGGAAAGACCGTCAACTATGGCTCAGTGCTGTATGAAGTGAACGGAGCCGTGCTCAGCGACTGCCCGGCGGTACCCGTGAGCGGCAACGGCATGGCCAACTTCAACACCAGCTGCCTGCCCATCGACACCAGTAACAACACCATCCCGGACATCATGACTACGTACATGATCACGCCCGTGTACGTTCCTGCGGGCGTAAATACCAACGTCACAACCGATCCGAACTACCTGACCGTGACCGGCACACCCATCACCTTCACGGCCCTTCGCAATCCCATGGTCGTGATCTCGTCGAATCCCAGTTCGCTAAGCGTCTCCGCCGGATCTACAACGACCGCCGCGCTCACCTTAACCTCCCTGCTGGGTTACGGCACGGCCGGAGCTGGCGGCCAATATGTCAATTACACGCTGCCCGTGGATCTAACCTGCGACGGCTTGCCGGCGTACGCTTCCTGTAGCTTCAGTTATCCGAAGCCCGATCCGTCGGATGCGACATCGGTGGATGTGACGCCAACGACTCCGGGAATGGTCATCATGACCATCAACACGAATGTACCCCCAGGTGTCGTGGCAAGTCTGCACCGGGGACCGGGCGAAACCTCGTTCGCAGCCGTATTCGGTCTGGGGCTGCTCGGGCTGATCGTGGGCCGGCGAAAGTCGCTCCGCCTCCGAATTCCGTCGCTTCTATGCCTGCTGCTTTGCGCTGGCGTTGTCGCCAGTATCGGCGGTTGCAGCAGCCAGCAGCTTGGCGAAACCGGCGGAACGACAACCCCGGCAGGAACCTACACAGTGTCGGTGACCGCGCGGCAGGTCGGCAGTTTGGTGATCCCCCCCAGTACACCCTCCGGCTTACCGGTGACTGCCTATGGCCAGGCGAACCAGATGTCTCTGCCGTTCACGATAAGCGTGACGGTGAAGTAACACGCATTGCCTTCGCTGCGGGTTGCAAAGCAGTTCCGCCCGCGGGCCACAGAGACGCCGCTCCAAACCGGGCGAAGGGTTGGCAGTTCAGAAGTAGAGGTAGCGCAGCACGAGGCAACAAGCTGTTACGCGGCTACGAAAGGGACAAAGAGGAGTGTTAGAGATGCGAGCAACTTGGATAAGCCTGAAGTATTCTCCGCGGTTACGCATGTCGATATCGAACGGATTTGCTTTCGCTCTGGCCGTGTGTCTCTTGGGGAGTGCCGCGAGCGCCCAAACCGCCGCGCCGAAGATCATTCTCAGTCAGCCCACGCTGCTCGGAGCCCTAGGTAGCGGCGGCTCCCAGTCCGGGGCCGAGCCCCAGGGCGACTCCATGGCAGTGACCTCGAATGGCAGCGTGATCATGGGAAATGAGTACGGTCACCAGGTCCTGATGTTTGCGCCGACAGCGGGCAGCCCGACGATCCTCGGTTCCTTCGGAAATAACATCAACACCAATGGCGTCGCGGTGGACGCCAACAACAATCTGTATGTGGGCTTTGCCTACAGCTCCACCGTAATGAAGGTGCCGTTCGTCAACGGCGCATATGCCACCATCACTCCGAGCACGAGCTACAACCCTTACCCCGCAGGCGCTCCGAACTGCACCGGCACCGACACCGTTGAATGCATCATGAGCAACGTGACCAGCAACGGCACGGGCGTCGTGTCCATGGTATTCGACAGTAAGGGTGATCTGTTCTACGCCACCAACAACAGCGCGCAATACCAGGGCGGCACCAGCCCCAATACCATCTTCGAATGCACGGCGGCGTGCCTCTACAGCGGCTCGCCTGTGCCGGTCATCCTCTTCCAGGATACGGTGAGCAGCACACCGAAGACGACAGGCCAGCTCGAGATCGGCGGCCTCGCGATCGATGCGACCGGAAATCTCTTCTTTTCGGACTCGGCTGTCTATCTCGATCCAACCTCCGGCACCAACAACCAGCAGAGCTTCAGTTCGAACGTGAATGAGCTGCCTGTCTCGTCCACTTTGTCCACGGGCTATGCCAGCGGGCCGACGGTGATCTATGCGTTTGTTCCGTCGTCTCCAGGCAGCACGGAGATCGACGGTGTGGCAGTGGACAAGAACGACACAGTCTACGTAACCATTCAAAACAGCGGCGGCATCATCGCCTTCCCCAGCTCTAGCGGAACCTACAATGCGTCCAGCCAATATACGGTTTCCACCATCAGCGGCAAGCTACTGGCCATGGACGCCAATGGCAATTTCTACGCGGAAACCTATGTCAGCAGTCTCAGCGCGGATGGGATGTACTACATTGCCTCCAACGGACTGACTGCAGCGACAGCTGCAGTGGGTGCTTCCTCGACCACCCCCTTCACTACGATCTTGAACGACTCCGCCTGCGGTTCGGGACCGATGGTAACCTTTGCCGCCACGGGCACCAACCCAGCTGCCTTTGCCGCGGCCACCACGGGAACCTGCGCCTCGACGCAGTCGGGAGGCGCTTCGTTCGCCACATCGATCAGCTTCACTCCGACCCTCACCGGTATCAATACGGCAACGCTCACGGCGACCGATTCCAGCAGCAACAGAGCTGCCGCCACGGTAACGGCGAATGCAACCGGAACGCTGGCAACGCCCACGTTCTCACCCGCGGCAGGCACCTACACCTCGGTGCAATCGGTGGCGATTACCGGCGCCTCGGTCGGTGCGCCAATCTACTACACGACGGACGGTTCGACGCCCTCCGCCAGTTCCACCCTCTACACGGGCCCAATCACGCTCTCCGCGTCCAAGACCCTGAATGCCATCGCGATTGAAGCCGGAGACACAAGCAGTTCAGTCGTCACGGCGGCCTACACGCTCAACATTCCGCCCACCGCTACGCCCGCCTTTTCGGTCGCCGGCGGAATCTTCACTTCCGCGCAGTCCGTTACGCTCTCCGACAGCACATCCGGCGCCGCGATCTACTACACCACCGACGGTTCAACGCCGTCGGCCAGCTCGACGCTGTATACGGGGCCCATCGTGGTTTCGGCCTCGGAGAAGATCAACGCGATAGCCGCCTCGCTCGGCGCCGCCAACAGCGCCGTGACTACAGCAACCTTCACAATCAGCGTACCGGCCTCGACGTTTCAGAACGTCGTGCTCAGCCAGAGCACACAACTGGGAACCTATCCGACCGGTGGAGCGCAGTCAGGCGGCGAGCCGGCCGGCACCACAATCGTGGTGAACGCGGCGGGCAGTTTGATTACAACGGACACGTACGGCAACCAGATCTTGTCGTTTCCTGCTCAAGCAGGAACACCCACCGTTCTGGGCACCATCAGCAATCCCAACGGACTCGCAGAGGATAGTTACGGCAACCTCTACCTTGGACTCTCCTACGCTTCAACGGTGGTGAAGATTCCTTTTGTGAACGGAGCCTACGCGGCCCTTGCCGCAACCGTCACCGGAACGCCCAACTGCACCGGCAATGACACCGTGGAGTGCATCATGAGCAACCTCACGACCGGAGGCGGCGGCGTAATCTCCATGGTGTTCGATTCACAGGGCGACTTGTTCTACGGCACGACCAACAACAACCAGTACGGTCCAACGCCGAACGCCATCTTCGAATGCACCGCGGCCTGCCTGTACACCGGCTCACCCGCACCCAACATGGTGTTCCAGGAACCGACCGCGGCCTCGCCCGACAAGACCGGGCAACTGAGCCTCGGAGGACTGGCTCTGGATGCTTCGGGAGACCTTTTCTTCACCGACTCCGCGATCGGTGCGACCAACAACCAGGAGAGCTTTAGCTCCAACTTGAATGAGTTGAAACTGACCTCGGGCACCTACGTCAGCAAGCCGGCCGTGATCTACACCTACACTCCGGCGACACCGGCCAACTATGACTCGGAGGTAGACGGCGTGGCAGTCGGCGCGAACGGAACCGTCTATGCTCTCGTTCAGGGTACGGGCGGCATCCTTGCATTCCCGAAGGTAAGCGGCGCTTACAGCAACTCGAACATGTACCTCGTTTCAACTCAGACCGGCAAGCTGATGACCTCCGATGTCTTCGGCAACCTCTATGTCGTCAGCGAGAACAACACAGTGTTTGAGATTGGCGTAGATAACCTGGCCATCACCAAGGGGCAGGTCGGAGCGGCGCCTTCTACCACGACCAACGTAACGACCATCCTTAACGACGGCTCCTGCAGCAGCAGTCCCACTGTCAGTTTCACCTCCAGCGGCACGAACAGCAGTGCATTTTCGGCCTCGACCACGGGCACATGCGCGGCCGCCGGCATTACCAGCGCCAGCGCTGCCTTTGCGACCACCGTCAGCTTCGCTCCATCGACCACCGGTACCAACGTCGGCACGTTGACCGCGAAGGACTCCGCCGGCAACTCCGGATCAGCCGAGGTGACCGCGGCTGCGGCCGTGCAAACGGCCGTCTCCGCACCGACGTTCACGCCGGCCGCGGGTAAATACACCTCGGTGCAATCGGTCGCCATCTCCGACAGCACGACGCCGGCACCCTCCATCTACTACACCACCGATGGATCGACACCGACGACAAGCTCAACGCTCTATAGCGGTCCGATCTCGGTCGGGACTTCCGAAACCATTAGCGCCATCGCAGTCTCCCCGGGCCTCACCAACAGCCAGGTAGCCACCGCGATCTATAGCATTACGCTGCCGGCGGCGTCGCCGACGTTCTCTCCCGCCGCCGGAGCCTACACCTCGATCCAGACAGTTACGATCGCCGACACGACCAAGGGCGCTGCAATCTACTACACCACTGATGGCTCCACGCCAACGGCGAGCTCCCTGCTGTATAGCGCTCCGCTTACGGTGTCGTCTTCAGAAACCATCAACGCGATTGCCATAGCCACGGGCTACAACAACAGCCCCGTGGCTTCGGCGGCCTATGCCATCACGCTGCCACCGGCGGCAGCCCCCACCTTCTCCGTCTCAGTGGGCACCTACACCACCGTGCAGTCGGTCGCGCTTTCCGATGCTACCGCCAAGGCGACGATCTACTTCACCATGGATGGCACCACGCCAACTATCAACTCCACTCTCTACAAGTCTCCGATTTCGGTCTCCACGTCGGAGGTCATCAACGCTATCGCGGTGGCCCCCGGGTACTCCGTGAGTCCGATCGGGACAGCGCTGTACACCATCAACCTGCCATCGCCGACCTTCGCTCTCACATCTCCGACGGGAACGATCGTCGTTCCGGCTGGCGGCAGCGGGACCGCCACGATCTCGGTGCAGACGAATGCGACGTTCTCCGGCCAGATGGCGCTGACATGCTCGGGGTTCCTGCCCGTCGGATATACCTGTACGCTGAGTCCCGCGACGTTGACGCCGACAGCCGGCGGAACGGCAAGCAGCACGGTGACGATTACTGCACCGAAGGCGGCAGCATCTATCGATCGCGCTGACGCGCCGAGGACGCTTCTCGCAGGTTTACTGCTGGCCGGTGTGTTGAGCTTGTTAGAGCTTCGCAAGGGACGTCGTCTGCAGATGCTGCTGATGATCGCTGTAGGCCTTTTCGGCTTCACGCTGTTATCCGGTTGTGGTTCCACCACGAGTTCCACCGGAAACAACTCCGCACAGATTATCGTGACGGCAACCGCCGCTCAACCCTCGCCTGCGCCGCCTATTGTTCAGATGATCGGCTTTGCCGTGCAACTGAAGTAGAGCGCTCAGCTCTCGGGCAGGCGACGGCGCCTTCGCCGGACGGGGAGGGGAGGCGCCGTCTGCAGTCCAGTTAGCCCTGGAGCGTTTGCGGCCAAGCAGAAAGGTCATCGTGTCGCGAATGTTTCTCATCCTGACCGGCAAAATACACGCAGTACGGCTCGAGGCAAACACATTCGTGGCCCTCAGACGGGTCGGCGTGGCTGATCGGGGGGATACTGCATCTTTGGGTTCAAAACGTTAGGGCACCCCGCGAGTCCCGCGAGATAGACATAAAGATCCTGTTATCAATGATTTGCATTTTGACTTTCTAACAGGCTCTAGTCCTGTTCTGACAGATTGTAGTTAAGGAGACTTTATGATGCGAATCCTCACTGAGCTGCTTGGCAGAAGACGCGTTGGAAATCGCCCTGTACAGTTGGCATTCGCGGTGGCGTGCCTATCTCTGATTATTCCGAGTCCCGGTGCTTTGACCCAGGCAACAGCACAAGCCAGCCCGCAACGGGAAGCAGGTCTGGACGCCCGCGGCGCAAATGGGCTCACGCCTCTGGTGGTTGCCGCCTCCGCTGGCCAGACCGATACGGTCCTCTCGCTTCTCGCTCAAGGAGCCAGCGTCAACGCGACCTCGGCAGACGGACGGACTGCGCTTATCGCAGCGGTCCAAGGAGGCCGCATAGAGGTTGTTCAGGCCCTCATAAGCGCAGGTGCCAACCTCAACGCGGCCACGCGCGGAAGAGGGACAGCCTTGGAAGTGGCAGAGGCAAAAGGTGAAGCGCAAATAGCTGCGCTGCTGCTTTCATCAGGCGCACGCTCTTCCGGCAAATCTGTGGGAGACACGGTGTGTGTTCGTTCATGGGGCGGCGATGGATTTTGCGGCATAGTTAAATCGTTCACTATCCGTTCTGTCGAAATTCAGGTGACCAAGATCGTGGGCTGCACAATGGGCTGCCCGGCGAGGGAGGAATGCTCTGCGTCGCTACCTGTCGGCGGCAGTGGCGGCGTTCGAGCTGGCGATCCGATTGCGGTCCCAAGCTGGTGCCTGACACAGACTGGCGTGAAGCCATGAAGTTTACTCACCCTGTTTCGAAATGCATCGCCTGTCCGTTCATCGTCTTTTCCGCATTGGCGGCGTTTGTCTTTACCGGAGCCGTCCCCGGGGCGCTCGGGCAGAACCAAACCGGATTCACCTACAACGGCGTCGTCCGCGCCGTGTATAGCAATAACGACCTGGGAACCCCCGCTGACAGCACCTACGCTTCTTTCGTTCAAGCCTCAGGTGCCAACAATGTCGAGATCACCATTGAATGGTTCGTCCCGAGTGTGACCGGAACAACCATTGCCGCTTCCAGCACCGCCAGTGCCACTGACGCCCAGATCATCGCCGCGATTGAGCAATACCATAGCCTGGGGGTTAAGGTCTTTCTCAAGCCGCAAGTAGATATAGTCAACTATACCGCATGGCGGGGTACCCTTGAGCCAACCAGTGTCAGCGCCTGGTTCACCAGCTACCAGGCCTACATTACCCACTACGCGACGCTGGCCCAGACCTACGGGGTAGACGGTTTCAGCATTGGGACCGAGTTCAAGACCCTCAGTGTAGCGGCCAATTTGTCGTACTGGCAAACCCTCATCGCTGCGGTCAGGGCTGACTATAGCGGGCCGATCACCTATGGCGCGAATGCGACTAGTGCCGGTGACGAGTTCACCACGGTCTCGTTCTGGAGTCTTGTGGATATCATTGGCGTCGATGGATACTTTGGCCTCACCGACCTGAACGACCCTACGGTCAGCCAATTGGAAGCTGCGTGGACCGATAGTACCAGCAAGGATACTGGCGCTGGATTCAACGCTGTCGCGGCCCTCCACAACCTCTCGAACCAATACAGCAAGCCTGTGGTCTTTACGGAGCTTGGCTACGAGAGCTCTGAGGGCACGAATGAGCAGCCCTCCTCCGAGCTCAGCAACGGCTACGACCCGACCGAGCAAGCCAACTGCTATACGGCATTCTTCAATATCTTCAGCCAGCAGACCTCGTGGATGCAGGGCGTCTTTTGGTGGGATTTGCAACTTCCTATACCCAGTGCGGGCGACCAAAGTTGGGTCATGTACGGCAAGCCTGCTGGAGACGTGATGACGCAGTGGTATGGGGGGGGCTACTTTAACCTGACTCCTACTGCGTCCACGCTGTCTGTCACTCAGGGAAGTAGTGCAACCGACATGATCGCGGTCACTGGCGGGAACGGATTCACCGGAAGTGTAACGGTTGCCGCTAGCGGCCTGCCCAGCGGAGTCACCGCAGCATTCGCCACTAACCCAGTTACTGGCTCCAGTGTGCTTACCCTGACAGCCAGCGGTACGGCCACCACCGGCGCTGCAACGGTCACCATTACGGGGACCGACGGCGGTCTGGCTACATTCGCCCCGATAGCCCTCACCGTGAATGTCACAACCATACAGAGCTTTGCGCTTACATCCTCTGCATCCAGCCTGTCGTTTGCTCAGGGCGGCAGCGGGAGCAGCACCATTACCGTGACTCCCTCCGGCGGATTCACGGGCGGCGTAACGCTTACGGCCTCCGGCCTGCCCAGCGGAGTGGCTGCGGTCTTTGCCACCAACCCGACCACCGGCTCCAGCGTGGTGACGCTCACGGCCAGTAGCACGGCAGCCATCGGCGCTGCCACAGTCACCATCACCGGAACCTCCGGTACGCTGACTGCGTCTGTCCCCATCGCACTCACCGTCCAGCCACCTATGCAGGTTCCGACTACGACGGGCGTCGTTGTGAGCCAGGTGAACTGGCTGGCCTCGCTGGTCGGCTATGTTCAAACCAGCAATAACCCCACAGGAGGCAGTTTTGCGGTGAACTCGTACGGCGAGATCGCCGTGGCTGACACCGATAACATCTATCTGATTAATGCGCAAACCGGCGTTGTAACGACACTGGGTGCATGGTCGGGCGCCAGCGCGGTCGCCATTGACAGCAAGAACAATATCTACGTTGGCAACTTGTACGGCACCCCCGATATTATCCTGAAGATCCCCTATGTCGGCGGGTCCGCCAACGATGGGTACGCGGCGTTTACCACGCCCACGACCAGTACGGCCGCTTGTACGACCTCCAGTACGACGGAGTGCTCCGTCCCTCATGTGGGCACGTTCTATCCGGATGCGATGGCATTTGACTCGGCAGGCGATCTTTTCTGGATTACTTCGACGACCGGGCTTTCAGGGGGGAACGGCATCTGGGAGTGCACCGTGGCCTGTCTGGGCGGCACCGGCAATCCGGTGGAGATCTACCTGGAGCCGACCGCAACCACCCCTCCATCGACTTCCTCAGGGCAGCTCATTGCAGGCGGCCTGGCCATCGATCCCAGTGGGAATGTGTTCTTCACGGATTCCTCCACCTATGTAAATACGTCCACCTACGCGTATACAAGTTTCTATTCCGATCTCGACGAGCTGCCAACCAGCACGGGCGTGGGCTACGGCGGGAAGACGACAGGCTACGCCGCGTCGCCGACCGTTCTCTACACGATAACTCCCGCCACTCCCACCACATATGACAACAAGTTGGACGGCGTGGCCGTAAATGCGACGACCGGCACTGTCTACTTTGCGGACGAAAGTGACGGAGTCTTTGCCTTCCCGAACAACGGCGGACCGATCACCCTTGCATCGGGGCAACCTGCCGCGCTCTACGCGGTTTCAACGCAGGGCGCAAAGACGATGACCGTCAACAGGCAAGGCAATCTGTACCTGGCAGCATCTTCTACTGCCTTTAGTGCCAGCGATCCCGACACTGTCGCGCAGCTCACAATCGACAATCTCATGGTGCCCGCATCGCCGGTGGGGACCGCAGTTAGTCCCTCGGCAACCATCAACCCAGTCACTACCCTGGTGAATGATGCTGCCTGCTCTTCCAGTCCCGCTCCGTCCGTGACCTTTGCCGCGGGCATGAGTTCAACGGCGACGGCGACGGTAGGCACCACCGGCACATGTGTATCGATCTTAAGCGGCGGTGCCTCGTTTGCCACCGCGGTCAGCTTCAACCCGGTTATAGCGGGAACAGACGGCATATCGCTGACTGCAACGGACCAATCCGGTAAAACTGAAGCCGTAGCGGTGGTCGGCGTTGGTTCGGGCTTTACGCTTGCCCCTTCGCCGGCCACTCTGTCGGTTGCCCAGGGCAGTAGTAACTCCGACACCGTCACAGTCATTGACGGTGGCGGGTTCACCGGTGCGGTGACTCTTGCCGCCACTGGCCTGCCCAGCGGCGTAACGTACGCGTTCAGCGCCGGCACGGTCTCCGGCACTCAAGTGTTGACACTGACCGCCAGCAGCACGGCTACGATCGGGGGGCCGGTCACGGTGACCATTACTGGAACCTCCGGTAGCCTGACCGCATCCACCACCGTTGCCCTCACGGTTACTCCGCCGCCCAGTTTCACACTCTCTCCCTCGCCGGCCAGCGTAACCGTCGCCCAGGGCGGCAGCGGAACCAGCACGATTACGGTTACCGGAGCCAATGGGTTTACCGGCAGCGTAGCGCTTGCCACTTCCGGCCTGCCCAGCGGAGTGACTGCGGCCTTCGCCACCAACCTCACTACCGGCTCAAGTGTGCTAACGCTGACGGCCAGCAGCACGGCAACCGCAGGAGGACCGGTCACAGTGACGATCAACGGGACCTCTGGCGCTCTGACCGCATCCACCACCGTAGACCTTACGGTCACTGTGGCACCGAGTTTCGCGCTTGCTCCTGGAGCGGGCACTCTGTCGGTTACCCAGGGCAACAACAATACCGATACCATCACGGTGACCCCCGCAAACGGATTTACCGGCGGCGTAACTCTTGCCGCTAGCGGTCTGCCCAGCGGCGTAACTGCGAGCTTCAGTCCCAACCCTACGACAACCGGATCTGCCGTACTGACGCTAAACGCAGGCAGCACGGCCACTACTGGAGCGGCCACGGTCACGATTAGCGGGACCTCCGGCGCTCTGACCGAATCCACCACCATCGCCCTTACCGTCAATGTGGCGCCCGGCTTTACCCTTGCTCCTTCGCCGGCGAGCGTGACAGTGATTCAGGGCAGTAACGGCACCAGCACCATTTCGGTGACCGACGTAGGCGGATTCACCGGTGGCGTAATACTTGCTGCCTCCGGCTTGCCTAGCGGAGTCACGGCGGCCTTCGCCACCAACCCCGCCACCGGTTCCAGCGTGCTGACGCTGACCGCCAGCAACACGGCCACTACCGGCGCGGCCACGGTTACGATTACAGGGACCTCCGGCACCCTGACCGCATCCACCACCATTGCCCTCACCGTCAATGTGCCGCCGAGCTTCACGCTTGCACCATCGGCATCCACGCTGCCGGTTACTCAGGGCAGTAATGCGACTGACACAATTACGGTGACCGGTGCTAATGGATTCACGGCCAGCGTAACGCTTGCGGCCTCGGGCCTACCCTCCGGAGTGACTGCGGCCTTCGCCACCAACCCCACCACTGGCTCCAGTGTGCTGACGCTGACGGCCAGCAGCACGGCCACCATCGGCGCGGCCACGGTTACGATTACCGGGACCTCCGGCACCCTGACCGCATCCACCACCATCGCCCTCACCGTCAAAGTGCCGCCGAGCTTCACGCTTGCATCATCGGCATCCACGCTGCCGGTTACTCAGGGCAGCAATGCGACTGACACGATTACGGTGACCGACACAGGCGGATTCACCGGCAGCGTAACTCTTGCCGCATCCGGCCTGCCCAGCGGGGTTACAGCAGCCTTCGCCACCAACCCCACCACCGGCTCCAGCGTGATTACGCTGACGGCTAGCAGCACGGTCACCATCGGCGCGGCCACAGTCACGATTACCGGAACCTCCGGTAGCTTGACTGCATCCACCACCGTAGCCCTCACCGTCAATGCGGCGCCCACCGTTACGGTTGCTCCGTCTGCCTCCACGCTATCTGTTACCCCGGGTGGTAACGGGACCAGCACCATTACCATTACCCCCTCTGGCGGATTCACCGGCAGCGTAACTCTGGCGGCTGCGATCACCTCCAGTCCGACGAGTGCCCAGGACCTGCCCACCTTGAGCTTCGGCTCAACCAGTCCAGTAGTTATTACTGGCGCCAGTGCCGGCACGGCAACCCTAACCGTCTCCACCACCGCCGCTAGCGCCGCTTTGGTCCCTCCATTGAACCGAGGAACTCCCTGGTACTCCGGCGGCATAGCCTTGGCCTGCATCCTCTTCTTTGGAATTCCGGCTCGGCGGCGCGCCTGGCGAACAATGCTGGGAATGGTCGTGCTTCTGGGTACTCTCACCGGTGGCGTGTTGGGTTGCGGCGGCGGTGGTAGTAGTAGCTCTAGTAGCGGCGGTAGCGGCGGGACCACACCGGGTGCCTATACCGTGACTGTGACCGCCACCTCAGGCACCACAATATCGGCGACGGGCACGATCAACGTCACTGTACAGTAGCCGACACCCAGGAGTGTGTTTGGAAATGAGGCTTTCTCTATCGTTGATTGAAGGTAAATTCACAATCGACCCCGCCACCAATGGCGGCGAACGCGCCGAGGTCTCTGTCAAGGGCGTCAATTCAGGCGGCACAGGCGGTCGCGGCGGCGGCATGGACATCGAAACCCGCATCACCATGGAGCGCGGCACCAGCGGCTTCTACACCTACGACGAGTACACCCATAAGGCCTCGTATCCTTTTATCCACCGACGGAGAGCCAGTCGAAGAAGCTCGTTGTTTACATCGACGATCAGATCATCTGGACTTGTCTGTGCGGCACGGTTCCAGAAGCCGAGTGAGCTGCCGTCTCTCGGAGTAGGTGCATCGGTGTTCATCGCCATCACTGTCGCTGAGTGAAGGGAAGGGGAGTTTTCAGATGTGGAAACGTACACCACGTAACGAGGCGGCGCCTTGTCCTCGGAATCGGGTCTAAAACAGACCGAATAAGATTGGACGGGCTTTGGGTTTGTCATTGCTAGCTGGAATCTCCTTTTTCAGTCCTGATTCGCTCGAATCATAAGGCTCTTCAGCCGTATGGCAAGGGCAAAGCTGGAATTCCGGTCGAAAAACGGAGCGATTCCGCGCCGCCCTGGACTCGACCGTGTAATCGAGATTGTTCCTCGTCGATTTCTCAGACACTCTTTCCTCCTCCTTTCTCTTCAGCGATTCGATTTACTGGCCTCGCGATCATCGTTAGTTTGCCGGAAGCTTCGCCCCACGCTCTTCCAGTGCTTCGTAGATGTCCGGTTTCACAAAGGCCGCGTCGGCCCGGAACCAGACCTCCTTGCCCAGCTTCTGCTGCCGTTCGATCTCCGGTAGTAGAAGCTGCTCCCAGCCATCGGCGCTGTGAACNNCCTTTGCAATCAGTTCCCGGTTCATCAACGCTAGACCGCGCAGGTTCGCAGCTTGCGTCAGCACCTCGGTCTCAAACCAATGCAGCCGGGAGGAAAGCGCCGCGCCGCGATCCCGGATCTTCTCCGAGCCAATCAAGCGGAAGGTCGGGTCCTGGGAAAGGCGCTC
>PLUT01000342.1:49391-50682 GCA_003162875.1 Granulicella sp.
CCTGGAAATCAACCTTCAGGGAAGAGTTGAAGGAAAGCTGAAAGGGCCGGTTTTGTATCTCACCCATTAGGTACGGACCTCCGGAACGTCTTTACCACGTTCGCACCCTCATAACCTTTGACGATGACGACGATCCGAGGACTCACCGCTACGACTCAAAATGAAAATCCGGGGTAAAACAGTCTCCCGCGAATCAGTCGTGCCGGTACAGCTTCACCTTCTGGATGGTCGGCGTACTTCCGCGGAAGATCAGATAGTTGTTGCCGTTGGTCTCATCGCCGTTCAGCAGCCGGCCCGGTACCCAGACCCCGTCGTGGAATGTCCCCTCCTCGACGCTCAGGATGTCTGCCTGCCGCGGCCCGCTGGAGTTGGGCGCAAAGGACAGCGTGAGCCCTTCGGCCGCAACAATGAACTCATCCGGGCCTGTATTGAGAATCAACGCTGCGCCTGGAGGCACAGTCGACTGTGCCAGCGTGGGACCCGCCAGCGCAGCCTGCGGGCCTTGTCCCTGCTGATACTGAATGCGCAGCAGATATCCTCCAAGTTCCACCGCGGCCTTGCTGTCTCCCGCCTGTCGCACCGCGCTGGTCATCTTTGACTTGTCGATGCTGGTCAACAGCGGCGTGAGCTGATTCAAAACGGCGTAAGAAGCGCTCAACGGCCCATTGTCGACACTTTGATCGACGGCAAACGGCGAAAAACCGAAGACTCCCTGGCCGAAGGCAAACACCGCGTTCGCACCGCCCGCCTCGCCGCCGCGCGTCTCCGGAATGAACAGCGGATTGCCTAGATGGTCGTAGGCAGCCAACACTCCGCGCAGATCGGGAAGGTATATATCCGGCGCAAGCACATCGATATGCGAAATCCCTGCCAGCCACACATCCAGCACGCGCGAGACCGCCCCGCCGCTCGGATGCTCACCGCCGGGCTCGCCGGTGTATTGCGTCAGCCAGGTGTTCACGTACATCGGGATTGGATACTCGGCCTTGCCTGCCGCTGCCACCGCGTCGATGTACTGCGAGTACTGCCACGCCTCGAATATCTCCTGCGCCCGTTGCGAATCGCCGAAGACCTCGCCCCACGTACCCTTCGGGCGGAACCCCGTTCTGCCCCACACATCCAGAAAATCGGGCTGCAGGCGCTCCTTATTCTTCGTCAGGGACGAAAGCAGCGCGTCGGGCACCGGCCTCTTCCACGCCACTTCTGCTTCCACGGAGTAGTCGCGCGCCGGGCCCAGCACGCCCGATTCGTTCTCGACCTGCATCATCAGCACCGTGTGCGTGGTTCCATC
>PLUT01000012.1 GCA_003162875.1 Granulicella sp.
ACAAGTTCGAGGGGATTTTACAAACCGACGGATATGTTTCGTACGTCCGCGGCGTGGGCGGCCCGAAGATGGTGCATGCGGCATGTTGGAGCCATTATCTGGAGAGATGATTTATCCGGAGTGTTTGCTGAAGCGTCGCGCCGAAGCTGCTTCAAACGGGGTTCTTCGCATCTTTCACTCCAGATAACCACGTTAGAGAGTTTCCAGGAAGGCAAGGAGCTTTGGCGATGGATGCCATGAACGGCCTGATGTTCTTGTGAGGCCGGCGCGATTCCAGAAGGCCTCGAGAACGTCACGTTTCATTTTGAGGTTTGCAGTAATATAACGGCTTGTGGTTGCGACTGAAGCATGTCCTAGATAGTCCCTGATGACGGAGACATCGATGCCCGCCTGCAACAAAGCGACAGCACAACTGTGGCGCATGACGTGGGGAGTAACGCGGAGTGTACGCAAGTGAGGCATCGATTCAGAAGCTCGGCGCACATATTTGCCCAGTAGATAGGCCACGCCATCGCGAGTCAGGAGACCGCCACGGGCATTTCGGAAAACGGGCTCCTCTCCGGAGTCTGCGTTGACGATCCTGCGCAGTGCTTCTGCAGTTTCCGGCCAGAGCGGGCAAAGACGTTCTTTGCGTCCCTTGCCGAAGAGGCGCACTTGCCGCGGACGATCAAGGTGAAGTTCCCGGAGATGAACGCTCAAGGCTTCGCTGACCCGTGCACCGGTGTTGTAAAGGAAGAGCAAGAGCGCCCGATCGCGCACCCCAGATGCAGATTTCGGGTCCACAGCTGCTATGACCGCACGGGCCTGCTCCGGTTCGAGATATGTCGCCACATGGATAGTTGCTTTCTTGGAAGGGAGAGCAAGGATTCTGCCGTACTGTTCGGCGCGACCCAGATCGTAGCGCAGCAAATGTCGCGCAAAACTCCGCAAAACAGCCAGACGATAGTTCCGCGTCGCGGCGCAATTACCCCGGCGAGATTCTACGTGGTCCAAAAAGGCAAGCACGGCATCTGCCCGAAGATCGTCCAGAGTTAGGTCTGCGGCAGATCCGTTGCGGCGATGTGCCAGGAAGAGGAAGAACAGCCTGAGCGTGTCGCGATAAGCGCGTATGGTGTGGCCGCTGGCTCCACGCACGCGTTCAAGATAGTCATGGAAGAAGCTCTGGACCAACGTCAAGAGGTCATTCTGCTTCTGTCGTCTCATCATTGGAAGTTCTCCCCTGTTGATGACTGCAGATAACGACGCCGCAGCCTAATGCCCGCTAGTTCAAGGAGTTCGGGGGTGGCAGTCAAATAGGTTTCGGTTCCCAGGATGTCATCGTGGCCCATGTATGCGGACAACCAGGGAAGACGCGCGTGGAGGTCCGCGCCCTGGCTATACCAGCGACTCAGCCGATGGACCGCAAAGGTGTGGCGCAGATCGTACGGACGCGGCCCTGCACGACCTCGTGCCGGCTTCAAGCCGGCATTCTGAAACAGTTTTTGCAGTGCGTGTCCTGCGGTGCCGACAGGCAGAGTCTGGCAGTTGACCCCGACGAAGAAGCGGTCGTCAGGTCTCGGAATCGCACCAGTGAACACCTGCCGAGCCACAAGATACTTTTCCATTTCGCTCGCCAGTGAGCGGTGAAAAGGGACCCATCTCGCTCTGCCTTTGAACATTTGCACGAACAGGACGCCCGCGTGAGTGTCCACGTCATATAAGTGGAGACGAAGAGCCTCGCCGAAGCGGATGCCCGTGCAATACAACAGTAAGAGGAGCATCCTGTATAAAGCAGCTCGGAACGGTGGTCGCTTCAACATCGTGGCGAGTTCGAGCAATCGTTTTATGTTGCCTTCCGATAGCACGTAAGGCGTAAATGTGGATTCGGTGGGCAGTTGCGGCCACAGTGGCTCATGAACAAGTGGGCAGGCCGGGCGACGTCGCAAGTAGGAACAGAACTGCCGTAGCACAGCCGCGTCCATCGAAACGCTCACAGCCTTGCGTTGTGGCTTGCTGGCAAGCCATGCAACCATCGCCTGGCTGAGGTTCCACTTGCGATGGCGGGCAGCATATTTCAGCACGAACCTATCGAATTCCAACAGTGTGAACTCAGCCCTGTCATAGCGGTAGCCCAAGCTCCGCTTAAACAGAAGGAACTTCTGCAAATCGTTGGACAAGGAACTGCGGAAGAGCGCCTTCATTTCGGCACCGGAAGTGTTACTCCCCGGAGACGCCGCAATGCCACGCGAACGTATACGGAAGTAGAAGAGGGTCGGCGGTGACCCAAGATATCGCTGACGACTTTCAGGTTGGCGCCTGCATCGACCTGTCTGCAGGCGTGCGTATGTCGAAATGCATGTGCACCAATCACCTTGGCGGAAACTCCAGCATTCCGTGCGTATTCGCGAATCCGGTGACGGATTGCGCCGCTGGTCAGTGGGTTGTACGGTATCATCGTGCTCACAAATATCCGCCGGGCTTGTGCGCATGAGGGACGTTCACTCTTCAGATATGCAGCCAGCGCTCTCGCGATCGGAGGTAGTAAAGGCAGTTCAATCTGGGCACCGGTTTTTGGTCGACGCACGGAGATGATCCCAGATTGCCAGTTCACGTCCTCAAGTTGCAGCGCTAGAACCTCGGCTGCGCCCATTCCGTAGAGTGCCATCATCAGAAGCATGGTGAAGTCGCGTTTGCCGGGTGATTGTGCCGTTGAAATAGAACCCATTATTCGCTTTACGTCTTTCCATGGAAGAGCACGTGGTGGCCGTTCCGTCATGCGAACCCGTGGAGCCAGGACGCAGGCCGCTAAATCACGTCGGAGCCTGCCAGTGCTGCGCAGGAAGCGCAAGAAAGACCTCAGAGACGTGCAGGATCTGGCAACAGTCCGCCTAGACATGTGCTCTGCTCGTTGCATGACGAATACATCGATGTCGGAAACTGTCATCCTGTTCACAGACTTGCGACTCTTCCGAAGCAGCGACAGAAAAATGCGCACGTCATCCAAGTCTCGGCGAAGGGTTCCCTCTGCGACGCCGCGATGGTGGCGACGGAATTCGCAATACTCCTTAAGAAGAGGTGACACGGGAGCCTGGGCGCGCTTTGGACTCCACTCCGGCAGAGCAGCACCCAGAGCGCGGATTGCATATGCCCATGCATGGAGTGCATTTCTGGCAATGAGACAACTGCTGGCGCCAACCGGTCCCTTGGTTCTGGGTCCCACATATGAGCGAGCAAACCGCAAAGCTCCCTCCAGACTCAGTTCAGCAACTTCATCAAGGCCGAGCCGCTCACAGTAGGCGTAGAAGCGTCGGACCCAATCCAAATAGGTTCGTGCCGATCCCAGAGAGATATCGCCACTGCGCCACAGACACAAGACTTCCTTCTCGCGTTTATCCAAATGGCATAATTGCTGATTCATAAAGCGACCGACGCGGCATCTACCGCTGACGCTTGCCGGTATTATCTGGAGTCAGTTACCACTTCGGTTCCCCCCAGCACCACTTTTGGGAAGCTAATCCAGATAAATCATCTCTCGAGATAATG
>PLUT01000252.1 GCA_003162875.1 Granulicella sp.
CTAAGTGATCCGTTGGCCCTGAGAGCGTCGATTATTCTCACAAACGGAGGACAGATGAGCGGAACACTTTCTCCTCCGCCAACGACCCAGAGTGGCTCTGCGAAATAGATTCGCTGCACGCAACAAGGTTCCGATGCAGCTTTACAATAAGCTTAGTTACAATATAATAACTAACATGGAAGAGCCGAGGTATTCCAAGTGTGGTAAGTGGCTACTATTGGCTTTTTGCTTGGCTTCTCTCGGATTAGTCGCTGTGGCCTCGATGATGCTGACTCAACTGAATAATCAGGGCATTGCTGAAGTCAACCAGGTAATCGATCTGAGTGTGAACGAGACCTGCCAGCTTCACCGCATAGCGATTTCTGTGACCGGATTTATTGCAGAAAGTTCCTTATCCGTTGGATCGGTAGCTACCAGTGCCGATGGCTCGTCGCTACTGGTTTTGGTGCGGTTAATTCCCGCATGGCCAGGTACGTCCGGTAATTTTCGTTACCAAGCCCTCCTCTCGACAAGCACCAAGCGCATCGAGTTTGGTGGCGAGAAGACTGTGATATGGACTGCTGCGAAAAACTGTGCGGGAGCCGAGAATTAGTATCCCCGTCAGGGATATGGTTGAAACCCTCGCCTTCAGACGAAGTAAGTTTGTCGAAGTCTCCGCAGGAGACAAGACCCGCCGCAACGGTGTGCAGTGGTCGAGGCGAGAAGATTCGAACCACTGACTTGCTGGCTTGCTGGTTCCCGAACCGTGAGTGGTGTCTTGAAATTCCGCGAGTGATTCCTATTGGGATATCAGTTTGATGCTTGGTGGGAAATCCTCGGAGGATCACACCGTCACAAAATCGACTACAGTCCTGTAGACAGAAAAAGCAGATGCGCTAGGCGAAATCGCCACATCTGCTTGATTCTTAATGAGTTGTGCTGGTCGGGGCGGTCAGATTCGAACTGACGACCCTCTGCTCCCAAAGCAGATTCCGTCATTTGTTGGAATCGGTTGAAACCTGCGGTTCACAAGTGCTTTCGATGGAATAGTTGCGGACAACGGCAATTCGGTTGTTGCGATTGATGGTTCCTGGAAGCTTCGACCGCTACGTTTTCATCTACATCGCGCACTCGCAGGTGAGCCTAGACCTGTTTCGCCAAAGCGAATATCTGCATGCGCACCCGTACACAGGTCGCTAAGGGATTCTCACTGGCGCGTGAGCGTGCCGCCATAGGTAAGGTCGCATTTGCCGCCGGAAAACTGAATCGCTATATCGACCGACGACTCGTCCGGCACCCAGAATGTGCCGGTGAAGAGCGCTTGAGACCCATCATTCATTGTCGCGGCGCCTCCGATTTGCAAACCAGAGGCCGAACTGATGAACCAAGGAGCATAGGTGCCGCTGTAGCCCGCAATGGATGTGCCCTGAGTGAAACACGGCAAGCCGCCAACGGCCAGCGTCGCGCTGAGGGGAAGGTAGTAGTAAGGCACACCCAGAACGCTCGCGGAGGTGACGGCGCCCTGTGTGAACGACGCGCTAAAGCTTATGTTGCCGGAAGGGATCCCGTCACTGAGTGTGCCCGCATAGGTCCCGTTGTAGGCCGGAAGCACCGTAGCGGTGAAGGGTGCGCCCTGGTTCACAATACAACCGCCGACGGCGCCGATGTAATAGGTGCCGCTCCAGGTGGTTGCGCCACTGCCCGGAACCACGCCGTTGATAGAAATGATATCGGCCGGCTGGCCCCCCGTTTGGAAACTGCCGTCTGGTGCGATTGTGCCGCTCTGGTAGAAAGTGAAGCCACCCAGTCCCGGGCTACAGTTTGTCCAAAGAAAGCCGTTCAGGGTGACCTGATTGCCGTTGACAAAGAGAGCCGACGTCACGATCGGATACTGAGCCGTTACTTCGTTGCCGGCGAGCAGCCAATTTCCATTTGGTGTCAGATTGAGCGGAGGTGAAATAGGCGGAGGGGTCCCGCCGCATCCCGCTAGAGCAAGGAAGGTAATTAGCGATGAAAGTGGAGCCGTTGCCCTGATGCGCTTCATGGCGAACTCACTTCTTAGGAATCGTTAGGGGGATTTCGAGGGTGCCAACCTTGTTGGAGTTACTGTCAAGGATGCCGACTCGGAGGAACAGCGGCCCCGGATAGAACGATATCTGTTCGTGAAAGAAAACTGGCGACTGGATGAATTCCTGGTAGCGGTCAGGCGTGAGGGTAAGGGAGACGTTCTGGCTGTGTCCTCCCAGGAGTTTTCCGCTGTAATTGTCATAGGTATCGAACGCGAATTCGAGGCTGACGATGTGGGTACCCCCGGGCCCTTCTGCAAAGGTGATCTGGCTCTGCGGAACGGCGAGCAAAAGATCGTAAGGGATGCGTTGCGCGGACGTTTTGCCGCCACCCTTTTTGGCGGGAGCGGGGGGTGAGGCGGGAGTCGGAGCAAAGGGGGCGGCGAAAGGGTTGGGAACGTCGGAGTCGGGACTCTGAGCGACCGGCTGGATTTTGGCGTCGAACAGCAGTTGGGCCGCCGGCGGAGTCTTGCCCGCCAACGCAGCCTTGATGAGTTCCGGCCCTGAGAACTGCTTGGGCTGTTTGGGGTCTTCGGCGTTGTAACCTGTACGATAGACCAGATGGGCACTGGGCCGGTCCAGCGTGACCGCGATGGTGTGGTAATGGCCGTCGTCCTTGCGCCTGGGCGGAATGTACGAGAGAGTGTAGAAGTGCGAGCCCTGGTCGATGGCCTGGGCTAAGCGGGCGGAGAGGTCGTTGCTGTTGTACTGGGCGATGCCTCCGCTTTGCTCTGCAACTTGTTCCGCAACCAGTTGGGCGGTTCCCAGTCCGCCGACGCCAAGCGAGCTTACGGGAGAGATCGCGATCTGCTCTTCGCTAAAGAGTTCGTAGAGGTCCATGAGCCGATGTACCATGCCCATGTCGATGCCGTCTTCGGAGCCCGTGAACAATGTAGGGCCAGAATTACATTGGCCGCCGAATCTGTCGAGCGTTCCGCAAGAGACGTTGACCAAGCCTCCAGAATCACCGAAGTTGCCGCCGAAGGCGCGGGGTGTGGCGTCGCGGCATGACGAGGCGGCCCCCCAGCTGTAGCCTCCATCGCGCATCAGATTGAGGGGCATGCCAGGGGTAAACCAGACGAGGTTCTTTCTGCCCTGGATGCCAGCGACATAAACCGCAATTTGATTCAGTGCGTCCGCGGTGGCCCAGTCCTGCTCGTAGCAATCTTCGTTGGAACCGATATCGGTCCTATTGGTCTGGGCAGCCGCGAGCAGCAGCGTAGGGTCGGAGGTGAAGCCCTGCAGCAGATGCAGACCGCTGGAAGAGAGCCAGAAGATTGCGACCTCCGTGCCCTGGGGCATTCGCTTGAAATACTGGGCGATTGCCTGCAAGGAGCGCACGGTAGAAACGATGTCCAGATGCAGCGCGTCGATCAGGATAATGTTGACTGGGCCGGAAGTTGGAACTACATCGACGTTGGAATGGATGTTGGGCGGCGGAGGCTTACGGATAAGGCCGCCAGGAAGGGGCGGTTCGAAACCATACTCCTTGAAGCTGCGAACGGGTTGGGGCTTGCCGTCTTCTTTGATGAGGAAGTCCGACTGCTTCAGGCCGCGTATGGGCTCACCTTTTGAGTCGGTAACGATGACGTCCACGATGGTTTCGCGGGCGTAGACCTTGAGAGTGGGGACTGCCGACTTAGGTGGGTTCTGCGGAGACTGCCCAGCGGGGAGCTTGCTGAAGACAGGAAAAGTGAGAACCAGGGCCGAGACAATAACAATTAGCTTACAGAGACGCATCGCGTACTTCTCCGAACCGTCGCGGCAAAAGCGTATACCTAAATGGGCAGGTCGCGCAATACCTCCCCCAGGCTCGCTGATAATAACGGCCTAATAACTCAGTCGAGTACCGTGACGGACTCCGGTTGAGTTCCGCCTGCTGTTGTTCGGCAGACTCCATGCTGGACAGAAAAGATGACGACTGAGAACATCAGCAGGCGTTTCTTCAATGCGCCATGAATTTGGCAACCTCAACAGCGTAAACGTGACTGGCGCCAAACATGTTCGAGTTGAAGATAACGAGTTTATGATCCGGGCTGAAGCGCACATTGGGCTCAAGCGTGTAGTCTTGATGTGCCATATTGACCAGGTGTTGGGTTACGAAAAACCCCGACTGTACTAATCCAGCCTGGTCTATCTCCGCTGGAACTGGGCTCTCCCTCGGACTGAGCAACTCGATCCACTCTCCGTTCTTCGACTTCGCGACTTGGGCATAGTCTCCACCATCACCACAGAACATACTGTCGTCCGACGCTGCGTTATAGTGAATCGACCACGCATCCCGCTCTACGCTGTACCAGTGACGCGCCCTCGTGTCAGTGTTATAGCTCGCCAAGTAGAAGTTTTGTCCGCGCGGAATCTGTAGGTCATACCAGATCGTTTTACCGTCCGCATCCCAGAACTCGTGGCCAGCGATCTCATAATTCATTGTGCGTCTGTGAATCAGCTGATTCGCAATCCCATCGGTTCGAATCGTCCAGATGCGATCTACCTTCCACCACAGACCCTCGTGGCAATACATAAGCAAATTGGGGTCCGCCGGTGAAAACTGAACGTGACTAAGCCAATCGGTACTGCGCAATATGGTCCTTACCTCCGCAGTTATCAAGTTCAGCGTAAACAAGGCCATCGGCACATGATCGGCGAGACGTGCGTCCATTTGAGTCGCGCGAACGGAGCTGGCCTTCAGATTCGAAACTACCGGGTGGGAACGCAAATCAACCTCTGTAAACGTTCCGGCTGCGAAGGTCTCATCCGCGTTCAGAGTGGAAATAGTCGCCCGGGCCGGCAGGGTGGCGACCTTGAGTATCTGCCCTGTGTCCACGCCGACTGCATAGAGCCCAGGGTCATTAGGTTTCATAAAATATACAATCGGTGACTTACGCCCCACTACAATATCGGTAGCTGGCCCCGCTACTAACTGTCGGGTTTTGTGGGTGTTCATATCGAGCACATGGATACTCCGTTCAACGGTGTAAATCATCTCCGTCCCGTCCGGAGTGAAGGCGTTTTCGTTGAAATAGAGACCCTTTGAATTCGGTTCGGGTGTGAGCTCAAATATCCGGTGCCCTGTGTCCTTGTCAATCCACGTCATCGTAGGCACAGCGGGGTTACCTAACGAGTCGACTCCCTGCGCAGCAGTGCTTCGAGGCAAACACGCCAACAATGCGGCCGAACACGCGACGATTGTCATAGGGTTTCTGACCGACATCCATTTCATCTCAATTCCTCCTTACGTGCGCTTACTTTAGTTCAGTGTCTGAGATACTCCTGACGAGATAGCGGCCTATGGCAGTTACCAGTGCAATCTGCAGTTAATCAAAGCCGCAAGGGTCATCGTAAGGATCGCCGCCACCACCACCGCCACCGTCATAAACCGGCGCTGCTGTCGGGTCAATCAACAAGTCGAGGTTACCAACAGATAGATCGAGCGGTATGGGAGGGTTAGGCGTATATGGAACACCAGTTTCTGTCACAGTAATTGATGATCCATCTTGATAGGCGACTGTATAGATATACCACCCAGGAATTGAGGAATTATCTGTAAAGCCATCGGGTGCGATTGTGATAGATGCCATCTCATTGGCTAACAGTTGCTGTTCCGTGGGGGGTGGAGGATATTGGGATCCATCCGGGGCGGGTGGAGTGATGTTTAAACTACCATCAGGGTTGATATTGACTGTAGGAAGTGACGAAGGCGAAGGTTGCTGTGGTGGTTGGTTGGGTGGTTGCGGCCCGGCGGTGTTGAAATTGAAAACGGCGCTGTACTCCCACCCACTTACCAACGGGGGCCAGCTCGTCCATTGCTCAAAATTGTCGTATAGCGGCAAAGCGAGCGCAAGTGTTGCGCCGGTAGTGCCACTCCAACTCGATGTCGAAAGAGATGGGTAGGTTTGAAGAAAGTTCGAGACCAGATCCGACGCGATGGAGGAGGGCGTGGAGTTCTGATCATAGTTGGCGGCTACCTGGAAGTTGTTCCCCAATGTATCTAGAAAGTTCAATTGGATCGTTCCGGTCAGGGTATAACCATTCCAGCCGGGCCCTTGCTGAACGGTGAAAACAATCGTTGAAGGCTCTGGCCCTTGCGGGGCAGCTTGCTGGGCAGTCGCTAAGTGTGGGATGAACAGAGCCAGGACGAGTAGCAGTAGGGGTAAGTGTCTCGTGGTGCTTTTCATTATCCTCTCCTTCGACATTGTTACGTGAAGCATTCTGCTTAGGTGGAAAACGTGACCCGCTCAATGGGGGCGGCGTTGGATGTGTATGCGGTTGATGTGCCGAGAAGAACGCAAAGATGATGGGCGTATTGCATCTTGCTCAAAACCAACCTCAAATTCGTCCGCATAGTTTTAGCGCCTTTATCGTTAACGCACGTTTCTGCGCTCCACCTGCAACGCGGCACAGGGAAGTACTAATGCAGGTGCTGCTCGGTTGGGCCTAAGGCCTCTCTGTTTCGAAGTGGCCGAGCGCAACAACGATGCTCCAACGCACACGTAGCGTCAAGATAAATGGTGACTAGTTCAGCGTTTATTCTTTCTGACTGCCAGGGCCTTCGATCAGTGGGGCGCAAATAGTATGAGGAAGTGACAATGGGAATGCATTCTATGATCAGCAGTCACAATTCATCTGTGAGCAGTGACGCCGCGTCCCTCTTATTGCCGATAGATGGTATGTAGTAAGAGGCATCTATTCTGCGCAATACGGAGGCTGAGGCGGCGTGAAGCTGTGGAACCTGGGAGACGCAACATCGGCGCGGTGTGTGCTGAGCTATGCGCATGTTCATGGCTCACAAGCAGTCGCAAGAGAACCGTCAACTAAAGCGATCACTGACGCGGAAACGTGCTCCGTTTATTGCCAACGTTGTTGCTTATGAGCAATAAATCTTGGTTGGTCGTTGCTTATAAGCAACGAATGTGTGGAAAACTAGGCTGTGTGCAATGCAAGAACAGAAACTCATAACGGGCCTAGTTGCACCAGTGGGCATGTCTTCCCTTTACACGAGGTATTGAGCGCGGCAATGGCAAACCGGGTCTTGATCCACGCATGA
>PLUT01000231.1 GCA_003162875.1 Granulicella sp.
CGCCAGCGGCTCGGTCAGCGTCAGGTGGGAAGCATTATGGAGGCGGCGAGCCAACTGCTGCCGGCTGAGACCACGGTGCGAGAGGCGTTGGAGCGGGTCTCCGCCAGTGAATTCCGATCGTGGCTGGTGACCGACCGGCGAGGTGTGATTGGCGTCATCGACCTCTCGCGGCTGCGGGATGAACCAGCGGAAGGCGCGGAAAAGAAACTCGGTGAGCTGGTGGATGCGCTGGCCTTTCCGCATATTCATTCCGATCAGGGGCTTGATTTGGCCCTCGAGCGAATGGGGGAAACCCAACTCGACATCCTGCCAGTGGTAAACCGGGCGAATGTTCACAAGTTGGAAGGCATCGTCACGTTGCGCGACGTATTGAATGCATACGGCGTGAACCGCGCCTGATGCAGTAATTGAGCCTGCCCGGGGTGGTCGATTGAGATTGTGACTATACTGGGCCTGAGCGAGTCAATCAGCGGCGCGATCGCGTCATTCCCCAATTCATGGAGAGACCTTATCGAGTGTATTGCATCTAAGAGCAATGAGCTTGAGGCCGCCTGAGTATGGAAAGGTTGGGCCATGTCCGCCGATAGCCCCGCCACGGAGGCCTCATATCTTTGCCTGTGGCGGGTCGGCGATCGCTCCCGGCGACAGGAACTCCGGGAGGTCAAGGCGCGCCACGCCAATCCGGTTGTCCGCCATTCCGTAATAGACATCAAAGCGATCCGATGATCCAAGATCGGCCCGCCGGTCGATGCCGGTGGGAAACACAACATTGGCGATTGTCCCGCTGCGCTCTTTCAGCAACTCCGGCTTCAGGACCGGCTCCGCCGAGCGGTAGCGGATCACCTGTGGATGGCCCTTTGAAAGCACCATCACCCCGGCCGAGTAGCACAGTTGATGCGCTTCGCTGTTCGGCTCCGCAAGGTCGCTGACTCCGTGATAAACGATCAACCAGCCGTGCCTTGTGAGGATGGGCGGAGTACCACCGCCAATTTTAAGCCTCTCCCAGGGTGACACCGGGGTCGCCAGCCGGTGATGAGATGTGAATTTGCCGAAGCGATCATGCTCCTCACCCTGGAGGGTCGTTGGGCAGTAGGAAATCCAGATGCTTTCCCGGTCGATATCCAGCGTACGGGATGCAGGTCGGCGGGCAGTTTCCTCTGGACGCGTACCTGGGAAAAGTGGCCTGTGCAGAAGCGCCAACTCCGGGGTTCCAGATGGATTCGGAATGGCGACAGGGAAGAGGCTGGCATCCTTATCATCCACGCTGTCCAATGCAATACCATTACACGGAGCGAACGTGGCAAGCCCCAGGCGCTGCCAGTGGAAGAGATCTTCCGATACGGCCAGCGCAATGCGCGGACCGTTGGACGAAAATGCCGTATAAGTCATCATGTAGCGTTGCAGCGGCTCCACGAAGGTGACACGGGGATCTTCGCATCCGCCGCCACCATCAGACCGGCGCTCGTACTCGGCCTCCGGCTCCAGTGCAATGCCAAGCCTTTCGACCCCTGTCGGATCACCCGCTTCATCGAACCGCACCCGCGCAATCCCGATGCGCGAATAATTTCCCTCTGCGACGAGCCGGGGAAAGAGGTAAAGCTGACCATCGGGCCCGCGAGCCGCCGCCGGATTGAGAACGCCTTCCACCTCCTGCGGATTGCCTGGCTCGGGTTCCATTATCATGCCGATGCGCTTTAGCCTAAATTCCGTCATTCAATCCCGCCCTAAAGTCAGCCTGTTGACCGCCGCCTAAGCAAGCGGTGATTGCTTCGATTACCCGCTTCGTATCCTCGGGTCCTCGCACTGGAATGGAAGTCACTCCAGCCTGCTCAGCCGGATAGTCATTTCCTCCTGGGAACAAGGCATCACCGATGTAGATCATCTCTTTCAAGGAAACGCCGAGGATGTCGCGCAACTTACCAATTCCGTATGCCTTGTCGATGCCTGGTTTGGTCACATCAATCGACGTCGTTCCACCCAGCCGAACCGAGAATCCGGGAATCAGAGGGTCAAGGATCGCTTTGATCTTCTTTCGCTTCGCAAAGCTGGGGTCCCATTTTTCCTTTTCCGCGAGAGGCGCCTGCTGACCTAACGCGGACAGCGTGATCTGGCTTCCCCGGTCTTCAATCACCTCTCCCCAGACTCTTTCGACCTTAAATCCTGCTACCTGGAACGCTTTGTTCAGAGAATCGATGATCTTCCTCTTTTCGTCCGCGGTGAAGTCTTCGGAATAGACCTTTGTCCAGTTTCCCGAATATCGAAAGAACTTAGTTCCACAGGTAGGAAGAACGGACAGATTAGCTAGATTTTGATCGTCGGGAAGATGCGAGAGGAGTTGTTTCTCAAACTGCGGCCAATCGCCCCCCGAGATAACGGCCACTTTAACAACTTCGAGAAGATCGTGCAGCAGCGTCGACATTTCGGGATCGAGAGCCGATTTGCTTTTCGCGAGTGTCCCGTCAAGATCGAAGACAATCAGCTTCTTCATTTCACCGTCCGTCCTTGCTTCTTGGGGTCTCAGCTAGCGTTTCCAACTCTTCGAATTGTTTCGCGGTTGTTCGACTGGATCTATGCCGGTACTTCTATTTCCAGCAAACTCACTGCATGGGCGGGTCGAAACACGCACGATTCGATCACAGCCGGCAAGAGCCATACTTCGCCTCTTTGGACGGTATATGTGTCGTCGCCATGCTCGATCTGCCCAAGGCCCTCGATGCATACCAGCACGCGCGGCACTCCTTCGGTGGCAATGGTGAATGGTAATTCTCCGCGCAAGCGCCAAAGCCGGAACGCGTCGCAATCGAAGAGCCTCTCGCGCTCCACCGGCGTCTTTGTCTCCGCCACAGGCGTCACCAGTCCGGCTGCACCATCTACGAAGTCGATGCAGGCAAGCGCCTGATCGACCTGGAGTCGCCGCGGCTTGCCCGTCTTATCATCGACGTGGCCCCAGTCATACAGCCGAAACGTTACGTCGCTGTTCTGCTGGACCTCGAACACGACGACGTCACCGCCCAGGGAGTGAACCGTCCCAGCCGGGATGAAGATGCCATCTCCGGGCTTTGGGATGATCGATGAAAGGTGATCTGCTAACGTCTTGTGCGTGATCGATTGCCGGAGAACGTCCGCAGTGGTCCCTGGCTTGAGACCTGCATAGACGCGGCTTTCTCTCCCCGCCTGTAGCACAACCCAGGCTTCGGTCTTCGGGGCCTCGCCCTCTGGCAGAAGTTTAGCGGGCGGATATCCAGGATGCACCTGGACGGAGAGCATCTCACGCGCGTCGAGGAACTTAAGCAGCAATGGAAAGCGAAGGAAGCGCTTCGCCAGCCTTCCCATTAATTGGCTCTGAAACTGCTGCATCACCGTACCGACCGTCTGCCCTTTGAGCGGTCCATTGGCGACTTGGCTCGGGTGGTCGTCGCGATCGCTGAGTACCCAGGCTTCCCCGATAGGGCCTTCGTTCGGCAGCGGCGAGCTAAGCAGATCGGGCAAGTGACGGCCGCCCCAGAGCCGGTACTGATAGATTGGCTCGAACCGAAGCGGATAAAGAGGGGTGTGACTCATCGATGTATCTTTGCTCTCAATATTTGGCAGCGACTGTATCCCTGCTGAGGATAACGTAATTACGACGCCTTCCGATGTTCCGCCTGGCTTCGCACCTCGCGCTCCGCTTCCAGCCAGTCCTGGTCCTGCTGACTCTCGCCGCGCACCCGCTGCTGGTAGAGTTCATAAGCCTGACTTGCGATCTGCGGCCCAAGATCGACCTGTTTCTTCGCTAGCAGGGGCAGAGCAGCTGGGTCGAGTATTCGGTAGGCTAAGAGTTTGATGCGGTCAGTGAACAACGCCCAGAGAATCGCATAGCCCCAGACAAAGCCGGCATACTTCCAACCCAACGGCGTCATGAACAAGCCATAGACCGCGATAAGAGTNNCGGCCACCGAAAGCTTCAGATATATCAGCGTCTGAACGTGCGCGCGGTCGAGATGGAAGACACGTTCGCCAAGCCAAAACAATAGGAAGGCAGAAATGACCCCAATGACTCCGAGCACAGTCGAGACGCCCAGCACGCGTCGCATGTTCCATGCTTCGGGCTTGTTACTGTACCGGACGTTGTCGTATGCGATCGAAAGAATTGCTCCATCGTTGAGCAAGGCAATCATTACGATCATCACTGCAGTCACGGGGTAGAAGTTGAAGACCAGGATGGCCACCGTCATGAACAGCACTACGCGGAGCGTCTCCGCGATGCGATACATGGCGTAACTGTTCATGCGTTGGAATATCTTGCGGCTCTCTTTAATGGCATCGATAATGACCGAGAGCCCTGGTGCGAGTAAGACGATGGACGCCGCGGCACGTGCGGCGTCGGTTGCGCCCGAGACAGNNCATCCGCTTTTTCGATTGCATCCACGATCTGCGAGCCGGGCTGCTGCTTGGTGTCGCCCAGGGCACTGGCATCGACGATGTTGGTCCCCAGGCCGAGTTGCTTACTGGTCTCGCGAGCGATGGCGGTCTGATCGCCCGTGACCATCTTGACGTTTAGCCCCATCTGCCTGGCGTTTGCGATGGTTGCCTTCGCCTGCTCGCGCGGTGGATCGAACATGGGAATGACGCCGGCAAACTGCCAGTTGCCTGCCTCATCAGCGCGGCAGACGCCAAGTGAGCGAAAGCCGCGCCCGGCGAACTCATTCACGGCCTTTTCGACTTCGGGCTTCACTGCATCGGCATTTTTCGACATCTGCAGGATGACCTGGGGCGCCCCCTTGGACACGAAGAACTGCTTGCCATCGCCGCCCTTTACGGTCGCTTCAGTGCGCTTATGTACGGGATCGAAGGGTTGGAAATGAAGTACCTGGAATGCCTTCAACGCGTTCGCATCCTTCACACCACCAATCACCGCGAGATCAATGGTGTCTTTGTCTTCAGCTCGCGACGCGAGCGCGGCCCACAAAATTACCTGGTCGGCTGGGATGTTGTTCACTGTAAACGGATCGCCCAGAGTCAACTTGTTCTGCGTCAGGGTGCCGGTCTTGTCCGAACAAAGAACGTCGACGCCAGCCAACTCCTCGATTGCCGAAAGCCGGGTAACGATAGCCTGACTCTTCGCCAGCAGACGTGCACCGACCGCCATAGTTACAGAGAGAACCGTTGGCATTGCGACTGGAATCGACGCAACCAAAAGAACGAGACAGAACTCCAGAGTGTCGAAGACGGGATTATGACGAAGCAGCGAGACCGTGAGAATGATTGCGACCAGCGTTACGGCAAGAACAATCAGGTAGTCGCCAATCTTTAGTACAGCGCGCTGAAAGTGGCTAATGGTGTGCGCCTGTTGCACCAACTCCGCAGTCTTGCCGAAGTAAGTGCGCGTGCCGGTGGCATAGACCATGGCGTCGATCTCGCCTTGGCGCACAATCGAACCTGAGAAAACCGCCTCACCCGCCTTGCGCGTCACCGGCAGCGATTCACCGGTCAGGGCAGACTGATCGACCTCGACGGGATCGCCACCCAACAGCCGAGCGTCTGCTGGAACAATGTTTCCCAACTTCAGACGAATGACATCGCCG
>PLUT01000353.1:0-18575 GCA_003162875.1 Granulicella sp.
CTGAGTACGTGGAGTTGCTGCGCAGCAATGGAGTCGAGGTGCTGCTGGCGTAGCGGCCGGGTGCGTCGCTGTTTGCCCTCTCTTCAGCGAAACTGGCCTTGTTTAGAATCATCCATTGACTCTGGGCGGTTGAACCCGCGATTTGCTCTTGCGCGGCGGGATGATTTTCTGCAATTTTAGAGTGATCGCCAGAGGGATTCGGATGGATGGTGAAATAGAGAAGTACAGGCGCGCGGTAGAGACGTCAGGGCCTCCGAAGCCGAAGGCGCCAAGGCCAATTCTGATCCTGGGAGCGGGTGGAATTGTGCGAACGGCGCACCTGCCCGCGTATGCGAAGGCCGGGTTTCCGGTGGTTGGGATCGCCGACAACGTTGCAGGGAAGGCCGCGCAACTGGCTACAGAATCCTCTGTGGGACGCGGCTTTGACTCGGTTGCGGAAGCGGTGCGATTTGCACCCAGGGATGCGATCTTCGATGTCGCAGTCCCTGCGTCGCAAATTCTCGGGATTCTCCCGCTGCTGCCGGAGGGAGCGGCAGTACTGATCCAGAAGCCGATGGGAGAAACGCTGGAGGAGGCGACGAGTATCCGGGCCCTGTGCCGGGATCGGGGATTGATTGCGGCGGTGAACTTCCAGCTACGCTACGCACCGAACAACCTGGCTGCGGTTGCGCTTGCGAAAGCGGGACTACTGGGCGAAGTTCACGACCTAGAAGTGCAGGTGCGGACCTACACGCCCTGGCAGCTTTGGACCTTTCTGGCGAAGGCGCCTCGGCTCGAAATTTTGTACCACAGCATTCATTACCTCGACCTGATCCGATCATGGCTTGGAAACCCACAGGGGATTTACGCGAAGACGGTGCGAAACCCCCAGTATGGAGAACTGGCGGCTACAAAAACCTCGATGATTCTCGATTATGGGCCATCGAAGCGAGTGTTTGTCGTAACCAACCACGGGCATGACTTTCCGGAGACACAATGCAGTTTTGCACAGTGGGAGGGTCCAGGGGGTGCAATCCGGATCGAGATGGGCGTGATCCTGGACTATCCGGCGGGCAAGCCGGACACGCTCGCATTTGCGGTCCGAGGCGGTGGCGGATGGAATCGGCTTCCGGTAAGCGGCAACTGGTTTCCGGACGCGTTTGCGGGAAGCATGGGAGCGTTGCAGGCATACGTCGAAGGCTCCGCCGGCGAACTGCCGATCGGATTCGAGTCGGCTTACGAGACAATGGCCTTGGTTGAAGCGGCGTATCGGTCGAGCGAAGCGGGTGGGTTGGCGCTGAGTTTGTAAGGTTGGGCCTTCCCCCCTCGCAGGCGGAATGACAACCCGCGTGGGGCGGGCAAAGCGGAAGTAACTATACTGGATTGAAAATTACGTTTAGACTTCCGGTGAAATGTGGTTCGTGCCGATCCTATCCCTCTTGAGAACTCCGTTGAATACAGCCCGATATAACGCCCTTGTTCTGAGTGCCCTTTCCGTTCTGCTCACCGCTCCGATTTCATGGTCGCAGAGCAAGAGCTCGTCCGCTGACCTCAGCATCGACCATCGATATTCGAATACCGATGCGCAGAGCCTAATCGGCCTTCCGATGGGATCCCACAAGACGACGGTGGAGAAGGACGGCTCGCTGCGCTGGTCGCAGTGGTCTCTGAAGAGAAAGCCGCTGGATGTTCCGATCGGGTTTTCCAGTCAGATGGATGGGGCACTCGCAATCGAGCCGTTTGCCGACGGTGTCGATCTCAATCACCCCTCCTCGACTCCCTTGAAGAGCCAATCGCAAACACTCTACCGCGGGCGCTATCCCTTTATCCTCTCGAAGCTCTCCGGCGGTGGCCTTGAGGTGGAAGAGCTCGCCTATTCTGTCGATCCCGACCAGGACCCGGCGCAACTGCCGACGGCAACATCGGGCTCGCACGGTCTCGACGTCGTTCGCATCAAGGTCCATAACGCCAGCAGCGAGCCGCTCGATTTTCGGCTGGACCTCTCGGGACGTTCACGGAATCTGCCCGGCCATGTGGATGGCGAGACCCTCGTCACCCGCGGCGGGGAGCTGATCGTGGAGGTCGATGGCATCAGCTACGATCCGCCGATGCCTGCCGCGGAAGCGATTCGGCAGAATAGCTTCCTTAGCTCCACCACGTCTGCGAACGGCGGCTTGACGCTTCGGCACGAGCTTCCCATTCCGGCGGGCGGTTCCCGAATTCTCTGGTTGCGCTTGCCATACGAGTTTCCCGCGTCCCGCAAATCGGAATTAAGCCACCTTTCTGGCGAAGCTTTGCTGGCAAAAGCTGTGGCCCAATGGGACGGCATTTGGGCGCGCGGTGCGCGAGTCCGCTATCCGCAGCAGGCGCTGAACGACTTCTTCGATTCGTCGATTGCGTATGTCCTGATACTGACGGAGTACGACGCCAAAGGCGATCTGTGGACGCTGGATGGGCCGGATGTGTACCGCCAATACTGGGGGCGGGGCGAGTATTTTCAGGCGCGAGCGATGGAGGTCGCGGGCTATCTCTCGCCGGCGCGGGAGTCCATTGAGCATGCGTTTCACATCATGAATGACGATGGGGAGTGGGACGGGCCACCGACCAGCGGATGGCCGGCCTGGGACAACATCGGGGGCAATGCAGGCGCGGTGTGGGACTACTACCTGTACACACGCGACAAGGCGTGGCTGGCGCAGGCGTATCCATATCTGCTGCGGTCATCGGAGTGGGTTCGGGCGCACCGCGAGGAGACGACGCTGGAGAACGTGGACGGGATCCCGATTGGGGCGCGACCCATTCGACGAATGCTGACGGGGGCGAAGTGCAGGGCGGAGCCGGATCCGGAGTTGAAGCCTGGAGAGAAAACCTACTGGTACGGGCTGCTGCCGTGGTCGTACGGGGACTCGGGGCTGCCGGAGGGGCATTCTTACTCGCATAACTTTCTCGCAGCGTATGGCGTGAGAGTGAGCGCCGAGGCGGCGCGGGTCCTGGGCAAGACGGACGACGCGGCGTGGCTGGATAAGGAGTACGAGTCGTACACCTCAGCGATTCGGAATTCGGTGGAACGCTCGGTACGGCTGGAGAAGACGGCGCTCCCCTATCTACCGGCGCAGCCAACGCGGCCGGATGCGGCCTACTCGCAGACATTTCTGGCGATCTGGCCGACTGGGCTCTATAGCCCCAACGATCCGCTGGTAAGCGGGTTGCTGACACGGATGGAGAGCGAAGAGTCGCAGGGATTGCCGACGAATGTCGCGTGGGCAGGACCGGCCGGGATATGGCCGGGGGAGTCGATGAATATGTCGGAGACCTACCTGCTGCGCGACGACGTGAAGAAGAATGCGGCAATGCTGATAGCAGCGCTGAACCATTCCTACACCACGAACGTATTCAAGGAAGAGATTCTTACAGACGTTACGAAGGACCGCGCGTGCGATACGCCCCACAGTAAGCGCGAAAACATGGAGGGCACCGGCGATATGCCGGAGGCGTGGGGTAACGCCAACACCGTGGATCTGCTGCGTGACATGCTGGTACAGGAACGAACCCAGGCGCCTGTAACGGACGCGCGCAAGACTACGCTGCACCTGCTGGCCGGATTGCCCGCCGAGTGGATAGCAAAGATGGGCGAGACGGCGAGCGTGGAGCGAACACCGACAACGCTAGGGACGATGGTGTCGTTGAAGCTGACGCGTACTTCGCCGACTGCGATCCACTTGGAGTTTGATCCCGGGACTCGGGCGACGGATACGTTTGTCCATGTTCCGTTGCCGCAGGGTGCGCGGCTCGCCGAGGCGACTATGAACGGACACGCGATGCCGCCCAGCGCGATCACTATGCTTGCCAATGGGCAACAGGCGATTGTTGCAGCGGGCGAGCTGTCCGGGCGCGTGGTGTTCGATTTCACTTTTGCAGCGGGAACTCCCGTTGGAGCTGCACGATGAATCGCAGGCATTTTGTTGCGGGGCTGGCGGCTGGAGCGACGGTGGCTTCGCTGCCCTGCTTTGGGCAGAGCGTCAAGGCTAAGCTGGAGATCGGCGCGAAGATCGGGAACTCCATTCCAACAGACTTTACGGGGTTGTCCTATGAGTCGGCGCAGTTGGCCAACCCGGAGTTCTTTTCCGCAGGGAACAAAGAACTGATTGAGTTATTTCGTGGACTTTCGCCAAACGGAAATCTTCGGCTTGGAGGTGGGTCTAGCGAATTCACAACATACTCCGATGCCGACCCGGCTGGCCCTCCGCCTTTCGAAGTCTTCGGACCGGACACCAGTAAGACCGTGAAGCATGGAACGGTGACGACCGCGCTGGCACTGAGGAATCTGCGTGCGTTTCTGGATGCGACGGGATGGAGTTGTCTGTATGGATTGAATCTGGGGCAAGGAACGAAGGAAAACGCAACGGCGGAGGCCGCCGCAGCCTTTCGCATCCTGGGACCGCGTCTGATTGCGTTTCAGATCGGCAACGAGCCGGACTCCTTTCGCAATCGATATCGCCCGGCGAGTTATAGGCCGGAGGATTATCTGAAAGAGTGGAACACTTTCCACGACGCAATCGTTGCCGTCACGCCGCAGGCAAAGTTCGCGGGGCCGGACATCTCGAACAAACTTCCCTATTTAACCGCATTTGCGGAGCAAGCGCCTGCACATAAGGATGTAGTTCTGCTAACCGCGCACTACTACGCGATGGGCCCCGCGGGCAGTCCCGATGCAACGATTGCGCAGTTGTTTGATCCCGATCCGAAGCTGGCGACGATGCACTTACACAACCTGCCGGTGATTGCCGAGGCAATGAAAACGGCGGGATTGCCGTTCCGGATAAGCGAGGTAAATTCGTGCTGGGATGGCGGAAAGCCAGGTGTATCCGACACGCTCGCGTCGGCTCTGTGGTGCGCGGACATGATGTTGCAGTTCGCCGCACTGGGTTGGAGCGGGGTGAATCTGCATGGGGGAGGCAATGGCTTTTACACGCCGATAGCGGATGCTTCCTCAACTGGATTCACGCGAAGACCGGAGTACTTCGGCATTCAATTCGCGCAGATCTTCGCTGGAGCACAGTTTGCGGAATCGAATTTGTCGCCTGCGCTTAGAGAAATCAAGACATACACATCCGTGCAGGCAGGGCGGCGGCGTATTGCTGTGATCAACCAATCGGAGGACCATGTGAGACTGACGCTGCCGGGACGCGTGAACGGTCATGCGATGAAGTTGAGCGGCCCAAGTCTAGAGAGCACGGCTGGCGTTGAGTTCAGTGGGGTGCGCGTTCCGCGTTCGCAGGAGGTTTTCATCGCGGCGCATACCGGGATGATTTATGAGATCTGACGATCGTTCGGCGACTGCGGTCGCGAAACAGGGGCAGCGATGACGATTTCGTTCAGCCGCATGAGCCGGCGGCGATTCCTTGTAGGCACGGCTTTTACGGGTGCAGCTCTGGCGACGCGACGCGGATGGAGCGATGCGCCAGAGAGCGACAAGGAGTGGGCGCGCTACGTGTTGCACTTTGCGCAGCCGGCAGCGCAGTGGCCGGATGCGCTGCCGGTGGGAAATGGGCGCCTGGGCGCGATGGTGTTTGGCCAGCCGGCGCTGGGCCGCGTGCAACTCAATGAAGAATCGATCTGGGACGGAGAGCGGCGTGACCGCAACAATCCGCGCGCCGGCGAGGCAGTGCCGAAGATTCGCGAGCTATTGTTCGCCGGCAAAATCGCGGAGGCGGAGGCGCTGGCCTCGACGGACATGTTTTCGATTCCACAGCGCATGCCGTGCTACCAGACGCTGGGCGATCTGCGGCTGGATTTCGCGGCGAGCGGCCTGACGACGGATGCGAGTGTCGAGGACTATCGGCTTGAGTTGAACCTGGATACGGCCATCGCAACGACAAGTTTCCGTCACGCCGAAACCAGCTATGTGCGCGAGGTCTTCAGCTCTGCTCCGGACCAGGTGATTGTAATTCGGATGACAGCGAAGGGACCGCGGAAGATCAGCTTCGCCGCGCGGATGGACCGCCCCGCGCACTTTACAACGCGCTCCGATGGAGGCGACGGGCTGGTGCTCGCGGGCGAGGCGATTCCCGTCAATGACAACCCAGGACTTCCGGTAAAGGAAAATCCGGTTGGGATTCGTTTTCATAGCGAGTTGCTGGCGTTGGCGCAGGACGGTGTGGTGACCAGCGACGCGGGCGTGTTAACAGTGGCGAATGCCACGGCGGTGATGCTGCTGATCGATTGCGCGACGAGCTATCGTTATCCAGCAGGACAAGCGGCGATGCAAGCCGCGGTTGACAAGAATCTGAAAGCGGCGGCCGCGCGACCGTATGAAGAGCTGAGGGCACGGCACGTTGCGGATCATCAAAGGTTCTTTCGCCGGGCCGAGATTCGCCTGGGTGACGATGCAAACGCGGCCGTACCGACGGATCAGCGCGTGCAACACATCAAGGAGGGCGGCGAAGATGTCGCGCTGCTTCCGATCTACTTCCAGTTTGGGCGATACATGCTGATCTCCAGCAGCAGAGCGGGGACGCTGGCGGCGAACCTGCAAGGAATTTGGAACGAGTCGGTCGATCCGCCCTGGGGCAGCAAGTACACGGTAAATATCAACACCGAGATGAACTACTGGCTGGCGGAACGCGCGAACCTCGCGGATTGTCATCTGCCGCTGTTCGATCTTGAGGACGCCACGCGCGGGCCGGGCTCGGTGACCGCCAAGAAGTACTACAACGCGCGCGGCATGGTGGTACACCACAACACCGACATCTGGGGCGACTCCGGGCCGATTGACGGGCTCGGCGGTGGCATTTGGGCAATGGGTGCGGCGTGGCTTTCGCTGCATCCTTGGGACCACTATGACTACGGCGGCGACGTGGGATTCCTGCGCGAGCGAGCCTATCCGCTGCTGCGCGAGAATGCGATGTTCCTGCTGGACTACCTTACTGAAGCTCCACCCGGAACACCTTATGCCGGGATGCTGGTGACCGGGCCATCGTGTTCGCCTGAGAATAAGTACAAGCTGGCGGATGGTAGATATTTCAACTTGTGCATGGGACCGACCATGGACCTCTCGATTACGCGAGCGGTACTGACGCGGCTGGTGCGCGCGCACGAGGCACTTGGCAATCCGGCGCAGGATGCCGAGTTGGTTGCGCGCGCGAAGTCAGTGATCGAGCGGCTTCCGCCGTTCCGGATCACGCACGACGGACGCCTGCAGGAGTGGCCCGAGGACTACGCCGATCAGGAGCCTGGGCATCGGCACATCTCGCATCTGTTCGGGCTGTATCCCGACGATCAGATCACGTTGCGCGGAACGCCGGAACTGGCGAAGGCCGCGCGCACGACGCTGGATAAACGACTGGCGGCGGGGGGTGGCAGCACAGGCTGGTCGCGGTCCTGGATCGTCAACTGCATGGCGCGGCTGGAGGATGGGGAAGCGGCGTATCAGAACGTGTTGCAGTTGTTCCGCCAGTCGACGCGCCACAATCTGCTGGACGTGTGCGGATTGAAGGAGAACTCGCCGTATCAGATCGACGGCAATCTCGGCGGCCCCAGCGGCTTGATTGAGATGCTGCTGCAGTCGCACGCAGGTGTCGTCCGATTGCTGCCTGCGCTGCCTAAGGCCTGGCCGGAAGGAAGCTTTCGCGGGTTGCGCGCGCGGGGCGGAGTTGAGATCGATCTGGAATGGAGCGGCGGGAGGGCGAAGACTGCTACTCTGCGCGCCGGTCGAGATGTTGCGTTGCGGCTGGCTTCTCCGTTGGGCCAGAAGATTCTGTCCTTCAGCAACGGACGCCGAGCGGTGACGTTGAGCGAGGGTGAAGACGGCGTCGTCTCCGCTGCGCTTACAGGGGGCACAACGTATTCGGTCAGCTTTGGGTGAGGCCCCCCCACATAGGATCTTGGCGGGAAAGCGTTTGGTTTGTTGGGGTTGGAGGGTGGTAGATATCTCCAAGATATCCCTTTCAAAGGAGTTACGGCTAAGATCGTCAAACCATTTGAGTTAGCGGGCGATTTACGCGAGTCGCAGTGTGGGATGGTCGACTTTGCGCGCATTCGCACTCCTTTTTGGGGCATTGGCTAACGGCAGAAAGCCGCGAGAGATCAGCTACCCTTGCGGCCTTCTGCTTTTTGTCCCTACTTCTATTTTACCAAATTGGCATAACTCGACGGCAGAGGGTATGTCTATTGGTTTGAAGGAGATGAGCGATTCGGGGACTTGACATGCGGATTTGCTGAGGTTTTTGGGGATGTTTTTTGCAGGTTTATTTCCAGGCCTGGGGCCGTTGGCCTTAGAGCAAAGCCAGTGTCCTTTGAATACGAAGGGCGCAAGCCAAAAACGAAAGACACACGATTCTTGAGCTGCAAGCTACCAGCTATAAGCCATCAGCTAGAGCAAGAACGGTGTTGCCAACATGGGGCTTGCGCCCCATGCTGGTATCGATTGCGGTGTTGGCGCTCAGGTGTGCAGGCTAGAAAACGATGTGAACGCCACCCTGCAGTTGGCGGCTGCTGTTTTGCTGGCCGCTGACCTTGCCAAGTGCGGATGAGGTGACGGAGGTGCTGGCGGCGGTGAACTGTGGGTGGTTGAAAGCATTGAAGGCGTCGACACGGGGCTGGATAACGAGTCGGTCCCAGATGCTGAAGTTCTTCAATATTGAATAGTCGAAGTTGTTGGTTGGATCGGAACGAAGCAGCAACTGCGGGAAGGTGCGGAAGTTATTTCCATTCGGCTGACTCGATCCCGTATAAAAGCCCGAGGTATTGAATGAGGTGGTGAGGTAGTTATGCGGGTTGTTGTCGAAGCCGGTGTAGTTTCCGGTGTAATCGACGTTGCCCCAAGACAGGGGAGTTCCAGACAGGAATTGGTAGATACCGGTGAGGCTGTAGCCGCCGAAGATCTCATCTACCAGGCGGGACTTGTTGAAGAATTGACGCCCCCTGCCAACGGGAAGTAGATAGATGGCAGTAAGGGAGGCGTGATCTGGGAAATCCGAGGAAGTCTCCCCATACCACAGGGCGCCCCCCGGATTCTCGAACATGGTAGCGCCCAAGTTGCGGGAGTGGACGTAGTTGAGCTCGAAATTCAAGCCATCGGACATGCGCTTACTGATTTTGAAGAGGAAGGAGTTGAAGTTGCCGGACTCGATCGGGTCGAGACCGTAGGTAANNGGTGGTGGCGGCGGGCATGGTCTGGTAGAACGGGCTGGTGATTGGAGTCGCCAGTAGAGTGTTCACGGCTGGGTCCAACTGTGGAGAACGACTAAGGAAGGGCAGCAGCGGTGTGGAGCTTGCAGCGAGGTTGGCGTTGTTGTGGACCTGGTGATCACCGACGTAGCCTGCTTCGAAGAGCCAGTTCTTGCCTACCTGCTTTTGCATGTCGAGCGCAAAGTGTTCCGAATAGGGAATCTTGACCGGGGCATAGTATGTGATGCTGCTGCCGAGTTGGGTATTGATGCCGTATGTCGAACCATAGGGCTTCACGATAGGATTCAGCGCTCCGCCCAGGGCACTCGTCGTAACTGGGAATGGATCTGAAAGCGTGGTTGCAGGCGAGAGCATAGCGTTATTGGACTGTACAAAACTGGTCGATTGGGTAAACCCGTACGAGGGGCCCCAGTCGCCCGAATAGTCTCCGAACGGATTGACGTAGATTGCAAAGCCACCGCGAATCGACATGGTTCCGTGGGCAAAGTCAGGAGCATAGGCAAACCCCAGGCGAGGACTGACGTATAGAACCGCATTGCTGTAAGCGGAACGATTCGAAGGGGTGGCGTAGATCACATTGCCGGTGGGCTGGAAGGCACTTACGGCGAGATTCGCATTGGGCGCGGCGGCATAGGCGGCTTCGGCGGCAGAGGTGGAAGCGTTTGCCACGGTTGGATTGAAGCCGGCGACGAGATGATTGTTGCTCTCCACGTCTGGGGTTTCGTGGACCAGCCGGACGCCGTAGCTGACGGTAAAGTTATGCGCGACCTTCCAGTCGTCCTGGGCGAAGAAGGCGTTGTACCAACTGTCGTACTGGAACTTAGTGGCGATGTTATAAGAGCCACTGGTTGGAAGACCGAGCTCGAAGAGAGCGAAGGCTCCGCCAAATGCCTGGTTCGCTCCTGGCGCCGGGGCTGTGCCTGTTGGGCAGTAAGTCGTGCAGCCCGGACCAGAGGTGACGAAACTGCTTGCCCCAGCGCTGACGACGAAGGAGCCGTCGGCCGCGCCCGGCGAGAGTGTCGATTCCTTGTAGGAGCGGATATCGGCTCCAACCTTGATGGTGTGGTGACCCCAGACCTTGTTGAGGCTGGTGTAGAACTGCAGGGTGTCAAAGGCTTCGGTTGATCCGGGCGCACCGCTCAAGGCCTGGATTCCCGAGGCGTCCTTGAAGGTAAAGCTGGGGAGTGCGAGAAGCGTGGAGTTGGAAGCAACGTAGCTGGGCATATTGACCGTGTTGGGACTGATGCCGAGACTGTTGGGTTCGGAACCCGTGACATAGCGGCTGAATCCGGGCCGAATCTCCCAGCTCAACGTAGGCGACAAGGTCTGAACATCATCGACCTGCCCACCCCAATGGATGGTGTCCGCCGTGGTTCCGGTGAGAGGGTTGAAGAAGGTCTGTCCTGAGCTTGATGTGTAGTTGCTGCGATGGGCTTCAAATCTGATTTTGTTTGTGCTGGTGATGTTCCAATCTATGGCCGCCTGATTGGACTTGTAGTTGTTGATTTGAGGATCGCTCGCGAAGTAGTTGTTCTCCCCATCCGCGCCGGTGGATGCGCCATTGTAATTGGGCATGGGCATCATATTTAGGTATGCCTGCGCTACCGGGTCGATGGTCAGTGGCGCACCCGAGGCATTCGTCGCGGTAGAAGTGCAGTAGGTGCTGGTAACGATGCAGTTCCCTGCTATCGGGCTTCGGCTGATGCCTTTTGAGGCGGTGGTCGCAGTAAAGGGATTGTAGAGCTGATAATTGACGGTGGGAGAGCTAAACGCCAGGAGTGCACCAAAGTCTCCGGTGCGCTCCTGGGCCGTGGGGACGCTCTCGACGACTGTGGCCGGTGCCTTCCCGATGTACCCCTCGAAGGCATAGAAGAAGAAGAGCTTATCCCTTCCATGGATGACATGTGGAATGGTTATGGGACCGCCGATGGTGCCGCCGAACTGGTTGAAATGGACAGATGTAGCCTGGGTGCCCGCAGGGGTGAAGAACGGAGCGGCTGTTAAGGGACGGGAGCCGGAGTAGTATTCCGACGCAGTGCCGTGGAATTGATTGGTGCCGCCCTTGGTGTTGACGTTGAAGATGCCGCCGGAGGTATCTCCGAGCGATGCGTTGGCCGAGAACTCATCGATGTGGATTGAATCGACGGCGTCGAGTTCCGGGCTGAAGCCGGAAATGCGGGCGCCATCCTCCATGTTGGGGACGCCGTTCAAGAGAATTTCGTTGGATTGGGAGTTGCCGCCGGCGATGGAGAAATCGCTGCCGGTGGAATTATCGAAGGGCCTGACTTGCGAGGCCGAATGCTTACCCTTGGCGACGGCACCATACATCAGGTGGCCGAATCCGATGGGCGAGCGCCCGTTGCTGGGCAGATCTTCGACCTCTTCAGCAGTAAGGACTTGCCCGGTCGTTGCCGTGGCGATATCGACCAGCGGAGTTTCCCCTTGAACGGTGACGGTCTCAGTGGCAGCACCCGTCTTGAGTGAAATATTCTCAGTGAGGATTTGTTCCGTCTGAAGGATCAATCCCTCGTGCACATACTTCTCGAAACCGTTACTGGCAACGGTGATGTTGTAGTGGCCTGGGAGCAGAAACGGTGCGGTGTAGTCGCCGACACCGTTCGATTGGGTCGCAGTCACAAACCCTGTGTCCGTGTTGGTAACGGTGATCTGGGCGTGGGGGATCACAGCGCCGCTCGCATCCGTAATCCGGCCAGTAAGCGTAGAACGAGTCTCCTGGGCAAAGACAGACGCGCTGACGAACAACAGAAACACGAGGGCGATACGTTTCATACGGCGACTCCAATTCGATAAGAGGGGATGGGGCTCTCTCAAGCGCCCCCAAAGATAGAGAACGTATTCAGGGGATGTCAACCACAATCTGGAAACTATTGACACAAAGCTGGCGAATAATGGAAATAATTTTCATTTTCGGAGGTATGGGTGTGCAGCGGCCTTCAACCACCAGGTTCAGATCCGGGAGATTTTGGGAGGTCGACTGGCGGACCGAATTGCGCTCTTGAAAGCGCTTAATGGGAACCGGGAATAGGAATTGGCGGCGGCCGTGCCCAGGCGCTCCGTAGCGGCGCCGCTTAGTCACCAGTACGCCTCTGTTAATTCAATTACTTACATGAAATGTAGCGTCATCCGTAAGGGCAAGCGAAGGATTGCGTCAGGCTTGGTCAAGAAGGCTGCCGATGCTACTTGCAGACTCCAGAAGCGCCGCCTTGATCTGCTTCTCCAATTGCGCCGACATGCGAATTGCAGGCGTCGAGATGCTGATGGCGGCGACGACAGGCTTAGTCTTAGTCCGCAATGCGGCACCAAAGCAAATTCCGCCGCGAATCGATTCTTCGCGATCCACGGAAATCCCGGTGCGGCGCGTTTCTTCAAATTCGGTGAAGAGCTTATGGCGATCGACAATGGTGTGTTCGGTGCGCGGGGCCAGGCCGTAGACCTCGAGAATGCGGTCCGCCTGATGGCGGTCTTGGAAGGCGGTAATGACTTTACCCATGGCGCTGCAGTGGGGCGGCAATACACGGCCGATTTTGTTGGTCATCCGTATCTCGTGAAAGGTCTCAACGCAGTCGAGCACGTGGATACGATCGTCGAAGAGGTAGGACGCGCTGACTGTTTCATCGAATGTGCGGGCGAGACGTTCGATTTCGGGCCGTGCGATGGCACGCACCCGATCGGCTGCCTGAACAAGCCAACCGAAGATGAGCTTGGGGGCGAGCTGGTAGGTGCCGTCATGGTGCTGGTGCAGATATTTGTGCTTTTCAAGGGTCAAAAGCACCCGGAAAAGCGAGGACTCGGGCAGCTTCACCCGCGCACTGATGTCTTTGAGCGAAAGGGGTATTTGGCCGTCGAAGCAGTTTAGGACCTCGAGAGCGCGCCCGATCGTGCGGAGGTAATACTGCCCGTCGGTCGAAGCTTTCCCGGATTGCATCGCCCATTTTGGGACGCGACGCCTGACTGTCTTTTCCGCGACTGCGGACCTTTGCGGGGTTTCATTCCTCATGGATGCCTCGAGCCCATTTGCGATTGACTATAGCAGGACAACGCGCGTTCTTTCACTTCTTATCGTTAACTTCCATAATGGAATTGACACACGAGCTTCGGGTTGGGTAGAACGGAGGCTCTTGCACAGGCCGTTATTGGGTCTGCGCTAGCTGTACTTTCCGTATCTTCCATTTCTGAGAAAGAATCCCATGGATCGCAGAGATCTCATACGCTTCGGCGCCGCTACCGTGGCCGCCAGTCTGCAGCCGGCGCTGCTCTCGGCGGCCGTTCCCGGCGATACGACCGGCGCCGGTTCGGCGCGAACATCGACCACGCCCGGCCGCGTAGAGCAGTGGGGCATGTTCGAGATCGCGCTGTCTGGCCCTTCTGCCGGCAACCCATATAAAGAGGTAGCGCTGACAGCCGTCTTTACGATGGATCACCGGAATGTGCGAGTGACGGGGTTTTACGATGGCGATGGCACCTACCGGGTGCGGTTTATGCCGGATGCGCCTGGACGATGGAGCTATGTGACGGAAAGTTCGGCGCGGGAACTTGCAGCCCGCGCCGGCGATTTCCTCTGCACTCCGCCCACAACGCCCGGCAATCACGGTCCGGTCGGGACAGCGCACCAGTTCCACTTCCAGTATGCGGACGGCACTCCTTACTTCCCTTTTGGCACGACTACGTACGCCTATCTGTTCACTGCCGACGAAAATGCGAAGGCTTCGATCGACGGCATGAAAGAGGCTCGCTTCAATAAGAGCCGGGTGTGCGTTCTGCCGAAGCCGCTGGGCGAAGGGCCGCAGATTCTGCCGTTTCCCAATCCCACGGCCGACGCGAAGGGACGCGGCGGTGCACCTGACCTGACGCGCTTCAATCCGGCGTATTTTCAATTGCTGGAGCAGCGCTTGAAGGGGATGCAGAAGGCGAATATCGAGGCTGATCTGATTCTGTTCCATCCGTACGACGCCTGGGGATACAAGGCGATGGGCGCGGAGGCCGACGACTTCTATCTGCGCTACGCCATCGCCCGGCTTTCCGCATTCCGGAACGTGTGGTGGTCGATTGCGAACGAGTACGACCTCGTCAGGTCGAAGACGATGAGCGATTGGGACCGATTCTTTCGCATTACCCAAGCTGAAGACCCTTACTCCCATCTTCGCTCGATCCACCACAGCCGTGTCATCTACGACCACTCGAAGCCGTGGTGTACGCACGCCAGCCTGCAAAGCTACGACTTCGAGAAGTCCGCGGATCGCCGCGCGGCGTGGAATAAACCAATCATCTACGATGAGATTCAGTATGAGGGCGACATCGATCGCCGCTGGGGCAATCTTTCCGCGGAGGAGATGACGCGGCGATTCTGGCTTGCGGCAGTCCGCGGCGTCTACGCCACGCATGGCGAGGTCTTCATCTCGGATACCGGCGAGTCGAGTTGGTCCGACGCCGGCCGCCTGCACGGCGAATCGCCGGCGCGAATCGCGTTTCTGCGTGGGCTGGTCGAGAAGATCACAAAAGTTGGACTCAACGAATACGAGGACGCCTACTATCTCTCGGCTGGCGCGCCGGGTGAACTGTATCTCTATTACCTGGACTACCATCGGCCTGCGCGCTATGACTTCCCGCTTCCCACAACGGCGAACTTCTCCGCGACGCTGATCGATCCGTTTGCGATGACCGCGACGCCGGTGCCGGGATCGTTTACAGGCAAGTCGCGACTGGCGCTGACGGGCAAACCGTATCAGGCGGTACTGTTCCAGAAGACCTCGGATGCGAAGGGAAAGCCGAAGTCGACAGATGAGCCGCAGGCTCCTGCGAACGAGCCGGGTTAGATCCGATGAGAATACGCACTGCATTCTTCCTCTTGTTCCTTGCATCGACCAGCGCCCCGGCTGCTCCGCATATCCGCGTGTCGGCAAATCCGACGCCGCGCGAGTTGTTCGCGGAGGAGCGGCTCGAGCAGGCGATCGCAGGCCTTCCGGGGGACGAGCAGATCCTGCTGGCGACGCGACTCGATCCGCTGTTGAAGCCTTACGACAAGCAGATCCCGGATTTCTGGCCGGATGCGAAGGAAGCATTCCTGCTGCGGCGGCTCGGGAATACCGTCATCGTGGCGGGATATGATCCGTCGGGCGTTCTCTACGGCGCGATGGAGCTGGCAGACCGCATCCGTGCGACGCATGCGTTGCCCGCCACGCTCGATTTCCAGGATCATCCACAACTGAAACTCCGCGGGACAGCGTTAGGACTGCAGCGGCCGGAGATCACCTATGAGGGCGCCGAGTATGACTATCGCTACACACCCGAGGAGTTTCCGTGGTTCTACGACAAAGCGGCGTGGACGAAGTATCTCGACACGCTGGCCGACGAACGGATCAACACGCTGTACCTCTGGAGCGGCCACCCATTCACTTCCCTGCTGAAGCTGCCGAGATATCCTGAGGCGCAAGAACTTCCGACGGCTCAACTCGAACAGAACATTGCGATGTTCCGCTGGCTCACAGCGGAGGCGGACAAGCGCGGCATCTGGGTACTACAAGGCTTCTACAACATTCATCTGTCGCACACTTTTGCCAAGGCGCACGGAGTGCCGATGCACCTTTCGGCGCCTACGCCTCTGGCGAGCGAGTACACGCGCTACTGCATATCGGAGTTCATTCGCGAGTATCCGAACGTCGGCATCTTTATCACGCTGGGCGAGGCCATGGGTCCACACTACGGACCGGAGTGGTTGGCCAAGACAATCATCCCCGGAGTCAAGGATGGTCTGGCCGAGCAGGCGAAGGCAGTAGGGCATCCGGTTCCCGAGCCGCCGATCGTGGTGCGTGCGCACGCAACCGATATCTACGATGTAATGGCGGCGGCAAAGCCGCTCTACTCGAATATCGACACCATGTTTAAGTGGAACGGCGAGTCGCTGACCTGGACCGATGTGCGCGGGCCGGTGAAGGACGAGTTCCAGAAGCTGGTGGCCGCCTCCAACATCGCGATCGCGAACATCCATCTGCTTTCGAACCTCGAACCCTTCCGTTGGGGCGATCCCGAATTCATCCGGCAGACGGAATCCAACTTCGTGCGCATCGGCATCGAAGGCCTGCACCTCTATCCGCTGCGCTACTGGGACTGGCCCTACACCGCCGACAACACCACGCCACGCCTGGTGCAGATGGATCGCGACTGGATCTGGTACCAGGCCTGGGCGCGCTATGCGTGGAACCCCGAGCGCGATCCCGCAAGAGAACACGCATACTGGGTCTCACAGTTCGCGCAGCGGTTTGGAACGACCGATGCAGCCCAGCGCCTTCTCGCCGCGTATGAACTATCCGGCATCTGCGCACCGAAGTTGCTGCCGCGAATCGGCATCACTGAGGGCAACCGCGAGGTGCTGTCGCTCGGAATGACGATGCCGCAGTTGATCGACGCAGCGCGCTTCAACCCGGCGGAGACGCTTTGGACCGGAGATGCGCCGGATGGCGAGCGGCTGAACGAGTACGTCGCAAACGAGGTTAACCACGAGCCGCATCACGGCGAGACGCCACTGGGTGTCGCTGCTGAAGTGGCGGCAAGTTCGGCAAAGGCGGTAACTGAGGCGGAAGCAGCGGCGCCCGGAATCAGGGCCGAGGCGCGCCCGGAGTACGAGCGGATCGTCAACGACATGCGCGCGATTGCCGCGCTGATGTCGTACTACAACCACAAAACGCAGGCAGCGGCCTTGGTGATGCAGTTCGGATACGATCACAACCCCGCCGACCTGCGGAAAGCTGAGCCGCTGCTGTCCTCCAGCGTCGACGACTTCGCGCGGCTTACGCAACTCACCGAAACAACCTATCGCAATGCGGCGGGGATGCAGACTTCGCAACGGCAGATTCCCGTGCGCGGTGGACCGGAGACGAACCACTGGCGCGATCTGCTGCCGGTTTATCAAGCCGAACTGAAGACTTTCGAGCAGCGGCTCGAATCCCTGGGCTCCGCGCAACTCTCCGCAACAGTACCCAAACAACTTCCGCAGGTCGCCTTCACGCTCGCCCCCGGAGCCGGCGAATCCTTCACCGTCAAGCCCGGCGAAAAACTCTACGCCAACGCCGACATCCCCATCGTCAGCGTCGCGCCCGAACTTAACGGCCTCACCGGAGTCCGCGTCTCCACGCAGCAGGAGACACCGATCCACTTCACTCTCAGCCAGCCGGCGCAAATCCTGGTCGGATTTTTCAAGTCCTCCTCCAGCAAGGCGATGAATGTGTCGCCGTCGACAGAGCAGTGGAACATCCTGTTGCCGGATGCGATCACAACGGAGAAGGGTCTGCCAGTGACCGTATGGACGAAGCCGCTGCCGGCAGGTGCGAACGACCTTGATCTCGGCAAGGGGGCCTATGTGGTCGTTGGATTTATTCCCGAGAGCGCGCATGTGACGCCGCACGTCAACTTCAGCACCACCAATGCGAATGGTGAATTACCCAACCTGGATTGGCTGTTCGAGGATTGAAGTCCACGCAGGCCGAGGGCGCCCGTGCAGTGAGGCGGGGAGAAGAAAGCAGAGATGCGTCTCATTCAGCATCCGGGGCGATGGGTTTTTCGTCAGCGGATTTCTTACGGGCCGGCGGGTCGGGCACGTCGCTGCTCAGCAGCGTTTTGTTGAGCCAGTGGGATTCGGCGATTTGTTTGCCGGATGCGTCGAAGTTGTCCCAGGTCCATGTGCCGTCTTCTCCGTACTTCTTCAACCAGTACGGCGTGCCGTCCTCGCGCATGTAGCGCTCTTCGCCAATTTTGTAACCGACGGTGAACGTCGCAGAGTACATCAGTTTTCCGCTTGGGTATAGGAATGTTTCCGGGCCGTCGAGCATTTGTTGACCACCACAAATTTGAACGCTCAACCAGCTTTGAAAGATCTTTCCGTGTGCGTCTTTGACAGTTTGAGATAACTTGGTGGAACTTGAGCCGCGACGTTCTTCCGACTTGCTGCAAATCGGGTGGCCCGTGTCCTCGCCACCGGCGTTTTTGTCGAGGACCCAGGCTTCGTTGAGTTCGATCTCGTAGTCGGGTCTGTTCTTGGATGTGACGACGTGAATGACGCCGTCGGGACCCTGGGTCGCAGTGGTATAGCCGACCGTGAGGATGTCAGGAGGGAGGCGCTTCATGCTCCAGGTTGTCCCGTCGTCGTCGCTGAGTGCGACGTACGCGCCGTCTTTGTGGACATGTTTTTCGTGCTTCGGATTGTAGTCGGCGACGAAGAAGAGCCGCCCGCTGGCGAGGCGGATAACACTGGGGCGCTCGCCGCTGAGCAGTTCGTCGAATGGCGTCGCAGATTTCTTCCAGGTCTTGCCGCCGTCGGAACTGCGCGCGAGCGGCATGTGGCCGTCGATCTCGGAGTTCTTGCCGCCGAAGCCGAGCAGGTCGCCGTTCTTCGC
>PLUT01000353.1:18596-33980 GCA_003162875.1 Granulicella sp.
CGAACGATGCTGTCGATGGGCTGGGAGACGTAGCGGCCGATGGACTGAGGGAAGTATGGGAATTTCACCTGCGACCAAGTGACACCGTTGTCGGTCGATGTGGCAAAGCAGAACGGGGGCGCGCCAATCAGCCGTGGAAATCCCCAGAACATCCATATTTTGCCTGGATGCGCGGAGTCGTTCCAGATGACCGGTCCGGCGAGGGCAGCGTCGGCGAACACGGGAAACGGCTCAGGCATGTCCCAGTCCTCCGTGCCGGCGCGTCGGCGCATGATCAGGATGGTCTGGTCGGGATCGTCCTCGCTGACCGGTGCGTTGTAGTAGGCGGCGAGCAGGTCGCCGTTTGGCAGCACCTGGATTGCAGAGTTGTGGTAGTTCACGCCCAGTCCTGGCGCAAGGCCAAGCTTCCACCCGACAGCCGGCATGTCTTTGCCCTGGAGGTTGGGGAACAGCTCATGCACGTGGTACCAAGGCTTGGTGGGGTCGGGTCCAGCAGTGAGCGCGCCGGGGGCGATGGGCTGCTGCTTGACGGCGGTTTCGAAGAAGAACGCTTGCGGCGGCCCCGGTTTCGTCGCCGGCATTGGGGCCTGGACGACACGGAAGCCGATGTTGCCGTCCTTCGACACGTAAGCGGGCGCCATGCTGGCGCGGTTTGCAGCGCGGGCAAAGTAAGGCGCGGTCGCGGGCACGTTGAGGTCTGGCGTGGTCTTGGTCGCCGACTTGCGGAAATCGAGCCCGCCGCCGCGCACGACTTTCGTATATCCGGAAGCGGCGCCGACGGGGTCGGTTTGCTCGCCGGGTTGGTACGGTGCGTACCAGTCCAGGGTCCACTCGGGGCGTCCAACGCCCATGTTTTCGACGCCGAATGCGTTTTCGGTGTCGGGCCTGGGCATATCGCCGGAATTGCCGAATATCTGCTTGCCACCGGCGCGGGCGAAATATTCCCACTCAGCCTCTGTGGGCAGACGCCAGGGCTTGCCGGTTTTCTTCGTGAGCCAGGCACAGTAGGCCGTTGCCTGATGCCAACTGATGCCTGCGGCGTAGGCGGGTGCGGTTTCACTGGGCAAATAGGTCGGATCGAAAAGTCGAAATTCGGCCGGACTGATCTCTGTGACCGACATTTTGAAGGCATGCGAGATGCGAACAATATGCGCGGGGACTTCGTCGAAGTCGCCCTCTTCGGGGCGAGTCGACATGACGCCGAAGCCTTTGGTCACGGAGGCTGGCAGCGTCACCGCGTCGGCACCCATGACGAAGCTGCCTGCGGGAACACTGACGGTCACGGGCACTCCGCCCATCGCGAGCGGAGGCGCGACGCCCATGGTCGCGGCGGGACGTCCATCCTTCTGCGCAATCGCGACAAATACCGTGAAGCACAGTGCGCTTATCCCTGTGAGGCGTGCCCTGAGCATCCTTCTCTCCCTTGTGACGCAATTATTTCGCTCGCTTACGTGCTATTTCAGCTCGTATTCGAGTGTGCCAAGATCTCTGCGGTTCGCTGCCCGCTTGCCATCCACCAGAAGTGTCATACCCTTCCCTTTTCCATAGCGAGCGCCGGTCGAATCCCACAGGACGGTAAGCAGGTGATGATGATAAGGCAGCGCATCGATAGCGAAGTAGCTCCACCGGTCCGGGGGCAATAGCGGTTGCAAAACAATGCGATTGTCCGCGCGAGGGCGCAAGCCGATGATCCCGGTGATGAGTGGATCGGCGAAGCCGGAGTGGTTGTAGTAATTTCCGCGGCCAATCTGATTGTTCTTGGCGATGAGCATGTTCTTGGCGATCCACTCGTCAGTGTCGGCGTCATAGTCTTCGTCGATCCAGTCGATGGTGTGGCCGTTTGCGAGCGTCTGGTGCTGCGCGAGGATGTAGCGCGAGAAGAGCTTCAGGTAGTCGACGTGCGACATCACGGAGGTGCTGGAGGTGTCTTCATATTCGGCGAGGGCCAGGAGGGTCTGGGTCATAGCGAAGGGCCACGCGGGGCCGTTCCAGGTGCATTGGTCGGAACTGGCGAAGCGGAAGCGCGGACTGCGGCGCTCGGCGGTGGTGGCGCCATATTTGCCGTCGAAGCCCTGAGGGTCAAAGAGTTGCTTCCAGGCCACCGCATGTGAAGCAGCCGGAATATCGTACATCCAGGGGATATAGCCGATCTGCTCGCGAACTCCGGAGAACTGCAGATTGGTTCCGGGATCGATGAACTTCTTCTGTTTGCGTATGCCGGAATCTGCCGCGGGTGAGACGACCTCATAGAACTGGTCTTTCGGATTCCAGAGGCGTGTCTCGATGAGGTCGTGAAGGTTATCGGCCTTGTGGTTGAACTCGGCGACCGCTTGTCGGTCGCCGGCGGAAGCAGCGATATCTGCGATGGCGCGCGCGTCGGCGTACATGTAACTGTTCAAGGTAGGCCGATAGCCATCTCCGCTGATGCTCTTCTCCATGGCGTCGCGGGTGTCGATCGACCAGAAGAGGCCATTAGGATCCTGCTGTGCATCCTCCCATGCCTTGTAGTTGGCCTTCATCGCGGGCAGCAGCGCTGTACCGAGAGCGCGGTCGCCGTTGACGAGGGTGAGGTCGCGAACGGTTGCAGCCATGGCATCGCTGTACTTATGCGAGTCGACGCCGGGGGAGAGCCAGTAATGCGCGTCGTCCTCCGCGATCGCAGGATCGTGCAGCCATCGGGCTTCCGCGATATGGAACGGAGCGGCGTCTGGCAGAGCGCCGTAGTCGGACATCGCGGGCTTAGGCAACCACTCGGTGATGAGGTAGCCCTGCGGTGCCTTGACCAGATGCTTCTTCCAGGCATACCAGCGGAAGTAATACATCTCTTCNNCCAGGAATCCTCGCCGCCTTCGCCCTCGTAGAGCTTGCCGGTGGCTTCGCGCTCCTGCTGGCGGAACGTATCGATGTAGTGATGATAGTCAGCCGGCCTCAGCACCGCAGGTTCGGAAGGATTTCGGGGCGTCTGGGCAGACACGGTGAGGGCGCAAACCAGGGAGGCAGCCATCAGAGGGATCTTGATCGTTTGAGGCCATGCGTGAACGTGGGTCATATACATCCCTCTCATCCTGATGTGGCGACTATGCAGTCAATGTCCCGGTATCGCCGATGGTGTCGTCGATTTGTTCCTTTTCACTCGCATTGCGCAACTCTGCGTCCTGGCGCGCCGGAGGTAGAAGTGCTCTTGCCTCGTTGAGTGCGAGACTGGCGCCTCGTTTAAGGCAGGCGATATCGTTGGTGCAGAAGAGAAGATCAATCCGCTGATCGAGCCAGAACTTGAAGTCGCTTGGTCCGCAGGCGGAGGCGACGCACTTGCCGTTGGCCCTTGCCGCCTTGACGATACGCGCGGCGGCATCGCGGACAGAAGGGTGCAAGGTCTGGCCCGGATAGCCCAGGCTGGCCGCGAGGTCGGCCGGTCCGACGAACAGGTCCACGCCGGAAACGGCTGCAAGTTCGTCGAGGTTCTTCATCGCCTCAGTAGTTTCGATCTGCGCCATCAGGCACAGTTCGCGATTGAGGCTCTGCTGGGTCTCGTTGACCGAGTTGAGCACGCCATATTGCACCGCGCGAGAGACGCTGAAATAGCCACGTCCACCGGCGGGGGCGAAGCGCCCATACTCGAGCATCTCGTCCATCTGAGCCGGCCTGTCGACCATGGCGACGTCGATGATGTCGGGCCCACACTCAGCAGCCTTCAGGATATTCTCCCGCCGCGAGTCTGGAATGCGGATCATGGTAAGCATTCCGGACCCGGCTGCCATGCGGCATAGATCCGCAGCCTCAGCGAAGGTAATCGGAGCGTGCTCCATCTCGATCCAGATGGCCTGATAGCCAAGGTGGGCCGCGACCTCAAGAAAGATGGGATCGTAGAAGTAGAGTGCCGCTCCAAGGAGGGTTTGGCCGCCGTTTTGTTCAACTGCTTTGAGCAATCGATTCATTTGAGTCTCCTAAAATCTTTTCGTGCTTCGCTCTCCGGCTTATTGCCAGCCAATCCCATAAGGTAGGACCAGCCACACGATCCGCCGGCAACACAACACTTGCAAGGCAACCAACAAGAAACATCAGGGTATTGCCGACGGCGCCAATCGTCAGCTCATGCCACGGGTAGTTCCAGCGATGCAGGTTCCAGGTCTGGCCGCCATTCATGGTCAGCGTCGCCCAGGCGGTGAACACGAGGTTTACGACGATTGCCAGGATGGCTGCGCCGCGACCCGCCCGCGAAATGAGGAACGCAAGCAGAAAAAGACCCGCGAGGCCTCCCGCGACGATGGCAGTCAGTAAGTAATAGAGCGCCAGAGCCGAGCCTTGCGTCGTCGAAAGGCGGAGTGCGCCGGCGATGGCAAGAATTCCGCAAACGGCAACAGACAGCTTGCCGATTCGGAGCCGTTGCGCATCGGTACTTCCGGGCACAAACCGGCCATAGAAATCTTCGACCACAATTACGCCGAGGCAGTTGAGGTCCGAAGCAAGCATGGACATGGCCGCTCCGAAGAGTGCCGCAAGAAACAGGCCGGCCACTCCCAGGGGCATTTGCGTCACCATGAAGTGGGGAAAGACCTGATCGGGCTTGGTGACAGAGGCGGGCAGATGCTCGCCGGTGATGCGATAGAAGGCCCATAGCAGACTGCCGATGAACATGAACGCCGTCCACACTGGAAGACAGAGAGCGGCGCCCATGCCGATGCCGCGAAGGGCGGCCCGATCCGTGGTTGCCGCAAGATAGCGCTGCACCACGGTCTGGTCCGCGGTGTACTTCTGGAGATAGAAGAACAACCCGTAGAGGGACATCGTCCAGAAGGTCTGCGCGTGCAGATTGAAGCTGAAGCCGCCGAGGCTCGTCTTATGGTTGACCGCAAGGAGATGGAGCATATCGCCGGCATGGACATGAGGCGAGAAGAGCAGCAGGCCAATCGACACCGCGACTCCGCTCCAAAGAACAAAGCCCTGAATGACGTCGGTCCAGATGACGGTTTCGAGGCCGCCGATGAGAGTGTAGAAGATAGTGACGATACCGAGGATCACGATGATCCTCGTGAGGCTCCAACCCGTAATGCCTCCGACCGAGAGCGCGAGCAGGTAAAAGACGAAGCTCATTTTGGAGAAGTGGCCCACGGCGAAGGCGAAGGAAGAATACATTCGGACCGTTGGGCCAAAGCGCTTGCCGAAGTATTCGTATGCGCTCATGGCAACGGCGTGGCGGAAGAATGGCACAACGACTACGCCAATTCCGGCAATCACCAGGACGAACATGATTCCCGGAACCAGCAGCGACCAGTCGCCTGCGTAGGAGGCCCCGGGATAAGCGATGAAGGTGACGCTGGTGATGATAGTCGCCAGAAGCGACATACCAATAGCCCATCCGGGAACCGAGCGCTTTGCAAGAAAGTACTCGTCGGTTGTGTTCTGACGGCGGGACAGACGCACACCGACGCCGACCAGCACAGCCATGTAAACAACGATCACCATCACGTCGAAGGTGCGCATCTCAGCGAACCTCCTGTAAGGGTGCGGTCGTGCTCAGCCTGCCGGCGGCCATCTTTACAGCCATGCGCATCGCGGTCTGCATGTTGCGGGAGTCGGCGCGGTCCTGACCGGCGATATCGAAGGCGGTGCCGTGGTCGACCGAGGTGCGGATGATGGGGATACCGAGAGAGATGTTGACCGTCTTCTCAAAGTCGATGAGCTTCATCGGGATGTGTCCCTGGTCGTGGTACATCGCTACGATGAGATCGAATTCACCATGGACGCCACGGATGAAGATCGCGTCGGGCGAGTGCGGGCCGGTGCAGTCGTAGCCGAGATGGCGCGCCTCTTCAACAGCGGGAGCGATAATCTCGGAGTCCTGCCGGCCGAAGAGATTGTGCTCACCGACGTGCGGGTTGAGGCCGGAGACGCCGATCTTCGGAGCGCGGCCAAGCATCAGGCGCATAGCATCGGCACCGAGTTGGATGGTGCGAACGATGCGGCCCTTCTCCAGGCGGCAGGCCTGTTCGAGCGCGACGTGGGTGGAGACGTGGACGGTGGCGAGTTTCTCGCTGGCCAGCAACATGCGCGATTCGGTGGCGCCGCAGAGTTCGGTGATGTACTCGGTGTGTCCGGAGAAGGCGCGGCCGGACAGGGCGACGGCTTCCTTGTTGAGGGACGCAGTGACCATCGCGTCCGCGGCTCCGGCGAGGCACATTTCCGTAGCGAGGCGGACATATTCGATCGCGGCGAGTCCGTATTCGGCGGACAGTTCGCCGAAACGGATGGGCTTGGTGGAGTCCAGGGCGCCTGGCGAGATAAAGCGGACGCGGGGCGCGAGCAGAGCGCGATAGCCAGGCTGCACCGCGTCGAGAGCGACGTGGTCGCCGATGAGAATCCACTCCGCGAGCGCAAGGAGATCGGAGTCGGCGAAGGACTTCAGCGCGATCTCAGCGCCGACGCCGGCCGGGTCTCCGATGGTGACTGCAATTCTAGGCAGAGGCAGATGCCCTCCGATCGCCGATCCGTTGGCAGAAATCGAATGCATCTGCGAGTGTGTCGTGGCGGCCAAACCCGCCGGATTTCGTAACGACAATACAGCCGTCGGCATCGCCGCCCTGGATAACGCCCCAGGGAATGCCGGGGGCAAGCTCGCCTGCAAGCAGAATGCTGGATGCGTTGAGCTCGCGGAGGACGAAGGAGGCAGTGTCGCCTCCGGTAAGCACCAGGGCGGCCGTGGGCGCTGCATTGAAAGCGGCACGGATGTCCTGATGCGACGGGCCATCCCAATTGACTCGGCAGATCGCACCGTCGCTCACTCCGAATTGTTGCTCGAGATGTGAGACTTGCAGTGCGGTGACAGCGTGGTCCGTTCCGACGAAGAGCAGCGTTCGTCCATCACGACGCACGGGTTGAATGAGTTCGCTGTGGTGCGATAGGGAAAGAACGGTGGCCAATGCGCGGGCGAGCCCAGCCGATCCGGTCCAGAGGATCGATTGCGGTATCCCGTAGGCAGCGGTCGCGAGTCGCTCCAGGTCTGTCTGCGTCTGGGAATCGCAGAGCAAGAATCGCACGCCCCGAGCTAAAGCTCGTGCGATTCCCAGCTCTAAGGCAGGGATGGTTCCTGTGGGCAGGATTTCGATTTGCGTCGCGTCAACGCCCGCAAATAGATCCCGCAGCGGGATTTTCGTATTCTGTGCGGCTGCGTCGCGAACGTTGAGGAGGCCGTCGTGAACGGTGCGGCCTGCCTGAGGAAATGCGGGTGCAACCAACGCAAGCGCGGCACCCGAAGCATGCAGCGCAGCCATGGTCTGCGCAGCGAGATGACCACGGGCGGCAGAGTCTACTTTGTTGAAGAAGATGTGGCCATTGGGCGCACTCCGAAGAAGCATCGTTGTGCGAGCGACAAGTTCCGCTGCTTGATCCTGCGTCAAGTTGCGGATTTCGGTCGCGAATGCGAGGACAGTCTCTGTGCGCCCATCCAGCAAGCTAGTCAGGTCGGAGTCCGGATCATCCAGCATTACCCGGACGGATCGGCCCGTGGCAAGAAACGCGGCGCCGCTGTCGCATGCGCCGGTGAGGTCATCCGCGAGGATGAAGACACTGCCGGCGGTGCGATGGGGAGCGGGTTGTAGCTGCGTTTCGAGTGTGTTTGGCTGCATAGGTTTGGAGTCTGTTTTCTTGTTTAGTGGGCTAGTCCAGATTTGCTGGGATCGGACTGGGCTTCGGCGGTTGCGCGCTCGACCCAACTCGCATAGACAAAGTCTTGATTCACCAATTCCCACGCGGGGCGGCTGAGGATGTCCGTCTGTGCCGTAGTCATGAGCGGAACATCGGCGGCAATCGCCTGGATGCCCGCGTCGCGGTCCTCGCGGGAAGAACTCGCGTTGAGCGGAGCACCGACAGACGCCGCCCAGTTGCGAATGGAGATCGCAGGGAGGCTAGCTATCTTGTCCTGAGGCCCGTTGGGGAAGTGAAGTTGGCTGCCGAGCCATTCCGCTGCAGTGTGTGTCACCCAGGAAGGCCGGTGACTGGCGCCGGGATCAAAGTAGGTTGTAAACACTCCGCGATCGCTGCCGTTGAGTGCGATCACTCGCTGGCGCATAGCCTCGAAGAAGTCGGGCCCATGATGCGGGATATCGACGACGGTGTCGTTGGTACCGTTAATGATGAACGTGGAACCGCGGCGCGCACTCATTGTGAAGAGTGCGGCAGGACGGTCACCCAGAAAGTTGAGCGCCTTATACGGCGCGGCCTGGCACATCACTGCATGACCTGAATCCCAGTATCCTCCGGGTCCGTCCAGATCGCCGCCCCCGACCAGCAGCAGGGCGTGGATGCGCGGATCGGCCGCGCCCGCCAGCGACGAGATGAAGGAACCCATGGAGAAGCCCAGGACGGCGATGCGATGGGGGTCGACGTCCGGCCGCTGAGCGAGATACGAGACGGCCTGCATGACGTCCGTGACCATGAGGCCGCCCAGACGCGGGGGCATGGAGGGCGGGTCGGCGATCAGCTTGTCGTGTTCGCCGGTGAAGTCCTTGTGGTCGTCGTTACGTTCGCCCTCGCCGATGGGGTCGTAAGTGACGACCACTGCACCCGCGCGGGCGTAGAGCACGCCGGTGTAGTACGAGTACCAACTCGATTTGTCTGCGCCGTGACCGTTTACGACAACGAGGGCGGGCATCTTGCCTTTTGGGGGATTGGACGGACGGTAGACGTCCGCGGGAACTCGCAGGTTGTAGGCAGTGCGATAGGAGACGTGCTCGAGGATGACTCCGGGGGCAGCGGTGATCGTGCCGTAAGACTCCGGTAAAGGGTCAGGCAGAGGATCGGGAATGAAGAGTGCTCGGCGGATCTGCTGGCGCCAGAGATTGATCTGGCTCGTGGTGGCGACCTGCGCATGCATCGGGGCAGAGCCGACGATCAGGACCGCCGCCATAAAGAGCATGAGCAGTTTGAGATGATGAACTGGCTTCATTGGCTGGACCCTCCCTTCACTGCGAAGGTGTAGTCACCGGCCTGGCTCAATTTTACGGTCGAGCGAGTGCCACCTTCACTTGCGGCGGTTTGTACTGGCTTCTCGTTTTCGAGGATCACGCCTGATCCGACCGAGAAAGGGAGGCTTACCGCTGCGACCCGAAAGGTCCGCATAGCGGGACTGATGCCACTGTATCCAGGCCAGGCGTACAGGCCTGCGTCTGCGTTCCATTGGACAAAGTCGCTCCGGCTGCCGAGCACGTGCGCTCCCATCAGGACAAGCAAGCAGCAAGAGACATGCCGCCAACGCGGACTCGACCTCTCGACTTTGTTTCCCTCGATGTCCCTCACCAGCACGCGGCCAAAGTCCTTGCCCAAGAGGATTGACTTCTATTCCCAGGAGGGCACAGTATATGCACATTATTGAAAGTTAGCGAGCACTTTTGAAAATGCAAGTTCCCATGGCAAAGTCGAGGATCTGCGCGTGGCCCAGATATGTTTCGCATCTCGTTGAGTTGGTCATCTCCATTGCCATTCTGAGTCCATTTGCCGGAGCGGTAACCGAATGCGATGCGCGTTCGTTAGGGGCCAAGGCCGATGGGCAAACCACAGATACGACTGCGCTTCAGCGCGCAATCGACCTGTGCGCGAGGGGAGACGGTGGCGTGGTGCACCTTGCTCCGGGAATCTACCTTTCCGGACCGCTCACTCTGAAGAGCCATGTACACCTGTCGATCGACAAAGGGGCAACGCTGCTGGCATCGCCCAATATGGATGACTTCCCAATCAGGGCCGATGCGCCATGGCGCAAGGTCTCGCTTTTACATGCAGATAACGTCGTCGACATCGCGATTACAGGAGCCGGCACAATCGATGGGAATGGCAAGATCTGGTGGGATGCGAAGGCGGCAAGAAAAAAAGGCGACCCCGAAGCGCCGCGGCCCTTGCTGATCGACCTGACCAAGTCGAAGCAGATTTTGATCGAAGGGGTGACCATCCAGAACTCGCCTGAATACAACATCGCGACGTTTTTGTGCGACGGCCTGACGGTGCGAAATGTGACCATCCTCAACCCGGGCGTGGGCGCGCCCAACACCGACGGCATCGATCCTTTCTCGACCAGCCATGTATTGATTGAGCACACGACGATCGACACCGGCGACGATAACGTGGCAATCAAATCGGGCCTGGTTGAGCGCGGCGATCCCGACGTTCCCAGCACCGATATTGTGATCCGGGACTGCACGTTTCGTGCAGGGCACGGGCTGTCGATCGGCAGCGAGACCGCAGGCGGCGTGCGCAATTTGTTGGTCGAGCGAGTGACGTTTACCGGAACCCGACAGGGCATTCGCATCAAGTCGGCGCGCGGACGCGGCAATGACATTGGCAACTTCACCTACCGCGACATCAAGATGGAAGGGGTCGAGACGCCGATCGAGATCACGAACTACTACACCGGCATGGTGAAAGACGATCCGGGCCAGCCAGTGACGGAGCACACCCCGCGGTTCCACGACATAATCATCGAAAATGTAACTGCGACTGGAGCGAAACGCGCGGCGGTCATTATGGGTTTGCCTGAAAGTCCGATCAAGAACCTAGTTCTTAAGAATGTAAATATCACCGCGGCGACAGGCATGGTCATCCAGAACGCGCAGATTGCGCAGGAGAACGTTGTTGTGACGCCAGCCGCCGGGGAGGCGGTTTGGCGGGGGCCCGGCGTAACTATCAACGGTAAATAGCGCTAGCTGGTTACGCCCACCTTGAATCGCTGCCATTCCGGCCGGATGGAGTGGTGGTCGACAACGGGCGGTGCGTCGCACTCAACGGCAAGCACGGTCACTGGATCGTCGGGTGGAGTGGCGGGCAGGCCGGTCAGACGCAGTGAGATATTGTTCTGAGTGAACTGGAGGGGCTGACCCGTCTTCAGGATTCGGGCGGAAAGGATCTTCGCCTGAACACCACCGACGGCAACCACCGATTGAGGCTGATAGAAACTAAGCCATTGCGCAGCAGGCATTGCCGCGGGCCAGAAGTACACATGGACGTAAAGCGTGTTGCCCCTGCGCGTGAAGTTGTCGTAGTTGCCGAAGCTCACTGAAGCGCCGCCATCGGTGCCGTAGATCGCCTTGCCATTGACATCGAGCCACGCGCCTACCCGTTCGAGGACACGTACCGATTCTTCCGGCACCGACCCGTCCGCCATGGGGCCGATGTTGAGCAGATAGTTGCCGCCTTGCTGCGCGCATGTCGTCAGGTCATTGACGATGCGTTTCGGCGTCTTCCATTCGGTATCGTTTTTCTGGTAACCCCAGCCGAGGTTCATGGTGTCGCAGGTCTCCCACGCCCGCGCTGCCGCCTCGATCTTGTGCTCCGGCGTGGAGAAGTCGCCTGGCAGGCCGTTGCGGTTGTTCACGATGATGTCCGGCTGAAGTTCGAAGACCATCTTGTTCATCCGCTCCGACTCCCACTGCTCCGCGGTCAGCGGCTTGTCCACGTCGTACCAGAGTATGTCGATCTTGCCGTAGTTCGTCATCAGTTCGCGGATGAGGCCGTGGGTGTAGGCGACGAATCTCGTGCGGGCTTCAGGGTCGGTCTCGCAGCGGATGCCATCAGGATGGTGCCAATCCATCAGTGAGTAGTAAAAGCCGACGCGCAGACCCTCCGCGCGAGCCGCTTCGACAAACTCGCGCACCAAGTCGCGCTGCGGGCCTTGCTTCGCGGCGCAGTAATCGGTGAGCCTGGTATCCCACAGGCAGAAGCCTTCATGGTGCTTCGTGGTCAGTACCATGTACTTCTGTCCGGCGCGTCTGGCGAGGCGAGCCCACTCGCGCGCGGCGCCGGGTTTCGGCGTGAAGTGCTTCGCCAGAATTTCATATTGCGGAATGGGAATGCCCTCGGATTCCATCACCCACTCCTGGTGGCCAATCACGCTGTAGAGGCCCCAGTGGATGAACATGCCGAACTTAGCTTCGCGCCACCACGCGAGCCGCCGTGCGCGGTCGGCGATTTGGACCTCAGTCTCCCCCGCGGTCGCCGCGGTCTGTAGTGCACCAGCCTCCTGCGCCATCGCTGCGCTGCTCGCGGGCGCAAGCAGGCCACTAGCGCCAAGGCCGAGCATAAAGTTTCGACGAGAGATAGAATCCTGCGGCATGCTTTCAGCTCCAGTTCGGCGAAGGCCCAACCAGCGGATGGTAGCATTGCGCAACGCCCACTTTCCACGACGACCGCGGGCGCGTTCCACTCGCCTCGACGCAACGCGCTTCTCAGAAGTTGCCGCGGCGTAATAGGCTTCTGTAGGAACCCCGGACTTCCATCCGCGCGGCTCACAAGGATCAACTCATGTTTTCAGCTCGGATGTCTTCCGTGTGCGGCGCTATATGGCTCGCCATCTGTGTTTCGCTCCTCCCCTGCTGTCTGCGTGCACAACAGGCGATCGAACTCCCTGCGCCACCAGCGGTCACACAGGCCTCGGCGCAAGACTTCTCCTTCGCCTCCAACGACCCCACCGGGCCAGGCTGGAGCCGCCCGGACGAGATCGCGCGCGCCTACTTTCACGAGCAGCTTCCCGCGCTCTTTCGCCGCACACTCGTGCTTTCCGATGAAGTGCCCGCGCGCACCAAGCTCTCGTGGATCTTCACCGGACCGCATGCCGGCTTCACCGTCGAGTTGACCTCGTCGAAGATTCGCATCACGCAACGCTACTACGATTCGACCGGGCTCTACTCCGGCCAGGAAAACTGGCCCGAAAAGATCGTGCGCGACGACGAGCAGCAGTACACAGGCCATGTTCGCACGCTCACGGTTGTCGTCGACTCGCATCTTTCGGTGCAGGTACTGCTCAATGATCGCGCGATCCTGCGCCAAGCCTGTCTCTTCGACGTGACTCGTCATCAACTCATGTTCTCAGGCCCGAGGACTGAACATTTCGTCGTATCCGGCGCTCTTTTGGCCACCGTACCCACGCAGGCCTCAATCGTAGTGAACCCGGCAAAGACCTACCAGACCATGATCGGCTTCGGCGGCAGCCCGAGCATCCCCGCATACGCGCAGTTGAGCGACGCCGGCAAGAAGCAGTACTGGGAGCTGATGCGCCGCTACAACCTGCTGCTCGACCGCGAGTATCCAATGGGCACGCAGTTGAAGCCCGACCTCTCCAACATTGAAGATATAAGCGACGCGACGCCGCACTACTACGGCGACAACTTCCCCAACAGCGAAGTTTCGAGCTTCGACTACAGCCGTCACGCGCTGGCGCTCGGCGGCGAGGTGATCTACGAGATGTGGGCGCTGCCGAAGTGGGCAACACAGCCCACCGCAAACGCGGGCGGAGCCACCACGTCGGGTCCGGCGCGCCCACGGAACATTGCCAACCCGGATGAGTATGCGCGCATCGTCGTCAGCTACTGCAGGCTGGCGAAGGAGCGCACCGGGGCGCTACCCGCCATCGTCGGCATCGAGAACGAGGTCGACCAGCCAACGGAGGTCTTTACCGCGATGGCGCTGACCTTGCGCCGCGAACTGGACAAAGCCGGATTCCAGTCGGTGAAGATTCACATGGCCGACGCGAGTTACATGTATCTCGGCATCGAGCGGGCGCATGCGCTCGCCAAGGATGCCGCAGGCTGGGCCGCCATCGACTACACCGCGGCGCACGAATACGACTACCAGGAGTTCATCGCCAATCCCGACATGTACGACGATCGCCTACGCGCCATGAACGCCACTAGTGCAGGCAAGCCGTTCCTCGCCACCGAGATCTGCGTCAACGACCCGCACTACCAGGAGCCCTCGTACCGCATAGCCTTCAACATAGCGCAGCTCTACCAGAAGAACCTGACCGAGCTCGACGCGACCGCCCTGATGTACTGCTGGCTGCTGCTGGACATCGAGCAACCCACCTTCGGCGGCTCGCGTTCCCTGCTCGTGCCGGACCGTACCCGCGGTCAAGTCCCGGTCGCGTCGAGCTTCGAGTTGCGCGCGCTCGGAGCGTTCAGCCGCCACGTCGTGAAGGGCATGAAGCGTGTCGATTCCGCGAGCTCAAATCCAGATCTGCTAACCTCCGCCTTTGCCGACGGGGGGAAGGCAACCTTGATCGTGGTGAACCGCTCCACCGAACCGCAAAAGCTGGATGTGCAGTGGACGGGCGAGCGCTGGACCGAGATCGAACGAACCAATCAGTATTCAGAGAACGAGACCTCCGCGTCCGTGCCGGCCGAGATCGTTGTCCAGCCTGGCGAGATCGTTACGTTGTCAACCTTTGCCGCGACCTGAATTACGGCAACCATATCCGGAAGGGACCAGATGAGACTTATTCTCAACCTGTCATGTGCAGCCCTGTTTGTGGCATCGCTTCTCTTGGCGCAGAGCAACCAAATCAGGCCCAGCGGTACGTTTATCTTCGAGCCGGGGTCCACGCCATTTCCGGAATGTCATGCCTCCACCATCGTCGCGCTGAAGAGCGGCGATCTAATGGCCGCGTGGTTTGGAGGGACAAAGGAAGGCGCGCCGGACGTGGCGATCTGGGGCTCGCGGCGTGTCGGCGGCAAGTGGTCGGCGCCGGTCGAACTCGAGCGAGAGAAGGATGTGCCATCGTGGAACCCAGTGCTCTTCCACACCAAGGACGGGCGGCTATGGCTTTACTACAAGGTGGGACCATCGCCACGCGAGTGGACCGCGGGGCGCATGTTCAGCGATGATGAGGGCAAGACGTGGTCGAAGGAGGAGCGGCTGCCGGCTGGGCTGTTGGGTCCAATCCGAACCAAACCACTGGTACTCGACGACGGTACAATCGTAAGTGGGTCTTCGGTTGAGGCGCACGAGACCTGGGCAGCGTGGGTGGAGCGCAGCACGGACGGCGGCAAGACCTGGACAAAGATCGGACCGATCACTGTTTCTCGGGAAGCAGATGCGGTTGAGCCGCCGGCTGCGGATCCGCCCAAGGATGCACCCGGTTGGGCAGCGGATAAAGGTCCCCGGAAGTATGTGGGAATCATCCAGCCGTCCATCATTCAATTGGGCGGCAAACATCTTCGAATGTACGCGAGGTCGCGCACACTTGCCTCGAAGGTCGCAGTGGCGGACTCGATGGACAACGGCGTCACCTGGACGCAGGCCCGATTCATCGATGTGCCGCAGAACAATTCCGGCATCGATGCGGTCACGTTGAAGGACGGGCGCGTCGTGATGATCTTCAACAATACGACGGTTGGAAGGACACCGCTCAATCTGGCCGTCAGCAGGGACGGAGAGCACTTCCGCGTATTTGCAACGCTCGAGGATACAGTTGGCCAGTACTCTTATCCCGCGCTTATCCAAGCACCGGATGGAGGCCTGGAAATGACCTACACCTGGCAGCGCAAGACAATTAAGTACGTGCATCTATCACTTTCAGAGGTGTCGGACAAGGAATAAAGCAGGGATTCTCAGCGAATTCAAGCGCTA
>PLUT01000273.1 GCA_003162875.1 Granulicella sp.
CATTTTGGGTGCCCCATCCATGCGCATCGACCGGGGTCCCCGGCGAGTGGTCCTGGCTCGCTGGGGTGGAAACCGGGGTCCCCGGCGAGCGGTCTTGACTCGCTGGGGTGGATCGCGCATGAGTGGGCCCCAACTTTACGCGGAGCCTAAAGAGCTTGGTATCCTCAACTGGCAATGCCAAGCCCAGCCAAAACCGAAGCACAGCCGCCCAAACCCGAAGCCGGAAAGCAGTCCGCGGCGGCCAGACCGCCCATCTACCTGCTGGACTCCATGGCGTTCATCTTTCGCGCCTACCACGCCATGCAGCGCCAGCGGCCCATGTCCACGCGCACCGGCATTCCGACGGCCGCCACCTACGTCTTCGTCAACATGATCAACAAGCTGCGCAAGGACTTCGCGCCGCAGTACCTCGCCGCCGTTTACGACCTCTCCGGTCCCGTCTTCCGCGACGAGCGCGCCCGCGAGATGAAGCCACAGCGCAAGTGGAACGTCAAAGCCCAGCAGTTCGACCAGGTCGACTACGCCGGCTACAAGGCCAACCGCGCCGAGATGCCCGCCGATCTTGCCCAGCAGCTTCCCTACATCCGCCGCGCGCTCGAAGCTTTCCGCATCCCCATCCTCAGCTACGAGGGCTTCGAGGCCGACGACGTCATCGGCACACTCAGCCACAAGCTTGCCGCCATGGATCACCACGTTTACGTGGTGTCTTCCGACAAGGACATGATGCAGCTCGTCACGTCGAGCGTGTCGATCCTTAATCCCACCAAAGACAACCTCGTCCTCGATCCCGCCGGCGTCGAAGCCTCCCTTGGCGTTCCGCCCCAGCGCGTCATCGACGTCATGGCCCTCCGCGGCGACTCCGTCGACAACATCCCCGGCGCGCCCGGCATCGGCGACAAAGGTTCCGTCGAACTCATCCAGCAATTCGGCTCCGTGGAATCCGCGCTCGATGCCGCCACCGCCGCGCCCGACTCCATCAAGCGCAAAACCTATCGCGAGTCGCTGCAGAACAACCGCGACAACATCCTCCTCTCCAAAGAGCTCGTCACCATCCACACCGAAGTCCCCATCGAGTTCTCCGTCGACGACATGCGCACCCAGCCCGTCGACAACGCCGCCTGCCGCGAGCTCTTCTCCGAGCTTGAATTCACCACCATGCTCAAGGAACTCGCCCCCGCCTCCGACAACTCCGCAATCGCTTACAATCTGCAGCCCACCGCCGCCGAGATCGCCGCCCTCCTCGCCGCTGCGCGCACGCGACAAACAGCGGGTGCCCCACATCTCGGGGTCCCCGGCCAGCTCGCTGGCTGGGGTGAGCATCTCGCTTCTGAGATGTGGGCTTCCACCAAACCCCGCGGCCTCGCCATCGCCATCTTCGAAGACGCCCGCGCCATCGCCGAGGAGGTCGCCGCCGAACCCGACCCCGAATCCCCCGAGGCCGAGCCCGAACCCCCGCCCGCCGAAACCATGGACCTCTTCGCCCGTCCGCAGCAAGAAGCCCGGGTGCCCCATCCTTCGCGACTTACCGGGGTCCCCGGCGAGCGGTCTTTGCTCGCTGGGGTGGCTAGCGAAGGGTGGGATGGCAACACTCCGACGGCCTCGGAGTCTGCTGTTCCCTGTTCCCTGATCCCTGTTCCCTCGCCTCCCGATCCCGCCTGCCGCCTCGGCCTCGCCATCGACGGCCAGTCCGCACTCGAGGTTGCGCTCGACGCGCCCAACCTCCGCGCAGCGCTCGAAGACGCGACGCTGCCCAAACTCGTCCACGACCTCAAGGCCGTCCTGCGCGCGCTGGCTCCGCATCGCATCACGCTGCGCGGCCCCATCACCGACGTCATGCTCCAGAGCTACCTGGTCAACCCGACCCACGCCTCGCACACGCTGCCCGACATCGCCGCGCGTTCCACCAACCGCGCGCTGGAACATCAGCCCACCAAGGCCAATCCCAACGACCCGAAGCGCCTCCCCGAAGCCGCCGCCGCCATCGTCCGCCTCGCCCGCGTCTTCGCCACCCAGATCGCCGAGAGCGACGCCGCCCGCACCTCCACCACACTGGGTGCCCCAGGTCTGGCATCTCAGACCTGGGAAGGTGAGCCGGGTGCCCCAGGTCTGGCTTCTCAGACCTGGGAAGGCACCGCACAAAAGTCCCCCCTCCAGCACCTCTACCAAACCATGGACCTCCCGCTGGTCCCCGTCCTCCTGCGCATGGAGCAGGCCGGCGTCCGCATCGACCCCGCCATTCTCTCCTCCATGTCCACGCGCCTCGCCGTCGAGATGGACACTCTCGCCGAGCGCATCTACACGGAGTCCGGCAACCGCTTCAACATCAACTCGCCCAAGCAGCTCGGCGACGTCCTCTTCAACAAAATGAACCTGCCCAGGCCCAACAAGTATGGCAAGGGCAAGGTCATCTCCACCGCGCAGGACGTCCTCGAAGATCTCGCCGAACACCATCCCGTCCCTGCGCTCGTCCTCGAATACCGCCAGCTCGCCAAGCTCCGCTCCACCTACCTCGACTCGCTGCCCACCCTGGTCGACGCCGAAGGCCGTGTGCACACCACCTTCAACCAGGTCGGCACCGCCACCGGCCGCCTCTCGTCGACCAATCCCAACCTCCAAAACATCCCGGTTCGCACCGCGCTCGGCCGCGAGATTCGCGCCGCCTTCATCCCCGCGCCCGGCAACCTGCTCATGTCCGCCGACTACTCCCAGATCGAGCTGCGCCTGATGGCCCACTTCTCGCAGGACCCGCTGCTGCTCAACGCCTACCGCACCGGGCAGGACATCCACACCCTCACCGCGTCCGAAGTCTTCGGCATCCCCGTCGCCCAGCTCGATAAAGAAACCCGAGCCCGCGCCAAGGCCGTCAACTTCGGCATCGTCTATGGCATCTCGCCCTTCGGCCTGGCCGCGCAACTCGGCATCGAGCAGAAGGAAGCCCGCGCATACATCGACCGCTACTTCGAGCGCTACGCCGGCGTCCGCCGCTTCATCGACGAGACCCTCGAAACCGTCCGCCGCGATCAGGCCGTCCGCACCTGGTTCGGCCGCGTCCGCCCCATCCCCGACATCCAGTCGCGCAACCCCAACATGCGCGGCTTCGCCGAACGCACCGCCATCAACACGCCGCTGCAGGGCACCGCCGCCGACCTCATCAAGCTCGCCATGCTCCGCATCGACGCCGAAATCACCACCCGACACCTGCGCTCGCAGATGACCCTCCAGGTCCACGACGAACTCCTCTTCGACGTCCTCCCCGCCGAAGCCGACGAGCTCCGCACCCTGGTCCAGCACGAAATGGAACACGTCGCCGAATTCACCGTCCCCATCGTCGCCGAAGTAGGCCAAGGCCCCAACTGGCGCGACATCAAGTAAGCGCACAGGACATTAGTGATACTCTCCTTCGAACGCCAATCCAGAGGGAGCGGCGAGGAGGAATAATGTCCACAGAGCCAGATTGCGAATCGGGTACACACCAATGCGGTAAATGCGGCAAGAAGTATAACTTTGGGAATTCTGCCGCTTCGCTAAGCCCCTGCTGCTCGATTGTCTGCTACCAACTGCAAGCCGGGCCAATATTCGCCGGCGGTAAGGAGGCTATTGACTGGTATCTGAGTCGAGGAACTCCTCCAGGCGTCAAATAAATAACGGAACTGGGACCGATTGCATGGGAAACTTGGGTAGACCCCAATGCCTTCAAGTCTAGTGAGGTCACTGAGCCAATTCGATAGGGAGAGCCTCGCGCACGGAGGCGGTGCCGTCCTTCTTTGACAGTTGCATCGGAAACCTGTAGCGAACATTGTCGATGACGACCTCTATCAGCAGGTTTTCGCCCTTCTTCTGCTTTGGGAAAAGCACCTGTCCTGTCGTTCTTTCGCCAGGATGGAGTGTGTTGCGCTTCAGCGCGCTCGCTACAAGGGCGGCCCCGAATCCTTGAGCGGCTGCGATGTTAGATTGACCCTCTGCCGCAGCGTCGCGTTGCGCCTGAGTGTTCGGTGTAGTGATTTCAACCTGAGATGTTGTCCCATCACTGTTGGTAACCGTTCCCGTGGACGTCGTATTGTTGAATGCGGCTCCCGCGCCACTCAAAGCGGCTCCGATCCGAGCACTCCGTTCTCTGGACTTTGCGAGTTTGGTTGCATCAATGCGATTTTGAACTTCCAAGCCCTTGTCGGAAATTTTGAAGAGATGCACTTCGTCTGGGTTAACCTCGACCGTTCTGGAGCTTTCTTTCGGAACAGAAACAAGAACCCGAACCGCCATCTTGTCGAGAGAGGGAGAGGCAGACACCATCACATTAGCTTGGCTTGTCGCGATGGTGGCGATGTTGTCGCCATCAAGGTATTCGGACATGAAACCAGGCTGGTCCGACTTCCATACAAATGTGGCAACGTACGCCGATTGCGCGGCGGAATGAACTCCACCGCAGAGCAAAAGAATGGACAAAGCGTGGTTGATCTTCACAGGATTCTCCAGAACGCTAATGTCTTAATCGACCGCAAGTGTACCACCGCTCTGAAAATAGGTGACTGCAATGCGGGCGGTCTCAGCGAATCTTGACCATCGGTTCTAAAACCTTAGGCGAGGCGACCCGGCAAGTTGGATAATTGGGGTTGAGGATGATGCTAATGGCCAGACAAGACTTCTACGTGAATGGCGAGAATGAGTCTCGGTACGTCTCCCTTGCCTGGGATGCAGCGTGCAAACTGCTGAAAGAATTGCACGCAGAGGCCCTCTGGATTGTTGCGCTCGACATGAACAAGCTAAAACGCGGCGACATTCCCGATGCGATCGGAGTAAAGAATGCAGAATGTTTCGCCAAAGGTGGACAATTTGGAGTCAATGGCAAGAATGCGAAGTTCTACACTGAACGGACGCTTCCGAGGGTGGGTGAAAACGCAATTGTCCTTTTGATTCATCCAACTGCTTCCTTAATGACAAAGGCCGACCAAATCCCGATTTGTAATGCATTGATTGTTGTGCCCTATTTCTTCAAGGATGTTCAGCAATGGATAGACCTAAACAAGCCTACGGATGTTTTGCAATCGATGTCTCCTTGAAAGACGTGAGGCGCGTAGATAAGAGTCGCGCTGAAGGCGCGTGCTATCGTAGCCTGGGGCTTCGCCCCATAAGCGCTAAAATAA
>PLUT01000205.1 GCA_003162875.1 Granulicella sp.
CCGGCCCCGTCGAAAACACCGTCATCCTGAGCGAAGCGCGGCTAAGCCCGTTGTAGTGACCCTTGGCAGGTGAGTGGGCGGCTCTTGTCTGGGATTGACGCTCACCGTGCCACGGCCCTGGTGTGAGCCTCCCTGCTAGAATCGGGCACCGGAGAAGCCAAGCCAATGACGCCGCTGGCCCATCGCCGCATCCTCATCACGCGCCCGCCGCAGCAGGCCTCCGAGCTTGCCGACCGGCTTCGCGCGCTGGGCGCAACTCCCATTTCCATCCCAACCATCGAAATTGCTCCGCCTGCTTCCTTCGCCGCGCTCGATGCCGCGCTCGCATCGCTCTCCAGCTTCGATGTGGTCGCCTTCACCAGCGCCAACGCAGTCACCGCCTTCCACCAGCGCGCTGCGTCGCTTGGTATCGTTGCGGGTCCCCGCCGGATCGCTGTCGTCGGCCCATCCACTGCGCGCGCGGTTGAGGCCATTGGCCTCCGGGCCGGCGTCGTTCCGCCCACTTTCACCGCCCAATCGCTCGCCGAAACCCTGCGCCCGGAGGCGTCCGGCAAGCGCTTCCTCCTGGTGCTCGCGGAGGCAGCCCCCACCACCCTCAGCGACGGCCTCGAATCCGCCGGCGGCCAGGTCACCGTCGCCGCGGCCTACAGCAACCGCATCCCGGCGTCGTCGCTCCAGGCCATCGCTTCCCTCTTCAGCAATCCCGGCAACTTCCCCGACGCCGTCACCTTCACCAGCGCCTCCACGGCTGCCAACCTGGTCGCATTGCTGGAAGCTGCCGGCCTCACCCTGCCTGGCGCCGTCGTCCGCGCCTCCATCGGCCCCATCACCTCGCGCGCCTTGCGCGACCTCGGCCTGCCGCCGCACGTCGAAGCCTCGGAATCCACCATCCCCGCTCTGGTTGCCGCCCTGGAATTGCATTTCCAATCAACCCNNGCTGGGAGGGTGTACCGTTTTTCTATGACCGAAGCTCTTCTAAAAACCAGCCTTGGCGCGCTGCCCCTGGTCGCGCAAGGCAAGGTCCGCGACATATACGCCTTGGGCGACGCGTTGCTGCTGGTCGCGACCGATCGCATCTCCGCATTCGACCACGTACTTGGCTCGGGCATTCCCGACAAGGGCAGGATCCTTACCGGAATCTCCGCCTTCTGGTTCGAGTTTCTCCAAGACACCGTGGCCAATCATCTGCTGGCCACTGGACCGCTGCAGATGGCCGAACTGCTGGCGCCTTTCTCCGAGCAGATCTTCGGCGAGCATGTCTCTCCCCGCCAGATGGTCACGCACCCGAAGTTTCAGCAGCAGATCGCCGGACGCAGCATGATCGTCCGCCGCGCGCACATGTTTCCCGTGGAGTGCGTAGTGCGCGGCTACCTCTCGGGATCGGGATGGAAGGACTATCGCGCCACCGGGTCGGTCTGCGGAATCAAGCTGCCGCCGGGCCTGCGCGAGTCCGAGCGCCTGCCCGAACCAATCTTCACTCCGGCGGCAAAGATCAGCACCGGCGGCCACGATGAGAACATCTCCTTCGCTCAGGCCGAAGCCATGATCGGCGTCGAAGCCGCCGCCGACCTGCGCCGCCTGACCCTCGCAATCTACTCGAGAGCGTCCGCCTACGCCCTCGCACAGGGTGTGATCCTGGCCGATACCAAGTTTGAATTCGGGACCGTGGACGGCGCCGGAATCGTGCTCGCCGACGAGGTGCTCACCCCGGACTCCTCGCGCTACTGGCCCGCCGCCGGCTACGCGCCGGGTGGTCCCCAGCCAAGCTTCGACAAGCAATTCGTGCGCGACTATCTTGAGTCCATCGGATGGAACAAGCAGGCCCCCGCGCCCGCGCTGCCGGCGGACGTTGTGTCTCGCACCCGACAGAAGTATCTGGAGGCGTTTCGGCTGCTCACGCGGCAGCAGGAATTCGACCAAATCCACGAGCCGGCCGGACAGGCAGTTCTCCCGAGGGGACGGCCATGAGAATCGCGGACTTCAATTATTTCGACTGGTTCCTGGTTCTGATTGTGGCTATCTCCATGGTGTCGGCGTTCCGGCGCGGGCTGGTGCGGGCCATCTTCGGACTGCTCGGTATCATCGCCGGATTTCAACTGGCCGCATGGAACTACAGAATGGTCGGCGACTGGATTGACGCGTCCCGCATCAGGGTGTCGCTCAGCACCGCGCGGGTCATTGCCTTTCTGGTGATTGTGGTGCTCGTCGCGGCGTTGCTCGAGTTGGCCGGCCGGTTCCTGCAGAAACTCCTGCGCCATGTCGGCCTGGGCTGGTTCGATCGCACCCTCGGCGCCGCCTTTGGCTTCGCCCGAGGCTGCATCGTCGGCATCGCCGTGCTGATGGCGGTGACTACCTTCGCGCCCCAATCGGGAGCAGTCACCACCTCGGAATTAACTCCCTATTTATTTGCCGTCGCGCATGATGTATCCTTCCTCGTACCTGAATATCTGCAAGAGTTGATGGTGGACGGCGCAATCGATTTCAGGCGTGGTGCGCCGAACTGGATCCATCAACCTTGAGTGGTACAGTAGGAATCTGTTATTGCCGACAAGCAAGCGAGGTAATCCCTTGAAGCGCGAACTGGACGCCCTGATCTCTCAGATGCACACCGCCGGCATTTCTTATGCCGACGCAATCCGGCAATTCAAGAAGCGCTACATTCTTGAAGTGCTGGCACACCACAAGGGCAACCAGTGCAAGGCTGCGACCGAGTTGGGAATGCATCGCAACACTCTCAGCCGCACGCTCGCGGAACTCCATATGGACACCGCGCAGATCCGCAGAGGCATGCGCCGTCCGGTGATGAGCGAGCGACCTCTGCTCCTGAACCAGCGTCCGGCAGTCGGCGAGCGCATGCGCGTGCAGGTCGGCACCAACACACGCCAGGCATAGCGGTTCTCGTCGCCCGGATTGAGCCTCAACCTCAGCATCAGACTTCCCTGCGCGTGCCGGGTTGCGAAAGGCATTTTTGCCGCACTCAAGCGGTTCGCCGGTCGCCGCGTCTAAGATAGCAGTGGAATGATCCGCCCAAGCCAACCTCGCGCTGTTCGCAGCGGTCGCCTGTCCGGCGCGTGGGTGCTCTGCTGCGTGCTGCTCGCGTCGTCGGGCGCGGCGGTTTCCACCGAGTGCACGGCGCAAGTACCGCAGCCGCAGTCTCAGCCGGCGCAGGATTCCGCGCAGTCTCAACCAGGGCAGACCGCCGCGCAGTCTCAGCCGGCGCAGACCGCCGCGCAGTCTCAGCCGGCGCAGACCGCCGCGCAGTCTCAGCCGGCGCAGGCCCAGCCGCAGCAGGCTGCCCCCGATGCCGCTGCTCCGGTGGCCGCCGGCGCCGGGACGGTTCTGTCCCTGCCTTCCGCCGGCAAGCGCCAGCAGCGCGAGGCAGAGACCGCATACCTTGCCGGCGCAAAGAGGCTCGAGCGCGGCGACCTGGACGCCGCCGAGCGGGTGGCGCGCCAGCACCTGGAGATCTTCGGGGCCGACAACTACTTCCTGGAAGTTCAGGACCACGGCATGCCCGAGGAGACCGCGGTCCGCGAAGGGCTCCTGGAGATCGCGCGCCGGACCGGCATCCCCCTCATCTGCACCAATGATTCCCATTACATCGACGCGGCCGACGCCGAGGCGCACGACATCCTGCTCTGCCTCCAGACCGGAGCCCGGCGCGCGGACGAGAAGCGCTTCCGCTTCCACGGTCCCCAGTTCTACATGCCGAGCAGTGACGAGATGCGGCGCCGCTTCGGCGCCTATGGCGAGGCGGCGTCCAACACCCTGGCCGTGGCCGCGCGCTGCGACTGGAAGCTGGAGCTCGGCCACCATCACCTCCCCGCCTACTCGCCCATCCCCGAGGGCCTCGACGCCGACTCNNGCGACCTGGACGCCGCCGAGCGCGAGTTCGTGCGCGCCCTGAACCTCGACCCGCAAAACAGCAGCTACGCCATTGCGATTTCAGTAACCCGCGAGCACCGGCTCACCGAGCTGGTTCAGCAGGCAACCAAAGCCAGGCAGGACGGCGACCAGGCCAGGGCGGAGACCTTGCTCGCGCAGGCGCGGGCCATCGACCCCAAGGATCCGCTCGTCCTCGAGCACGTTGAGCCGGTGACAGGCGGCAATCATGTGCGCGCAATGCAATCGGCCGCCTCGGAGCCCGGCGATAAGTCTGCGGGCGCGGCCGCCAGTTCGCCCGCGGATCGCGCCCTAATGATCGCGAACGCCGAGGCGGCGGCCAATCCATGGCGGATAGACGCGCCGGTGCTCGCCGGCCCAATCGAACTGGAGCCGTCGAAAGAGGTGAAGAGCTTCGCCCTGCGCGGCAGTTCCTCTGACGTGCTAAGCGGCGTGACATCCGCGTACGGCATCACTGCCATCATCGATGCCTCCGTGCTGAATAGGAATGTGCGCTTCGACCTCGAGAACGTCACCTACGCGCAGGCCATGCCGGTGCTGCTGAGTATGACCCACGCCTTCGCCGTCCCGGTGGATAGCACCACGCTTCTCATCGCCGACGACGACCCGGCTAAAGCACATCGCCAGCAGATGGAGCGTCAGTTGCAGGAGACCATCGAGATGCCGGGAGCGCCCAACGACCGCCTCAACGAACTGGCGAACGTAGTCCGGACCGTCTTTGGCGTGAAGCAGGCGACCGTCCAGGCCACCCTTGGAACCGTTGTCGTGCGCGCTCCGGAGGATGTCTTGACGCCTTTGAATCAGGTCCTCGCCGGACTAATGGACGCGAGCAGCGAGATCACGTTCGAGGTCAAGTTGTACGAGCTGGACACCACGCGCAGCATCAACATCGGCGCGGCCCTCCCTACCCAGTTCTCCGCCTTCAACGTCGACGCGGAAGCGGAGAACATCGTGAGCGGCAACCAGTCGCTGGTGCAGCAGGCAATCGCGCAGGGCCTTATCCCGGCCAACGCCAGCAACCTCACCATCGCTCTCGATCTGATCGCTTCCGGTCTGGTGCAGAGCAGCCTGGCGTCGAACCTGATCGGAACCATCGGCGGCGGCGCCCTGCGCACCGGCATCTCCGGTGCCAGCAACACCACCTTCAACCTGGCCCTCAATACCAGCGACGTCAGGACGATCGACGATATACAGATGCGGGTTGGAGATCGCCAGGAAGCGACCTTCCGAGAGGGCACCAAGTACCCGATCGTCTCATCCAGTTATTCCACTGGCGTGTCCAGCGCGGCAGCCTCCGCCCTCAAAGGCATCAACATTCCCGGCGTCAACGTCGCGAGCCTGGTGTCACAGTATGCCGGAAGCAGCAGCGCCACGATTCCCCAGGTCACCTACGAAGACCTTGGCATCACCCTGACCGCCACGCCGGCAATTCTGAGGGCAGGACGCATCAACCTGAAACTGAATCTCAAGATTGAAGCGCTTGCCGGCGGCACAGTGAATGGCAACCCCATACTTGCCAACCGGCTGTTTACCTCCGACATAACGCTGGAGCAGGGAGAGAGCGCAATGCTGGTCAGCTACGTCAGCAAAACCGAAACTGCGGCCCTCACCGGCCTGCCCGGCCTCAGCGAGCTGCCCGGCTTCCAGGCGCCAACCCAGGGCAACACCGAGAAGGACACCAGCCAACTCGTCGTGGTCGTCACCCCGCACGTGGTGCGCCGCCCCTCCAATCAGCTCTTCGGGCCCCGGATTCCCGTGCCCCACGATTTCGCAAATTAGCGCCGCCCTCAGAAGTGGAGTCGAAGGGCCCGCGCCATCAGGAGGAGGGAGCTGTCATCCTGAGCGGAGCGCGCAGCGTGGAGTCGAAGGACCTGCGGTTGCTCCCCCAACCCGCAATTCCCCCAAACTCAACGCGGTCGCCTCGGGCCCAGACCCAGGAACCTCGAACCGAGTACCTCAAAATCTCTCCGCGCCTTTGCAGATCTGCGCGTCCCCACCAAACCCGCAGAACCCTCCGCTTCATTCCTTTGCGTTGACCATGCGCTGCACGGGCCGCTATACTTCAGTCTGTACGAGCGGGAGTAGCTCAGTGGTAGAGTGCTTCCTTGCCAAGGAAGATGTCGCCGGTTCGACCCCGGTCTCCCGCTCCAGTTTCACCCTTGTCTGCGATACACTCTTCCTGATTCCAACCGGGTGTGCGTGAGAACGCAGACCCCGTGAGGCGCGGTACCCAAGTGGTAAGGGAGAGGTCTGCAAAACCTTTATGCG
>PLUT01000019.1:0-11075 GCA_003162875.1 Granulicella sp.
TGGAGGAGCATGAGATCATCCATCTGCTCGATTCGCTCGACGACGAGCGTTCCCGCGCCCGCTTCCGCGAATCCATCTACATCTCCACCATCTTCTGCCTGGCGGTGGCGTGGTTCCTCTTTTACGGCCCGCACATCCTGTTCCACCAGCCGTACTACAGGGACCCCATCGCGGCGATGAAGGAGCACGATCAGGAACTGACCCTGGTGACGCCCGCCACGCCCAGGCTAAAGCCCGCGCCACCCAGGCCGGTGATCGATAAGAGGACTATGGAGCAGTTGCAAAAGGAGGCGCGCGAGACTCCGACCGCTCCGCCCACGCCGCAGCCGCCGGCGCCGCAGCCCCAGCAGGAGGCGCACAACGCCGCACCGCCGGTGCCGCAGCCGCCGCTTCCGGCCGCGCCCCAGCCTCCCAATGCGCCCGAGGCGCCGCTGCCCGCCGCGCCCCAGCCGAGGATTGCCGCCAACTCGCAGAGCGCCCACGATGCCCTGCAAAACGCCATGCGCGGCGCGCTGAGCGGCCGCAGCGGCGCGGAGGTCGGCGCCCCCGGCAGGATGGGTCCGCTGCAGGCTGGAGCGCAGATCCTCTCCGACACCCAGGGCGTCGACTTCTCCGCCTACATGCGCAAGCTGCACGACGACATCCAGCACAACTGGGACCCCCTGATCCCGGAGGAGGTCGAGCCGCCGCTGCTGAAGAAGGGCATCACCGGGATCCGCTTCATCATCCTGCCCGACGGCCAGATTGGAAAAATGATTCTGGAGAGCCCCTCCGGCGACGAACCGCTGGACAGGGCCGCATGGAACGCCATCATCAGCGAGGGCCAGTTTCCGCCGCTGCCCCGGCAATTCCACGGCCCGGACCTGGAACTCCGCGTCGGATTCTTCTACAACATACCGATCGAGCAGTAGCCGCGCCCACCCCTCCCTGAAGCTGTCATCCTGAGCATCTCTGAAGCTGTCATCCCGGGCGTCTCTGAAGCTGTCATCCTGAGCGAAGGTCGCAACGCGACCGCAGTCGAAGAGCCTGTCCTGAGCCTGCCGAAGGAACCTGCGGTTCGCCCACATCGCCAAGATCGCCGGAAGCTTTCTACCGACAAGCCAGCCGACCTGGCCTAGAATGATCTACCAACGGCCCGCATGACCATCCCCGAACACCTCGAACGTCGCCGCCAGGTCCGCGGCCTGCTGCTGCTCGCCGTCGTCGCGATCGCCTTCGCCATCCTGCGCGCCGGGCTGCATCGCGCCTTCACCGCGGGCTGGTGGCGGCTTTGGTAGATCGGGCGCCGCTGCTTGCGCCGCTGGTCGTCGTCGCCGGCCCGACCGCCAGTGGCAAGACCACCCTTGCGCTCGCTCTCGCCGAACAGTTCGCGGGCGAAATCGTCTCCTGCGACTCGGTCGCGGTCTATCGCGGCATGGAGATTGGCACCGCCAAGCCCACCCTGGCCGAGCGCGCTCGTGTGCCCCATCACCTGATCGACGTAGCGGAGCCGGACCAGCCCTGCACCGCCGGCGACTACAGCCGTCTCGCCCGCGAAGCCATCGTCGGAATCGGAATTACGCAGCGCGGCCATCTCCCCATCGTCGCCGGCGGCACCGGGCTTTATCTACGCGCTCTGCTCGATGGCCTCTTCCCCGCGCCGCAGCGTTACGAACCCCTCCGCGAAAAGCTCCGCGCCCGCGCCCAACAAAAAAGCCCCACCCACCTCCACCGCATCCTCACCCGCCTCGACCCCGCCGCCGCCGCGCTGATCCACGCCAACGACACGCCCAAAGTCATCCGCGCCATCGAGGTGACGCTCGCCGCCCGCGCGCCCATCACGCAGCAATGGGAACAAGGCCGCGACGCCCTCACCGGCTACCGCATCCTGCGCCTCGGCCTCAACCCGCCCCGCGCCGTGCTCTATGCCCGTATCAACCGCCGCGCGTACGAAATGTTCGATCGCGGCCTGGTCGAGGAGACTACTCAACTGGTGGAGCGGTACGGATTCGAATGCCGCGCCTTCACCTCGCTCGGCTACGCCCAAGCCATTGCGGTGCTGCGCGGCGAACTCACCCGCGACCAGGCCGTCGCCCTCGTCGCTCAGGGCCATCGCAACTACGCCAAGCGCCAGCTTACGTGGTTCCGCAAAGACCCGGAAATCCAGTGGCTTACTGGCTTCGGCAGCGATGAAGAGACGATCGCGCAGGCCAAAGCGCTGGTCGCAAATCATCTCCCCCCACTCCCATAAGGCAATCCCAAAGCGAATCACAGAGTTCACAGAGAGAGGGAGAGAACACAGAGAGAGATGTATGCGAAAGAGGAATCTCTGTGCTCTCTCTTTTTCCTTTGTGAACTCTGTGATTAGCCTTTGCCGTTGCATCTCACTGCAAGAGGATTCCATCCGATCAAAACGCACTGAGCCGCGTAGCTCATTTTCACGTTCCTCTGGTAAGCTTCAACCCCGGGGTTTCTCAACCCGGTTACTCTCCCGCAGTGCTTCCGGGGCTCCCGCACGCAGCCAGCCCACCGCACGTCCGTCAGACCGAACAGACTTCCGGGACCAACTGACTCGAACGGTCACTTCACATGCAACACAAGGAGAAAGCACCATGAGCATGTTCACCACCAAAGATGGAACCGAGCTTTACTACAAGGACTGGGGCTCTGGACAGCCCGTGGTCTTCAGCCACGGCTGGCCCCTGAACGCCGACGCCTTTGAAGACCAGATGAACTTCCTTGTCAACCAGGGCTACCGCTGTGTCGCGCACGACCGCCGCGGTCATGGGCGCTCCAGCCAGCCCTTCAACGGCAACGACCTCGACACCTACGCCGACGATCTCGCCGAGCTCGTCCACCACCTCAACCTCAAAGACGCAATCCACGTGGGCCACTCCACCGGCGGCGGCGAGGTCGCCCGCTACATCGGCCGCCACGGCACCAGCCGCGTTGCCAGGGCAGTGCTCATAAGCTCTATCCCGCCGCTGATGCTCAAGACTCCCGCCAACCCCGCCGGCCTTCCCATGGAAATCTTCGATGGACTCCGCGCCAACGTCCAGGCCGACCGCGCGCAGTTCTTTACGGACCTTAGCGCGCCCTTCTACGGTGCCAACCGCCCCGGCAACAAAGTCTCCGACGGCCTGCGCCACTCCTTCTGGCTGCAGGGAATGATGTGCGGATTCCCCGCCGCCTACTACTGCATCAAGGCCTTCTCGGAAACCGACTGCACCGAGGACCTGAAGAAGTTCGATGTCCCCACCCTCATCCTGCACGGCGACGACGACCAGATCGTCCCCATCGCCGCCGCCGGCATGCTCTCCTCGAAGATCGTCAAAGGCTCTCAATTCAAGATCTACAAGGGTGCCCCGCACGGCATGTGTTCCACCCTCAAAGACGAGATCAACGCCGACCTGCTCGCCTTCTTCAAACAATCCGCTCCCGCTTCCAAAGCCGCCTGAACTGACCATGAAAACAGGGAAAGGCCCGTCCACCCGGAGAAGCCTTTCCCTGATTCTTGTGAATTCTGACCGCCCGTCGTTTAGCATAGAGCGCGAGGGCCCGATGAAATCCAGCGAGATCATCTTCGAAGTGACCGAGAGTCCCGAGGGCGGCTCTGAGGCCCGCGCCTTGTCCGCTTCCATCTTCACCGAAGCTGACTCCATTCCCGAACTGGAAGAAGCCGTCCGCGATGCCGTTCGTTGCCACTTTGACGAAGGTTTTGCGCCCGCGGTGATCCGGCAGATCTTCTCCTAAAACAGAGAAGGCCCAGCCTCCGCGTGGATGGGCCTTCTCCTGGTATCTGGCGCCTGGTACCTGGCGCCTCGAACCTACCCTTGCAGCGTCAGATCGTCCGCCAGCCTGAAGTGCACGATCGACTCGGCCGGAATATCCAGGTCGCGGTTGCCGGTCAACCCGGCTGCTGCCGTGCCCGCGCCGCCGCCCGCCAGTCCGCCGATCAGCAGTCCCGTACCTCCGCTGGCAATTCCGCCAATCAGCATGCCCAGCCCGCTGCCGCCGCCGATGAACGCCGCCGACCGCCTGCCTTTGCCTTTCTTCGACTCCCGCATGTCATGCGTCTGCAGCGGATACTGCTGCCCGTTCAGCGTCAGCGACGTCAGCCTCAACTCCAGCACCGACCGGCCCTTGAAGTGTCCGCGCCGGTGCGACACGTCCACGATGCCCTCCACCGGCGTGCCCCTGGGCAGGATCACGCGGCCGTTCGCATCCGTCCAGCCATCCTCCACCTCGCCGTCAAAACGCATGCCCGGCTCCGTGTGCTTCACGCTGATGTTCTGGTTAATGCGGATGGCCAACTCCGATCCAGCGGGAATATTCACATCCGCCGGCTGCACCACCGGCGGGCCTCCGGGCACGGGCTGCGCTGCACCCTGTCCCGGCGCGGTCCCCGTCGGCTGGTAGTAAACGCCGGCAGCAGGCGGAGGCGTTCCCGGCGCGTTTGCCGGTCCATTTGCTGATCCAGGAGCCACGGTAGTCGTCACCGCCTGCCCTGCCTGTCCGGGAACCGGAGGCTGCACTATGGTCGTCGTGGTCGTCCCGTCCTTGGCCACCGAGATCACCTGCTGCGCCTGCCCGGTGGCCGCCGCCTGTTTCTTCGCCTGCTCAACCGCCTTCTCCTGCCTGGACGCGCAGCCCGCCAACAGCACTACAGCCAGCGCCAGCGCGCCATACGCCTTCAACCATCGCAAATGAACCGCCGAATAAGAATTCATTGTTCGCATCCCCTTTTTCCCGTTCCTTAGCTTGTGATGCCTTGCAACCGATACGTCTCAACCCGCACGCCGTCCTTCCGGCCTGAGCGAGCCGAAGACCAGAAATCTCTGTCGTTGTCCTGAACTGGTGCCGAGCCGCACCCAAGGCAAGGCCATCAATCCCGCAGCGCTTCACCTCAATCAGATGCACATCCCCCACCGAAAGCCGCCCACGAACGTCCCTGAAACGCAAAGGTTTACGATTGTTTCCATGAGCAACACCCCGCAATCTGCACCGCGTCCGCAGCTCGCCCACCTGACCGCCGCGCTCGACGACCTGCGCGCCCGCGGCACCTACTTCCACCTGCGCGTACTGGACGACCAGCAGGCTCCCGTCTGCCACTACGACGGCCGCCGCGTCATCAACCTCGCCAGCAACAACTACCTGGGCCTGTGCAACCACCCCAAACTCCGCGAGGCCGCCATCGCCGCCACGCAGAAGTACGGCGCAGGCTCCGGAGCCGTGCGCACCATCGCCGGCACCATGCGCATCCACATGGAGTTGGAAGCGAAGATCGCCGCCTTCAAGAACGTCGAGGCATGCGTGGTCTTCCAGTCTGGCTTTGCCGCCAACGCCGGCACCGTCTCCGCCATCCTCGGCAAGGACGACTTCATCCTCTCCGACGAACTCAACCACGCCTCGATCATCGACGGCGCGCGCCTGTCGCGGGCGAAGATCAAGGTCTTCCGCCACAAGGACGTCGCCCACGCCGAAGAGCTGCTGCGCGAGATCCAGCTCGAACCCGGCCACAAGCTGCTCATCACCGACGGCGTCTTCTCCATGGACGGCGACATCGGCCCCGTCGCCGCGTTAGCCGACCTGGCAGCCAAGTACGGCGCCATTATGATGGTCGACGATGCGCACGCCTCCGGTGTCCTCGGCCGCAACGGTCGCGGAAGCGTCGACCATTTCGGCTGCCACGGTAAGGTCGACGTCCAGGTGGGGACGCTGTCGAAGGCGATCGGCGCGCTGGGCGGCTACGTCTGCGGCAGCCGCGACCTCATCGACTACCTCTACCACCGCGCGCGACCGTTCCTGTTCTCCACCTCGCACCCGCCGTCGGTCGCGGCCACCTGCATCGCGGCGTTCGACATTCTGGAAACCGAGCCGGAAAGAATCGCCCGCCTGTGGGACAACACCCGCTACTTCAAAGCTCAGCTAGCCGCCGCCGGCTTCGACATCGGCGGCCGCACCACCCCCGCCAGCGAGACTCCCATCACCCCCATCATTATTGGCGACGCCCGCCGCACCATGGACTTCTCCCGCGCGCTGTTCGACGCCGGCGTCATGGCCACCGGCATCGCCTTCCCCACCGTGCCCGAAGGCAAAGCCCGCATCCGCACCATTATGACCAGCGAACACACCCGCGAGCAGATCGACCGCGCCCTCGAAATCATCACCACCACCGCAAAGCAAGGCGGTATCCTCTAAGGATGAGCAGCCAATTCCAAGACCTAATGAACGGCCTCGACGAAGTCGACGCATTTCTGGCGGGCGAGCGCACCGGCTACAAGGTGACCCTCCCTCAGAAGCCGAGGTTGAACCTATCCGGGAAAGCTGCGAGATGAATCCCCCGCGGTATGTACGGCGCACAATCGGCAATTCCTCTTAGAACGGCGCCCGCGCCGCGATCCTTCGCCAGGGGCGAAGGCTACCGTGGGAATCGTCTCTTCCGCACCTCACCGCGGCCGCAGCACCTCGAACCGGCTCACGGAATACCCCATCGCCGCTCCCACAAAGACGTCCGACGGGAAATGCGCCATCGTCGTGATTCGCGAGAGGCTAATCGCCGTCGCAAAACTGTACATCACCCAAGGCACCCACCGATGCTTCTTGTACCGGGTGGACAAAACCGTCGCCACGCAGAACGCTCCCGCCGCGTGCCCTGACGGGAAGCTGCTGCCATTGCCCGACACGATCTGCGACTTGAAGAATGTGTGGTTGAAGCTCTGTCCCGCGGGAACATCGCTCGGCCGCTCCCGGCGAGTCACCAGCTTCGTCGCAAACTCCAGCACCTCGCTGTCCGCATAGGCTCGTGCCACCAGCAACGCCGTGGTCTTCTCGTACGAATCATGCCGCACCGTGCCCACCGCCATCAATCCCAACGGCACCGCGGCAATCTCCCCGATCGTGATCCACTGGTCGAACACGTCATTCAAATCGTCCAGGTTGCCCTGATGATTGCGAAAGTACGGCATCACATGCGAGTCCGATTCGATGAAACCCGCCGTGCCCGCGGCCATCACCAGCGTCGGAACCCAGCCATGCCCCTTCGCCAGCTGCATCGGCGACAGCCAGATGCCTTTCTGATCGTGCAGAACGTCCGGCACAAAGCTCCGCCAAGTCGTCTCTCTCTCCACCGGCGACCGATCCGCATCCTCCGCGGTTCCGGTCACAGGGGTCGGTGCGTCCGGCAAGGCACCAGAGCCGCTGTCAGCTTCACCGTTGTCGCTCGGGCGGATGTCGCTCGCGCGGAACGACTCGGCAGTCGCCGCCGGACTGTCCGGACGACTCACATCGACCGTCTGCGCCGGCGCACCGCGCGGTGCACACCACGCGCCCGCGCACAGGAAGAGACAAAGAAGTGAGGTACTCGAGAACCGACTCATCGATCTTGTTCGATGCCAGCCGCCCGATAAAGGAAATCCGGCAGCCCCAAATAACTGGAGAAAGCACTCGCCGGCCATCCCCCGGCGGAAGAAGATCGCGTGGCTAGAACGGCACTCGCGCGGTGAGGACGATGCTGTGGTTGAAGGCGTGGAAGTGCGTCAGCGCAATCTGCTCGCCGGCGCCGAAGGTCAGCCCCAGCCGTCCCGGCGTTCCATCCGGGTTGTGCGCCAGCGGTATGCGCCCGATTACGATCCCCGGCGTCGCAAACGTCGCAATCTTGCCGTCGTTCGTGCCGCCGGAGTAGAAGCTGGAGTTGAATTCCGCCTCCGGCCAGAAGAAGCGCGCCGCGCCGGTCTTCGCCAGCCGGTACTGCACCACGCTGTTCCAGGTGGTGGTGTGGCCCAGGCCCTTGGTGTTGGACATGGGCAACGATCCGCCGAGCGTCGAGGTAAGATCCAGATTCCCCCACCCCTTGCCTCCCCCAATGCTTGGCGTCACTAACGCACAGCAGCTGCCGTTGCCGTTCTTGCCGGTGGGCACGGTGGCCGCCAGGTAGGCCGTCAGAATGTAGTTGCCGTGCTCCTCGTTGCGCGAAAGAATGCGTAGCTTGCTGTTGAACGACACGTCGCCGAAGCCGTCTTTGGCTCCGGTATCGTGATCGAAGAACGGTGGCGCGTTGAACAGCAGCTCGATGCGGCGGAACGGAATGATCTCCAGCCCCTTGCTGTTGCCGAGGTTCCACGTGTCCTCGCGCTTCGCATTCGTCTGCCTCACAAAGTCGGTGCGAAACTCCTGCTCCAGCCGTGGCGTCACCGTCACCAGCGGCGTCACCCAGTGCGGCTGGGCACTCTGCGTGGCTGTCACGCGCGCCTGGTACCGGGCCATGAAGGATTTGGAGGCGGCAACGGTCTGTGCCGGGGCTGGCATCGCGCACAGCAGCAGCGCAACCACTGTGATGGGGAGGAAGAATCGCAGTCTTGTCATCGTTTTGATTCTAGACGCTTGTAATGTACGTTTTTATACGATTCTCACTTTGCCGCACGGGTCGGGCAAGAACCGTTTCGGTCCTGCGCATATACTCGTCTCCATCGTCTCGCGTCCAGATCGTCTCGCGTCCAGGAGGGCCCATGAAATCGTCCGACACGCTGTTGACCCCGCGCGAAGCTGCCGCCGCCGTCGGCGTCAGCTATCCCACCGTCAAGCACTGGATTCTGACCGGTAAGCTGAAGACCATTAAAACTCCCGGCGGCCATCACCGCATCCCGGGCGCCGCGCTCAAGCGCTACCTGCCGCCGATCCCAAAACCGCCCGGCGCTGCCTCGCGCGAGCGCTTTCGCAATGTGAGCGGACGCAACCAGCTGGTCGGCACTATCGTCGAGGTGAAGATCAGCGGCCTGCTCGCGAAGGTCGTGCTCGAAATCGGCCAGCCGCCGCGCGCGCAGCGCATCACCTCCATCATCACCGCCGACGCCGTCCGCGAGATGCAACTGCGCAAAGGCCAGACCGCAGCCGCGCTGATGAAGTCCACCGAAGTGATGATCACCCGGGTATAGTCAGGCCCGATAGACGACGCGCCCCGCGCATACCGTCGCGTGCACGCGGCCCAGCATCGGCGCGCCGTCGAATGGAGAATTCTTCGACTTCGACCGCGAATCCTTTACCGCAAAGTTCCACTCTTCGCCTGCGTCGAACACCACCACATCCGCATCGCTGCCCACCCGCAGATCGCCCCGCCCACGCAACCGAAGCACCTCCGCCGGCCGCGCACTCATCAGCTGTAGCACGTGGCTCAGCGTCATTCCATGCTCGCGATGGAGCACGCGCAACGCCAGCCCCAGCGCGGTCTCCAGGCCAGTAATGCCGTTCGGAGCGCGATCGAACTCGACCTCCTTTTCGTGCGATGCGTGCGGCGCGTGGTCGGTGGCAATGCAGTCCACGGTGCCGTCCAGCAGCGCGTCGACAAGCGCGCGGCGGTCCGCCTCCGCCCGCAGCGGAGGATTCATCTTCGCATTCGTGTCGTAGTCGCCGATCGCTTCATCGGTCAGCGTGAAGTGGTGTGGCGCCGCCTCGCAGGTCACGTACAGCCCCGCCTTCTTGGCCGCGCGGATCGCCCGCAGCGCCAGTGCCGTCGAGACGTGCTGCACGTGCAGATGCGGCCGCACGTGGTCCGCGCGTTCCATCTCGCGCAGCAGGCGCAGGTCCCGCTCCACGATGCGCGCCTCGGCCTCCGCGGGCATGCCGCGCAGTCCCAGCCGGAACGCCACGGGCCCCAAGTTCATGCTGCAACCGCTGGTTAGGCGCGTGTCCTCCGCATGCTGCGACACCGGCACGTCCAGCGCGGCTGCGGCCGTCAGCGCGGCCCGCATCACATCGTCCTCCAGCACCGGTTTGCCATCGTCCGTGAAGCCGACCGCACCCGCGCGCACCAGCGCGTCGAAGTCGGTAATCTCGCAGCCATTGCTGCCGAAGGTCGCTGCCGGCATGGCCAGCAGATGGATCAGCGGATGGCGCTCAGCCGCGAGCATCCAGCGCAGGCGTTCGACCGAATCGTTCACCGGCGTGGTGTTGGGCATGGCGACGACCGTGGTGAACCCGCCCGCGGCCGCTGCTGCCGTACCGGTGGCGATGGTCTCCTTGTGCGTCTGCCCCGGCTCGCGCAGATGCACGTGGATATCGATCAGCCCCGGCGCCACCACGCATCCCGCCGCGTCGATCTGTAACTCTTTAGGTAGCGAATCCGCCAGGCTGGCCAGCGCGCCCGGAGGTTCCACCGCCGCTACGCGGCCATCGCGCACCAGCACATCGCGCGGCGCGTCCACCCCCTGCGCCGGATCGACCACGTGCCCGTTCAGGATAAGAAGTTCACTCATAGCCCAGGTTTCAATCCGCCTTTGCCTCTGTCCTTCAAGAAAAATCGGTGCCCGTCGGTGTAAATCGGTGTTAAGCCTTTGCCCTTGCTTTTGCCTTTGCTCATGCCCGCTCCCCCAGCGCGCGCACCAGCACCGCGCGCCGCACCGCCAGGCCCTGCGCCACCTGCTCCTCGATCGCCGACTGCGGCCCGTCGGCCACCTCGCCGGTAATCTCCAGCCCGCGGATGATCGGTCCCGGATGCATCACTAGAGCGCGTGGCGCCAGTGCCACCAGCCGCGCCCCATGCAACTGGTACCGCTCCACATACTCGGCCAGGTCCAGCGCGGTGCCTTCCAGCCGCTCCTTCTGGATGCGCAGCATCATCACCACGGTCGCGCCGCGCAAGGCCACATCGAAATCGCGCTCAATCTCAATCGCCGGGCTGCCGCTTGCATTCGCGTCGAGGTACGCATTCAGTCCCAGCGCTTCTTCGGGCAGCAGTTCCGGCGGCCCGCACAGCACCACGCGCGCGCCCAGCCGCGGCAGCAGCATCGCATTCGACCGCGCCACGCGGCTATGGCGAATGTCGCCGGCAATCACCACGGTCACGCCGGCCAGCGTCTTCTCGTTGATCGCCGCAGAACTGGGTGCCCCATGTCTCGTGTCTGAGACATGGGAAGCAGCGCCACCCAATCCCAATCTGATCAATATCGTCCGCAAGTCCAGCAGCGCCTGCGACGGATGTTGATGCATGCCGTCGCCCGCATTCAGCACCGGCAGCCCGGTCACCCGCGCCAGCAGAAACGGCGCGCCCGACGCCGGATGGCGCAGGATAATCGCCTCCGCGCCCAGCGCGCGCAGCGTCA
>PLUT01000019.1:11110-23527 GCA_003162875.1 Granulicella sp.
TCCGCGGCGGCCATCCGCTCCAGCCGCGTGGCGCTGGCCAGTATCTCCGCCACGTCCGCGACCGACAGATGTTCCACCGTCAGCAGCGAGCCGGGAGCATATGCTGATCCAGCCGCATTTGTCGTTGCGTACGGCCCTTTTGTCTCTGAGATAGGTCCGGACTTGTAGCCCAAGGCTTCAACCTTGGGTCTTGAGGACATTCCGGATCCGCGCGAGCTAGGGGCTTTAGCCTCGGGGATATGGGTTCCTTCGGGGGGCACTCTTTGCCTCAATCCACCAGCTCGACCAGCAGCACCTGCTCCTGCCCGTCGATTTCGTTCAGCTTCACTTCGATGATTTCACGGCGCGAGGTGGGCACCGTGCGCCCGGTAAAGGTCGCCTGGATGGGCAACTCGCGATGGCCGCGATCGATCAGCACCAGCAGTTGCACGCTCTTCGGCCGGCCATGGTTGAACAGCGCATCCAGCGCCGCCCGCACCGTGCGCCCGGTATAGAGCACATCGTCCATCAGCACAATGTCGCGTCCGTTCACGTCGAACCCCAGCTCGCCCGGCACGACGATGGGCCTTGGGCCCGCCGTGGTCAGGTCGTCACGATAGAAGCTGATGTCGAGCACGCCCGTATCCACCGGCCGCTTCTCGATGCCCTCGATCATTCTGCCCAGCCGTTCGGCCAGCGGCACGCCGCGCCGCTTGATGCCGACCAGCCCGAGGTTCGCGGCGCCGTCGTTCTTCTCCACAACCTCATGCGCCAGCCGTACCAGCGTGCGCTCAATCTCCGACGCCGACATCAGCCGGCCCTTTTCGCGCAGCTTTAGCTTCGCAGGAGTCTCTGCAATGGTCGCTTTTGGGGTCTCGCTCATAACCTTCTTCGCAGCGTTCGTTCCGCCGTTGCTGATGATAACAGCACCGGCAGTGCATCGACGCAAATTAGCCGCCATCAGCGCGCACCGGCGCTCCGCGAGGCAAGCTGGATCCGCGGGTGCTGCCCCTAAGCCGCGGGACCACGCCGCATCCGCAGCAGCCCGGCGAACGCCCCACCCAGGGTGGACAGCAACAGCAGCAACGCGGAGACAATGGCAAACCCGGCCAGCATAATGCCGGCGCGAAACTCGGGCGACGCGATGAATCCCAGCATGTCTGCGGGAACCGGGGTCGAGGACTTCTGGATCGACTGCTGCACCTGCTCCTTGATCTGCGCGTCAAAGCTGCCCATGGAGTGCAGTGCAAAGCGCGCCACCAACCCCCAGCCGGCCATCGCCGCGCCCAGCCCCACCGCCAGGCAAATCCCCACCACCAGGCCAATGCGCGCGCCAATGCTCACATCCATCCACGCCGCCGGGCGCCGCTTCTGGTAGAGACCCATGGTGATCAGCGAGGCGCTCATCACCCACAGAAAGCTTACCGGCGACAGCATCTGCACGCGCATCGCCCCCAGGCTCAGCAGCGCGCCGATGGCTGCCACCGCCGCGGCGCAGCGGATCGCCGTCTTCCACTCCACCTGGCGCGGACTGGGAGGCGGAAGCATGCCGGTAGTTGCCGCGCCCTCGGCTCCGGGCGCTGCCTCGCCGCCCGTCTCAGCGGATTGGTTCTCCAGCGAGAGAAAGAGCTGCGGCGAGCCGCAGTGCGGGCAGAACGGAGATTCGCCGCTGCCTGCCGGCAGTTCCCCTCCGCACCGGTGACACGATTCCTGCATGTCTACGAAGCTACCCTACGCGATACGCCCGGGCAAGCATCGCCAGTCGCGTCCTACTGCCGCGTGTCGTCGTTCTCTTCGCCGGAAGACGACTTCCCGGGCACCTCCAGCGCCACCAGAGAGAACTTGGTGCCGCTGCCGTCAGGCTCAATCTCCACAATCCGCTGGCGCTGTTCGGAGCCGGTCTTCAGCTCCAGCGAGTGCTTGTCGGGATGGTCGTTCACCTGCACGTGGTTTCCCTCATGCGCGTCGCAGGTCAGCCCCTCGAAGGTGCGCACCGGTTTGCCCACGGCGCTGCCGTCGCGGCACGCAATCACGTCGCCGTAACGCTTCAGTGCGCCCCGGTAGAACGCCTCTACCTTGTCCGGCGAGTCGGGAGTCAGGTAGCTCGCCGCCTTCACCCCCAGGTGAAAGCTGCCGAAGTTCAAATCCACGTCGGCCGAGCCATCGTCCTTGTCCTTTTTCTTTTCCGGCTGCGCCCCCGGATACGCCGGCAGGCCAATGTCCGCCAGCACCGCCGCGTCGTTGGTCTTCACCTGCAAGCCGCCGAACGGGGTCTCGATCTTTACGTTGTCGCTATCGCCGTTCTTGTGCTCATCCACATGGCAGCCCGCCAGGGCCAGCAACCCCGCCCCGGTCAACAGTATCCCCAGCGCCGCGGCCACGCCGCGTGCCGGCGCCCAATTCCGTTTCGTCCGCATCGTCATCTGCCTTGCCTCCCGCAGAACCGGGAAATTCCCTCGGTATCCAACACCATACGCGCCCGGCGGGCGAATGGTTCCATCCGAACCGCCCATCGTGGCGGCAGCCTGCGCTTCCAATGCTACCCTTGACTCGTACCCATGAATCCCCAAGAATCGCAAAAACCGCACGCCACCCCCCTCGGCGCATCCCCCGCCGAATCCTCCGACCGCAATCTCCCCAAGGCCTACGACCCCTCCGCGATCGAGCAGCGCTGGGCCGACTACTGGGTCCGCGAGCGCCTCTTCGAAGTTGAGACCCCCACAAATCCGGGTGCCCCACGCTCGCGAAGCGATCGTGGGAATGGCGAGACCGCCTTCACCATGCTCCTGCCCCCGCCCAACGTCACCGGCTACCTCCACATGGGCCACATGTTCGAGCACGCCGAGTCGGACATCCTGGCGCGCTGGCAGCGCATGTGCGGCGCCACCTGCGTGTGGGTTCCGGGCACCGACCACGCCGGCATCGCCACCCAGATGCTGGTCGAGCGCCAGCTCAAAGTGGAAGGCACCGACCGCAAAACTCTCGGCCGCGAAGCCTTCACCGAGCGCGTATGGGCATGGAAGCGGCAGTACGGTTCCGCCATCACCGACCAGATGCGCCGCCTCGGCGCCTCGGTCGACTGGTCGCGCGAGTACTTCACCATGGACGACCGCCTATCCGTCGCCGTCAAGGAGGCCTTCGTCCGCCTCTACGAGCGGGGCCTCATCTACCGCGGCGCCTACATCGTCAACTGGGACCCCGTGCAGCAGACGGCCGTCTCCGACCTGGAGGTCACGCACCAGGACCGCGCCGGCAAGCTCTACCACATCCGTTATCCGTTCGCCGACGGCACCGGCTCGATCGTGGTCGCCACCACCCGCCCCGAGACCATGCTGGGCGATGTGGCCGTCGCGGTGAATCCGAACGACGAGCGCTACACCGAGTTCATCGGGAAGCTAGTCACACTCCCCCTCAGCGCCGCCGCCGGCCACGCTGACAGAGATATTCCCATCCTCGCCGACGACTGGGCCCAGCCTGAGTTCGGCACCGGCGCGGTCAAGGTCACCCCCGCGCACGATCCCAACGACTTCGCCATCGGCCAGCGCCACGCCCTGCCCACGCTCACCATCCTCGACGAGACCGCGCACGTTTTCCTCGTCGGCTCTCCGTATCACGGCCTCGACCGCTTCGAGGCCCGCGAGCGCATCGTCGCAGACCTCGAAGCCGCCGGCCTGCTGGTCGCCGTCAAGGATCACCAATTCGCCATCGCGCTCTCGCAGCGCACCGGCGCCGTCATTGAGCCGCGCCTCTCCATGCAGTGGTTCATCGCCGTCAACAAAACCCCAAAAAAGCTGGACGGAACCTCGGATTCCACAAAACCGGGTGCCCCACATCTCGCTTCTGAGATGTGGGATCCGGATGACCCGCGCGGCAGAAGTATCGCCGCCAACGCCATCGCCGCCGTCGCCGACGGCCACATCCAGTTCGTCCCCGAGATGTACCGCAAAACCTACATGGAGTGGATGACCAACATCCACGACTGGTGCATCTCCCGCCAGCTCTGGTGGGGACATCGCATCCCCGCGTGGCACTGCGCCGCCTGCCACGCCATCACCGTCTCCCGCACCACCCCCACCGCCTGCTCCACCTGCCACCGCACAGATATAGTCCAGTCCACCGACGTCCTCGACACCTGGTTCTCCTCCGGCCTGCTCCCCTTCACCGTCTTCGGCTGGCCCGGCGCCACCCACGTTGCGAACTCCGGTCCAACCAATAAAGATTGTCATCCTGAGCGAAGCGCGAAGCGCGAAGTCGAAGGACCTGCGGTTGTCTTTCAAGACCACCTCACCCCCGATCTCGCCGCCTTCTACCCCACCACCCAGCTCGTCACCGGCTTCGACATCCTCTTCTTCTGGGTCGCCCGCATGATCATGCTCGGCTGCCACTTCATGCTGGACGTGCCCATGCCCGATGGCAGCGCGCGTCCGCTCGCCGAAGCCGTCCCCTTCCGCAACGTCTACATCCACGCGCTCATCCGCGACGCCAACCGCGAGAAGATGTCCAAGACCAAGGGCAACGTCGTCGACCCCATCGAGATCATCACCAAATACGGCACCGACGCCGTGCGCTTCACCCTCGCCAGCATGGCCTCGCCCGGCACCGACATCGCCTTCTCCGAGGCCCGCACCGAAGGCTACCGCGCCTTCGCCAACAAAATCTGGAACGCCGCTCGCTTCCTCTTCATGAACCTCGACCGCGCCCGCGACGCCGGCATCGAAGTCCAATTACCAACAAACTCCGTCATCCTGAGCGCAGCGCGCAGCGCGGAGTCGAAGGACCCCGACGCATCCCGCCCCGCCACAACCTCCAACACCTTTTCCACCTCAAACTCTCCAACCACCCTCCCCACCACCGACGCCCTTGAGTCCCGCTGGATCCTCGCCCGCCTCTCTGAAACCGCTGCCGCCGCCAACGCCGCGCTTGCCGAATACCGCTTCGACGAGGCCGCCAACGCCATCTACCAGTTCTTCTGGGGCGACCTCTGCGACTGGTACCTGGAGATCGTCAAGCTCCGCCTCAACTTCGAAGTCGCCGGCGAAGCCATTCCAACCAGCGACACCGCTGAAGAGTCCCTCTCCGAAACCGCCGCCGCGCTCACCACGCTGGTCGCCGTCTTCGAGGCCTCCCTCCGCCTGCTCTCGCCTTTCATGCCCTTCCTCACCGAAGAGATCTGGCACGCCCTCTACGCCGGCGTCCCTCCCGCCAAATCCATCGCCCTCACCCGCTACCCGCAGGCCGTCGACTTCCCCTGCGACAGCGCCGCCATCGCCGAGATGCGGACCTTGCAGGAGCTCATTACCACCATCCGCGCGCTCCGCAAGGAGCTCGGCGTTCCCGAAAGAGAGTCCGCGCCCATCCGCATCCACGCCGGCGCCCCCGTGCTCGACCCGCTCGAATTCAGCCAGGACATCCTCGCCCGCCTCGCCCGCGTTGAAGCCATCCACGTCTCCGCCGATCCTCTCAACGGCGCCAACGCCCGCTCCACCGCCAACTTCGACGTGGCCGTACTCTACGAAAAACACGTCGACGTCGCCGCCGAGCGCGAGCGCCTCACCAAAGACCTCGCCAAGCACGAAAAGCAGATCACCGCCAACGAATCCCGCCTCACCGACGAGAAATTCACCGCGAAAGCCCCACCTCACATCGTCGAAGGCCTGCGCAAACAAACCGCCGAACTCATTACCCTCCGCGACAAAGCCCGCGCCGCCCTCGCCGCGCTGGGATAACATTCAATTTGCAATGAGAAAGCAATGGTTCGGAGACACGCGTGATTACGTGAAGTGGAGCTTCGTCTATTCCGAGGCTTCTCCAAACGCTTCTGTCTGCTACATAGCGATGGCCCGCCCAGACGAAATAAGAGGGACCGTTCATCCGAAAGTGAAAAGCTTCTTTGACACGTACAAAAACCTTGGCCTTGTGGGCGAGATGTTCAATGGGCGCTTCTTAGCGTTACTCAGTGATTACCGCAAGGCTGAGCGAATCGAGTATTTTGAACGAGCCGAGAGCCTTATTACACAAAGCCAGGCGAAGGGTACCTCGGCCATCTTCATCGATCCCGATACCGGAATCGAACCCCCGTCAGGAGGAGTCAGCAAGCACATCTGTATCGCCGATCTCAAGAGGTTGGCCGGACGATTGAGAAGCGGCGACAAATTGATCGTCTATCAACACGCTCCAATCATGCGCAAGAAATCGTGGATCGAAGACATTACTGATCGAATAGCCGAACAAGAATGGACAAGAGGGTTGAGAGTGATCCCCCATCACGACCCCGACTGTGCATCGGATGTCTGTTTCTTGAAGTTCGAACGAGATGTGGTTTCTACGCCGCCTTATACGGCCTGATCTGCCCCAACCCCGCAACCTCCGCCGTCCGCAAATCATATTCATTCTGCAGATTCATCCAGAACTGCGCCGGCAACCCGAAGAAAGCCCCCAGCCGCAGCGCCGTATCCGCCGAGATCGCGCGCTTCCCTTTCACAATGTCATACACACGGGGCAGCGGCACGCCCAACTCTTTCGCCAGCCGATACGCAGTCAACCCCATCGGCTCCATAAACTCGGTGAAGAGAATCTCGCCGGGATGAATCGCAAACCGCTTCGCCATACCGTCTCCTACCTGACTTAAGATACTGCATCCCCACTGCCCATCCGATTTTCATTCGACAACCCCGCCGCACTTCGATACCCTCTCAGCACTCGCATCCCTTCCCCGCATCCCCGCTTCGGAGGATCACGACCATGGCGACCAAACACAAGACCCCCACCAAAACCGTAAAGAAGCCCACCGCCAAAGCTCCCACGAAGTCCCCCACCAAGCCGCCTAAACGCGCAGCCCCCACCAGCACCGTCTCCCAGCAACCCCCCACCGGCATCCCCGCCGGCACGCCCATCTTCGCCGACCCGCGCCCCACCGCCGACCCCACCAAGTACACCGTCCCCCACGCCTCCGACACCGCCGCCTACAACGAGATGGACGCGCTCATCAAGGCCTCCAAGTTCGTCCCGCTCCCATTCCCCGCCGTCCCCGGCGTCACCGAGCCCATCCTCACCCTCGCCGCCGCCCTCGGGGCAGCCGGCCCGGCGACGGAAGCCGCCATCCAGGCCGCCGGCCAGATCGTCTTCCACTGCGCCGGAGACACCGGAGCCACCACCGGCCCCAAGACCCAAAACGAGGTGGTCGACAAGCTCCTCGCCGACTTCACCGGCGAAGCCCCAGCCCAGGTCCCGCAGTTCTTCTTGAACCTCGGCGACATCGTCTACTCCTTCGGCGAGCACAAGTACTATTACGACCAGTTCTACGACGCCTACCGCGACTACCCGCGCCCCATCTTCGCCATCCCCGGCAACCACGACGGCATTGTCCTGCCGCCGCCCGCCGGCACCGGCGTCGCATCCGACTCGCTCGCCGCCTTCCTCGCCAACTTCTGCGCGCCCACCTTCGCGCACTCGCCCGACGCCGTTGGCCTCTCGCGCACCACCATGATCCAGCCCGGCGTCTACTTCACCCTCCAGGCCCCACTCGTCCGCGTCCTCGGCCTCTACTCCAACATGCTGGAAAACCCCGGCGTCATCTCCACCACGCCCAACCCCACCACCGGCAAGCCCACCTTCCCGCAGCTCTCCGACGTTCAGCTCGACTACCTCACCGCCGCGCTCACCCGCATCAAGCAGGAAAAATTCGCCGGCGCGGTCCTCATCGCGGTCCACCATCCGCCCTACTGCTACGGCCTGCACTCCGCCTCGCTTACCATGCTCAAGGAGATCGACGCCTGCTGCGCCGCCGTTGGTATCTGGCCCCACGCTGTCCTCTCCGGCCACTCGCACAACTACCAGCGCTACACCCGCGCGCTGCCGGTCGGAAACACCACCCGCCAGATCCCGTTCCTCGTCGTCGGCAACGGTGGCCACGGCCTCACCGCCATCAACAAGGGCCAGACCATCCGCACTCCGCAGCCCGCGCCCGCCTTCGCCCAGCCCGAAGCCAAAGACTCCGTCACCTTCGAGAGCTACGACGACAAGAACTACGGCTACGCCCGCATCCTCGTCACCCCCACCCAGCTCCGCATTGAGTACCACCCCGCCTCCGACGGCGCCACCACCAAAACCCCCGACGACGCCGTCACCGTCGCCCTCGCCACCGGCACCCTGACCACCTACACCCCGCCTGCGTAGCTCGTAGCTGCGTGAGCACCGCATCCACTTGTCGCTTGTCATTCTGACCCTGAGCGAAGTCGAAGGGGAAGAATCCCCGCATTTGTTCTTGGCCCTTAATCGGTTTCATCGGTGTCCATCGGTGTTAAGCTTCTCTCCCCGGCCCCAGCGTAGAATCCCTCCATGGACTGGAAATCCCGCCGCATCACCACCCTCCTCGAAGCCGCGCTTTTCGAGGACAAGGTCGCCAGCGACATCACCACGGCCCTCACCATCGATCCGGCCCTGCGCGCCACTGCCACCGTCGTCGCCAAGCAGCCCTGCGTGGTCGCCGGCATCGGCTGCATCTCCGCGCTCCTCACCCTCTACGGCAACCTCAAACCCTGCGGCCGCTTCGAGGTCGTCTCCCACCCGGAGATCTTCGACGGCGTGCGCGTTAGAAAAGGCCAGGCCATTGCCGTCATCCGCGCCAACGCGGCCAGCATCCTCTCCACCGAGCGCGTCATCCTCAACCTGATGCAGCGCATGAGCGGCATTGCCACGCTCACCAACGAGTACGTGCGCGCCGTCGCCCCCGCAAACTCCAAAGCCAAGTCCAAAACCAAAATCGCCACCAAAATTCTCGACACGCGCAAAACCATCCCCGGCCTGCGCACGCTGGATAAGTACGCCGTCTGCTGCGGCGGCGGGCTCAACCATCGGCTGGACCTGCAGGACGGCATCCTGATCAAGAACAACCACATCTCGCTGGGCGGCGGGCTGCCCGCGGTGCTGGCTCGCGCGCTCGCGCGTCGCCACCCGGGCCAGATCGTCCAGGTCGAAGTGCGCACCCCGGTCGAACTCGAACAGGCCATCGCCGGCGGCGCGGAGTCCATCCTGCTCGACAACATGACGCCCAAAGAGGTGGCCAAGGCGCTGAAGCTCATCCGCAAAGGCCTGCCCAAAGCCACCGTGGAAGCCTCCGGCAGCATGAGCCTGAAGAATGTCGCCGACTACGCCAAGACCGGCGTCGACTTCATCTCCGTCGGCGCGCTCACCCACTCCGCCACCGCCGTCGACCTCAGCATGCGCATCACCGCCGACCGGCTCTAGCGCCAGCCGCCGGCGCAAGTCTCCTCTTCGATACCGGCGTTATTCGAGCCCGCCGAGCACCTGCTCCAGACCGCCAAAGAACTTCTGCCAGCCGTAGTTTGCACAGCAGGCAGAGACGCAAGGTGCCGATTCTCAGAAACCTCCCAAGGCCCACCGAGCTCCTCCCCACCCCCCAAGCCGTCATTGCACCCGCCAGGCCATCATTCTGCACCCACGTGCAGAATCTCTGTAGTTGTCCCGTGGGCGTCCCACTCCCTGAACCGCAATTCTCGCGGCTCTTTCGCTTGACACGCCACGTATAATTGAAGAAGAGGGAAAAGCAGGAGCGCGGCGATATGCCTGGCTCTGGGCTCCCACCTTGACACCGCTAAGTCACGCGTTTAGAGGATCTTGCCCCCAAGTCCTTTGAGACGAAGATTTTGCGGGAAGTATATACTTTTGGGTAATAACATACTAGGCTGAAGTATACTAGAGGGGCCGTGACAAGGTAGCGCCAGTGCAATCAATTGCAATGGAGAAACATGGTTTCAGATGTAAACTAAAAATAGTTGAGCGTGGGTGATGCGCAACCGGCATCGCATGTGTTTATACTGTTCGTCCGACGGGCCGGGGTACTAAATTGGTTCCCTACCAGTTGCTGAGGATGTACACGGTATAGCCGACTCTGAACAGGATGGGGTACTCATCGGGCTGGCCGCCGAGATATTCCACTCTATACACTGTGGCCACTAAATCGCCAGCGAGATTGTTGCTGTAGAAGAAAGTTAGTTGGTGCTTCACGATCAACTGTCCCAAGTGAGTAACAAAGGCAGGCTTGCAAGGGATAGGTGGATCGCGATGGCAGTTGGGAATGATGGGGCTGGCATGCTGCGCCCACACCAACCGCATGGTTTCAATGTTGCACGGAACGAAGTCAAGTTGAGGTTTAGTCATGGCATCCGTTACCAACAAATTGCGCGATGTAACGCTCGATTATTTGGCCAAGAGGATTGATCGCAAGGAGTTCACCGAGAAATTCCTTGAATTGTCCTACAATGTCGCTCGCTCCGATTCCGATTCTGCTATTGAACTCAGCTATGCTGTTCAGTCTCATCTGGCACCTGCTATTCACGGCATTGTTTCTGAAGACGACCTGCGTAATGCGCTTACGAATTGCCTTCTGCGCTGGATATTTATCCAAGACGATGCACGCGTCCGTGTTTGGAAGCGGAACGAAACGTCGTCTAGTGTCTCTGCCATCGCTACCTTCCAGGAGATCCCGGCATAAACTGCGGAAAAGGCACCTGTGCTACCTGAAATTCAGTAACAAAGGGATCTGACTGTCCCTCCACCTCAACCGAAAACGTGTAGCTGTCCCACGCGTTGAATTTGAGATTGGCCAGTGCTAGAGGTGCAACGACAAGGCCCGGCTGGCCAACTGGAAGTGCGCCTTGTGCAGATGCGAGAAGGTGCCCGTTACTCAGTTGGCGCAGCGTTGCTTTGAGCTTGTATTGCCCTGCCGTATCTGACTTCATTACCTGGAAAAATGTCAGGACGGGAATCACGAATGGAAGCATTGGTGTCCCAATCCCATTCAGGAAAAGGCCGATAAGCGTAAACTTGCCGCCAGGTTCAGGCCGAGCAAATTCGCAGATGGCAGTGTAATCGTGGGTCAGCATTCGGTACCTCCGCAAGCCCGCGTTTGCCTGTTGAGCAGGCATTCGCAGATTTTTATTGACAAGGGAGCTAGAGGAGGGGATACTGACAATGCGTATCGGTACCACAACCTATAGTGCTTGAAGGCTACACACCCTGGCAGGTAGTGTAGCCTTTCCCTTTGGACATCAGCAGTCACAGTATCCGCCTGCTAATGCGCTTGGTCAAGTATAAAGGCGCAAGTCACAGCCGATTTTGAGACAATTATCATCATTGCACTATTCATTGTGCATAACGCGTACCTAACGGAGTAATAATTGGGGTGCGATGAAGAAGCCATGGCAGAACCCCGTCAGCCGTCCCGCCAAGCAATCCACACTGGACACGCCGGGGAATTTCCGGCAGTTCACTGATCTCATGCGCAAGGTGGTTTCCGCGCCGCGACAGCAGGAGAAGAAACAATCTTCCTCTTCCCGCGTCCCTGACGCTTCTTAGAAGGCCTGAACTCCCACCTTGCCGGTCAACTCTGAATAGGTCAACCGCTTTCCCACGATCTGCGATAAGAGTTTCTTGAAACGGTCGGCATCGTTCTTGTTCTGCCGATTGTTGAAGCGAAACAGCGTCTCGTCTAGGTACTTGTCCAAATGGAACGGCTCAACTGCAACATAGGTGCCGCTGAGATTCCGCTTCATCAGACTCCAGAAATTCTCAAGCGAATTCGTGTGAACCTGCCCGTTGACGTAGGTTTCTGCATGGTTCACGGTGTCGTGAACGTAGCGACGGCGCAGCGTGTTATAGCCCACAGCTTCATCGGTGAACACTGTCGAACCGTACTTTACGTTGGCTAGGATTTCTTTCTGTAGCGTCTCCCGCTTGACGTTGGGAATCACCTTTGCCCGCACCTGACGGCTCTCTCGGTCGTACATGCCCATTACGACGGTCTTATTATCCTTTCTGGTTTCGTATCCCAGAGCGCGGTCTGCCGGAATCCCGATGAGGAACTTTTCTGCACGGTCGCGGTGCATGTTCCGAATCTTCCCGCCGACGAACGATTCATCGACCTCGACAGGTGCACTGGCAGGGCCACCAAGTTTGGTACTGTCGAGGAACGGCTTCATCGCGTGGCGCAGTCTGTGAAGCATGTGCCATGCACTCTTTTGCGTCACACCGATTGCCCGCGCCAGCTCGTAACTGCTGATCCCGTTTTTGCAGTTTGCAATGAGCCACGCGGCAGGGAGCCACTTCTCCAGCGCAATGGGAGAATCCTCGAAGATCGTGCCGACTTTGAGGCTAAACTTCTGCTTGGGATGCTTCACTGGGCAGAAATACAGCTTCGCTTTTTCCAGATAGGAAACACGGTCGTTGCCACAGTGCGGGCAACGCACGACCTCATCAGCCCAACGCACCGAAACCATGAATTTCCGGCAGTTGTCATGGTCGCTAAAGTATTGAATTGCTTCGAGTAATGTCTTTGGATCGTCCATAGTGAAAATAGAATAGCCTAAAACACTGCTTCAGTCAAGTATGTTATTGCCTACTTTTGGGGATCTCTGCTTA
>PLUT01000224.1 GCA_003162875.1 Granulicella sp.
ATCACCCTGTTCTCGGTCCAGGTCGCCGACCGCCCCGCCGACGCAGACCACAACTACGGCCACGGCAAAGCTGAGTCGCTCGCCGCCCTGGTTGAGACCTTCATCATGCTGGGCTCGTGCCTCTGGATTGTCACCGAGGCGATTCAGCGCATCTTCTTTCACCAGCACCTTGCGCTCCGGCCCTCGCTGTGGCCGTTCGCCGTGCTGCTGGTTTCCATCGTTGTCGATTTCACCCGCTCGCGCACTCTCGGCCGCATTGCCCGCCTGCACCGCTCGGACGCTCTGTTCGCCGATTCCATCCACTTCGCCACCGACATGTGGGCCTCGCTCGCGGTCATGGTCGGCCTCGCAGCCACCTTCGCCGGCGAACGCCTCTCCCTGCCATGGCTCGAGTACGCCGACCCCATTGCCGCACTGATGGTCGCCGGCGTCATCCTCCGCGTCAGTTGGCGGCTGGCCCACCAGACCGTCGACGCACTGCTCGATGCCACGCCTACCAGCGATCCCACCAGCGACCAGCCCCAGTCCAAGGAGGACCTGCGCAACAATCTCATCCACGACCTCATGGCCATCCCCGGCGTATTGTCCGTGGATCGCCTGCGCACCCGCCGCTCCGGCGCCGACTACTTCGCCGACGTCACCCTCGGCATGCCCCGCAACCTCACCTTCCAGCGCTCCGAACAGCTCACCATGGCCGCCACCGAGGCCGTCCAGCGGCATCTTCCCGGGGCCGACGTGGTCATCCACACAGTTCCTACGGCCGCGCTGGGCGAGAGCGTCCACGACCGCGTCCGCGCCGTCGCCGCCCGCCGCAACCTTGCCATCCACGAGATCGCCGTGCAGCACATCGACGGCGGCCTGCATGTCGAACAGCATCTGGAAGTGGACGAGTCCATGCCGCTGCGCCAGGCCCACGAACTGGTCACCGACCTGGAGGCCGAGATGCGCCGCGAGGTCCCCGCCATCGTCTCCATCCTCACCCACATCGAAAGCGAGCCCGCGACCATCGAGCGCCCCGCTTCGCTGGAACGCGACCGCGAACTCGAAGTCCACCTCCGCCGCGTCGCCGCCGCCTTTCCGGAGATCCTCGATATCCACGAGGTCTTTGTCACCCGCCGCCGCATCCGCGCCGCCGGTAACGCCGGCAACCACATCCAGGTCAGCTGCCACTGCACGCTGCCCGACGATCTGCCCATGGAACGCGTCCACGCCGTGATCACCGCGCTGGAAGGGGCCTTCAAACTCGACGCTCCCGAGGTCGACCGCCTGCTCATCCACCCCGAGCCTGCCACCGACAACCGCCGCTGAGCATCAGGCGTGGCGATTCCGCGTGAGGCGATAGTAGATGGCCGGCGTCACGATGAGTGAGAGCACCACGGAGACCAGCAATCCGCCGATGACGGCGATCGCCAGCGGCTGCAGCATCTGCGAGCCCGCGCCTAAGGCGAACGCCAGCGGAAGCATGCCGCAGACGGCCGCAATGGCCGTCATCACAATCGGACGCAGCCGGCGTTGCGCGGCGTGCAGCATCGCCTCGCGCGGGATGTCGCGGCCTTCGAAAGCATTGGCGTTTTCCGCCAGCTCCAGGTCCGTCCGCGCGCGGAACTTCTCGTCGGCGTCCAGCAGCAGGATGCCGTTCTTGGCGACGATGCCGATCACCATGATCAGACCCATGAAGCTGGCAACGTTGAAGTCCGTGCGCGTAATCAGCAGCGCACCCACAACTCCGGAGATGGAAAGCACGGAACTGGTGAGAATGGCGATGGGAGCGGAGAAGTTACGGAACTCCGCCAGCAGCACGCCGAACACCAGCGCCAGCGCCAGGATCAGCACCTGCAGCAGGTCGTGGAAGGACTTCTGCTGCTCCTGATAGGTGCCACCGTACTCCACGCGAACGCTGGAAGGAATGTGCATGGCAGCCACCGTGGCCTGGACCTGCTGCATGGCGGAGCCGAGGTCTGAGCCTTCCAGCCGGCCGGTGACGGNNGATCGCGTCCAGCGAAGCGCGGCTGTCATCCGGCAGCCGCACCCGGACGGTGTAAGGCCGGCCGTTGACGATCATCGGATCGGCCGTCGGCAGACCATCCATGATCGCGGTCGCGTCCTCGGCAACTTCGCTGGGAGTAAAGCCGAGGCGGGCCGCAATCACCGGATCGACCTGGAAGTTGGTGGCCGGGCCGGAGATGGTGTTGTCGATGCCGTTCTGGGTGTCGACCACCCCGGGAATCTTCTTGATGGCTGCTTCCACGCGCGGGCCAAGCTGGTTCAGCAGCACGGAATCCGGGGAGAAGAGCTTGATCTGGATCGGCTCCGGGGAGTTGGAAAGATCGCCGATCATGTCCTGCAGCATCTGGGTGAACTCGATGTCCAGGGCGGGCTCTGCCTTCAGGACGCGGAGGCGAACGTCTTCCATCACCTCATCGATGGAACGCGAGCGCTTGGGATTCAAGCGCACCGTGAAGTCGCCTTGGTTGGCTTCAGTAACGGCTGCCAGGCCAAGTTGCATCCCGGTGCGGCGGGTGGTGATGGTGACCTCGGGAGTGTTGTGCAGAATCTGCTCGACGTGGGTTAGGATGCGGTTGGTCTCCGCCAGCGAGGTGCCCGCCGGCGTGAAGTAGTCCAGGATAAACGCGCCTTCATCCAT
>PLUT01000377.1:0-3767 GCA_003162875.1 Granulicella sp.
GCCTTTTCGCACAGCGCGGCGATGTCGCAGATCTCCATGGTCGGGTTGCTGGGCGTCTCGATCCACAGCAGACGCGCGCCTTCCAGGTGTTCGCCCTGCGCGTCGCCCGCGGTGGGCGCAAGGCGGACGACGACGCCCATCTTGGCGAAGTAGTTCTGCATCAACTGGCGGGCGGCAAAGTAGGCGTTGGCGGGCAGCACGGCGACGTCGCCGGGCCGCAGCACGGCGCCGAAGACTGCGGCACACGCAGCCATTCCCGAGGCGAAGACCAGGGCGTTGGCGCGGTAGCTCTGGCCCTCGTCCGCCTGGCCCGGCGCGAGCTTGCCCGACTCGATCTGGCCGATGACGCGCTCCAGCACGGTCCAGGTGGGATTGTGCGACCGCGCATAGCTGTAGAGCGCATCGGCCGGGTCGCCCGGCGTATGGAAGGGCGCGGCGAAGACGGGGCTGGGGTGGAGCGGTTCGCCCGCGGTGGCGCGCGTCAGCGTGGAACGAACGATCCTGGTCGAGTCATGCATAGGCTAGGCCCGATGATAAACGGAATCGCCAAACGGAATCGCCGGAATCGACTGCACTACACGATGTGTTCCCAGCCGCGCGGCGGGAGTGGCCGCCGTCGGCCGCCAGAGTCCACCAGCGAGACCGCGTGGCCACGCACCAGTCTTCCGATGCGGGTCACCCGCACCCCAGCCACGCTGCGCGGCATCTTTACCGCCGACGGCGCGGCGAACACGAGTTCGTAGTCTTCGCCGCCGTTGAGCGCGAAATCGATCGCCTGCTCCGCTCCGGCCCGCAGCGCCAGCGGATGAATGGGCAGCGCGGCGAGCGACAACTCAGCGCCGACGCCGGACTCGTGGCAGAGGTGGGCGAGGTCGCTGGAGAGCCCATCGCTCAGGTCGATGGCCGCGGTGGCGAGGCGGCGCCGCAGCAGTGCCAGCCCCACGGCGACGCGGGGCTGCGGGTAGAGTTGCGGATGCGCTCCAGAGCTGTCATTGGCGCGGACTGCACGGGCTGCAAGGACCGAGGGACGCTTCCCTGCCCCACGTCGTTCCATCGCAGCGAGTTCGGCTGCGGCACCGCCCAGTTCGCCGGTCACGTAGAGGGCATCGCCGGGGCGGCCTCCGCTGCGCCGCAGCGCGCGGCCGGCAGGGGCCGTTCCCACCAGCACAATGTCCGCGAGCACCAGTCCCGAGGGCGATTCGGCTGTGTCGCCGCCGGCCAGGGGAACGGCGTGTAGCTCCGCCAGCCCGCGCAGGCCGGCAAAGAACCGCTCCACCCAGCGGCGGCCGGTGCGGGATCCGAGCGTCCCCCCCGGGAGCGCCAGCGATAGGAAGGCCGCCAGCGGAAGCGCACCCATTGCGGCCAGATCGCTCAGGCCTCGCGCAAGGGCTCGGTGCCCGACCGATTCGGGTGGGTGCCAGTCGCGGCGGAAGTGGCGTCCTTCCAACGTAAAGTCGGTCGTCACCAGCAACTCGTGACCCTTCGGTACACGCAGAATGGCGCAATCATCGCCTATGCCGAGAATCGGATTGCCCGGATTGCGCCGCCGGTCGCGGCTGCCCCGTGGGGATATCCCGCCTCCACCCCATCCCGACCGGATGCGCTCAATCAGCGCCAGTTCGCCCATGGTTGTCCTCATCGTCAGGCCGTCTTCATCGTCAGGCCCAGCATAAACCCGGCGATCGCGCGAGACGGGTTCGTGGACTCCCGTCGAGGCGAAGATACGGAGAAACCGGCAAGAGGAATAGCGGAGAATTATTATGGAATCCCTACAACTTATCGGGAAATCCTGCAACAAACGGATTGCGTTCCACCGGGGCGGCGATTAAACTCGAAAGTAACGTCCAAGAGAGATGAGGCGCCCCGGTCGGCACGCGCAAATGGCGCTTGCACCGATTCATGCGACCGGCTAGCCTCTCTCGAGTGTCCGACATCTGCTCGCGAACCTGCGAGAGACGGTCAATCCATGGCAATAGGGTTCTGAGTTTTGACTGCAAAACGCTTTAGTTTGAAGAGGCGCTTCTACATCGTACTTGTCAGCCGCGATGAGGGCGGTGGTCTGCGCAAACTGCCGATCCCACTGCACTACGCCTATGTTTTCGTGGCGGCGGCGGTGATTGGGGCGTTCACCATTACCGGGCTCGCGGGATCGTACTCGCGCATGCTGATCAAGACGGCCCGTTTCAACCAGTTGCGCAACGATCGCGATTCCCTGCAAAAGGACTACGCCCACCTGGAGAAGCAGGCGCAGGAAAAAGATGTGCAGGCCGCCTCGCTGGGCTCGCTGGCAACCGAGGTGTCCGCGCTCTACGGCCTGACCGCCAGCAAGCTGGCCGTACCCATGGGCCACATGTTGACGCCCTCGCGCAACTCCGGAGAGAAGGCCGGCGATGTCTCCTTGATCGGCGAACCCGCCTCCAGCTTTAGCGACGACAGCTACTACAAGTCGCTGGACACGTTCTATGCGCTGCGCAACTCGGCAGTCAGCGGGGCTGCGACGCAGGTGATCGACCGCGACTCCGCATTCGGCGCAGTGGCTGGGATAGGCCTGGGGGCATCGGACTCGGATATGGCGATTGACGCGCCTTCGCTGTGGCCGGTGATCGGCCCCATCACCAGCAGCTTCGGCGAGCGGGAAGATCCGGTGAAGGGCAACGGCGAGGGCGAGTTCCACACCGGCGTCGATATTTCCGCGCCCGCCGGCACGCCGATCCGCGCCACCGCGGACGGCGTTGTGAAGTCAGCCGACATTGAAAACGGATACGGACGCGAAGTCATCCTCGACAACGGGCACGGAATAGAAACCTGCTACGCCCACATGTCCGGATTCGCCGTCATGGCGGGGCAAAGCGTAGTGCGCGGCCAGGTGATCGGATATGTGGGGCGGACCGGACGCACCACCGGAGCCAATCTGCACTACGAGGTCCGCATCCACAACACGCCCGTGAACCCGCACAAGTACATGCGGGACACACTTGCCGGGATGGACAGCCTGGCTGGCTCTTAGAGAGCTTCCACAACTCTTGCGATAAAAGGCCGCAGAAATCGGCCCTCCGCGTTCGTTCGCGCCAACTCCGCTACTTTCCGATGTAAGTCACATGCCACACGGAGCGGCTGCCGTCGTCGGTGACGAACAGCGACCCGTCCTTTCCGACCGCGACCCCCACCGGGCGGCCCCAGACCTGGCCGTCGGGGGTGACGAAGCCGGTCAGGAAGTCGTCGTACTCGCCGGTGGCGTGGCCGTCGTGCATCGGGATACGGATGACCTCGTAGCCGGCGCGGTTCTTGCGGTTCCAGCTGCCATGCTCCGCAGCAAAGGCGTCGCCTGAGTAGCTGGCGGGAAATTGGGTTTTTTGCGTGGGATAAAACAGCATCTCCAGCGAAGCCATGTGGGGCTGCACCAGGACGTCCGGCGTGCGAACCTTGGAGGACAGGTCGACGCGCTTGCAGTCGGCGGCCTGCTGCTCGGCGAGCGGCGCAGTCAGCTGCGGGTTGGGGCCGGTGCCGTTGGCGCAGGCATCCTTGAGGCGCGGGTCGCGATGCCCGCCCATGTAATACCAGGGCCATCCGAAGAAGCTGCCCTCGGGCACGGAGGTCACGTAGTCCGGCACCAGGTGGTTGCCCAGCGCGTCGCGCTCGTTGACGGAGCACCAGAGCTGGCCGGTGATCGGGTTCACCGCCTCGCCAACGCAGTTGCGGATGCCGGTGGCATAGACCTCGACGAGCTTGCCTTCAGGGGTGTACTCCAGCACGTCGGCTCGGTGGAA
>PLUT01000377.1:3832-4856 GCA_003162875.1 Granulicella sp.
TGCAGGTCACCCGAGTGGTAGGCAAACCGCTGCACCGTAGTGGCGTTCCCGACGTAGACGTACTTCGGACTGTCGGCGGGATAGAAAGCGATGCCGAAGGGGTGGTCCAGGCCGCTGGCGAAGGTGGCGATCTGGGCGGCCTTGCCATCGGGACCGACGCCGCGCAGGACGATGATCTCGCCGGCCCCGGAGTCGGCGAGGAAAAGGTCGCCATTGGGCGCGGTCATGATCAGGCGCGGCATCGTGAAGGTGCCACCACTGCGGGCCATGTGCTCGACGTTGTCGGCGCGCTGCATGGGAGCCGTGTCGCCGCCCGCGTAGAGCGTCACCTTGAAGCCGGGAGGCGCGATAGGTAACGCATTCGCGGGACGCGGGACGACGCGCGGCTGGTTGGCGACCGACTCATCCGGCTTCGGCTCGGGCAGGTCGGCAACGGTGATCTTGTGGCGGACGCCGGGAGTCTGCTGGTTCCAGTCGGTGAACGCCGCCTGGCCAGTGAGAACCTGGGCGGTCTGCCCGCAGGACGCCGCCGGAGTTGCAACAGCAACGGTCAGAAGTGCGAGCAGAGAAAGGAGTGACACAGCGGATAGGTCGGCGAGTCTGCGCATGCGGGAATTCTCTCCTTTACACAAGAGATGCATTTCGGCTGCAATTTGACGCACTTCGGGCGGCCCGATTCATCTCAATCTAAACTGCCGCCGCTTCAGGCCCGGTCTTCACCGTCCAGCCGCGTTTGCGGGCGTCGCATCCAGGCCGGAACCGCTGGGCCCCGATGCGGTCGCCGGCGTGGCCAGTTTCTTCGCCAGTCCCAGGGGAACGCTCGCGGTCAGCACCACGCGATCCTTGTGTTGCTCGATCTTCATCGAGGTGGTGAACTCTCGCAGGGCGTCGGCGTCGACCTTGTCTGACGCTGCCGTCACCTTCACCGGGACAGCCTGGATCAGTTCGACCAGTGTACCCAGGGATGCGGTAGTTTGCGCGGCATCGCCCTCGCTGGGCGCCAACTCCTCGACCCGCAGATGAA
>PLUT01000173.1 GCA_003162875.1 Granulicella sp.
GCTGCGCCACAGGCCCACTCTCAGGAAGGACAGTTCCTATTCTCGGGCCTGGGTCGCACTTAGTCAAACGGGTTTGCGGCTCGCGGGTGGTCCTCCGGGATGTTGACTGCACGCGAAGGTATTTTCCGGATTTGCGGGAACTTATTTCGGGCTCGGCGGTGTCTAAAGTAACAGAGTGAGCGAGCACTCAGCCGCCGGCGGCGAAGTTCATCACTCTGTCGGGATTGACGGGCAGCAGCGGAGCCGCGTTGCGCCGACTGCGCATGGTTGCAACGGATTCACCGAAGTCGTACGGTTAAGGACACCCGGTATGCAGGCGGGCAGGGTAATGGGCAATCTGGCGAGCGCGATGGACCTTCCCAGTGAAGAGGGCGCCCTCGTCGCCGAACTGAAGGCTGGCTCCTCACCGGCCTTCGCCGAACTGATCGCGCGATACCACCAGCCCCTTTACTCCTTGATCGCGCGCAGCCTGCAGGACCCGGCCGACGCCGCCGACGTCACCCAGGATGTCTTCATCAAGGTCTTCCGCAACATCGGCAGCTTCCATGGGCAGGCGAGCCTGCGCACGTGGCTCTACCGCATTGCGCTGCACGAGGCTTCCAACCAGCGGCGCTGGTGGTCGCGGCACAAGCGACAGGAGACGGCGCTGGAGGCGCCGTGCGATTCGCGCGCGGATGCGAACTCGGGCGGCGACGCACAATCACTGGGCGACACGCTGGCCGATGGCAGCTGCTCGCCGTTTGAGCAGGCTGCCCAGGATGAACTCCGCGAGCACGTGGAAGGCGCGCTTCGCCAAGTGCCGGCGGCGTTCCGCAGCGTAGTGGTGTTGCGCGAGATCGAAGGCTTCACCTATGAAGAGATTGCCGACGTGCTCGGCGTCAACCTGGGCACGGTGAAGTCGAGGCTGATGCGGGGGCGCGCCGCTCTGCGGGAGTTGCTTGCCCCCGGAGACGGGGTCGGGTACGGGCACCGTGCGGGTGAGCATCATCGATCGACCGCACCTGCCCGGCAAAGTTCAGCGCCGGGACAGGGTGACTCCGGGATGCTGAACTCACCAATGCGGGATCGAACGATTGAGGTGTCGCGATGAATCGCAAGTCATGTGCGGCAATCCAGGCTAGTTTTTCGGCCTATCTGGACGGCGCTCTCAGCGGCCGGGAGATGCAGGAGATCGCGCGCCATATCGACGGCTTTGACGATGGCTCCGGCTGCTGGGCGGCGGGGTGCGAGGCCTGCACCCGCGAGTTGGCCGCGTGGCGGCTGACCCAGGACACGATTGTGATGGTGGGGCCGGCCAAGGCCCCGGCGGATCTTGCGCTGCGGCTGCGGGTCGCCGTCTCGCACGAGCAGGCGCGGCGCAGCGCGCGGCTGCTGGACCGGTTCTGGCCGGTGTGGGACAACGCCGTGCGGCCGATGCTGGTGCAGATTTCAGCTGGGTTCGCCGGCACCGTGGTGCTGGTGGGGAGCATTGTGCTGTTGCTGAGCATGGTCGCAGCGCCGCAGGAGGTGCTGGCCAACGACGAACCTCTGGGCGCGGTCACCGCGCCGCACTATCTCTACTCCACCGTGGCTCCCGCCGCCATTGTCACGCCGCAGGACGCTGGAATCGTGGTGGAGGCGTCGGTGGACAGCATCGGCCGCGTTTACGACTTCACCATCGTGGCCGGTCCGCAGGACGAGAGCGTCCGCACCCAGGTTGCCAACCAGCTTCTGGACAGCGTGTTTCAGCCGGCCAGCGCCTTCGGCGTGCCCATCCGCGGGCACGCAATCATTACCTTCTCCGGCATCTCCGTGCACGGCTAGACCCGTCACGGCGCGCGCTGGTCGCCGCAGCCGCGCCGCCTGCTTGCTATCCCTCGCCCGCTCTCTTAAACTCAGCGGTAGCGTCGAACTCCTATTGTGTTTCGTCAGAGCCGTTTTTCCCTATCCCGGCACCTCCCGATCGCCGCTGCCGCGACCGCCCTCCTGATCGCCAACCTGGTCCCGCGAGCTGTGGTGCTGGCGCAGTCGTCCAGTTCGTCTTCTTCCAGCAACCCGGAGGCGCACGCGGCGGATACCGCTGCCGTGCCGCGCATTGCGCAGCCGCAGACCGCAGGGGCGGCGATTACGCTGGAGACCAGCGAGCCGATGTTTTATATCGCGGTGGCGCTGAACGCCTGCGGCTACGATGCGGGCATGGCCGAATCCAGTCCGGTCCGGCAACGGGTCCGGGACGAGGTTAACCAGGAGCTGGCGGCGTCAGCGCCCGCCCGCGATGCGCGCGATGCGCTGTGCACCTTCATCCGTGAACATGCGCTGAACGATCCGGGCCGCAGCCTGGCCCAGTACATCTCGCTCGCGCTCTATCTCACGCCGCCGCCCGAGCTGACGATCTCGGTGGACGAGACCGAGCTGCCGCCGGATTCCACCCAGGTGATGGGGGTGCTTCAGCTGGTGCGCGCCTTCGCGGAAGCGGTCCAGCTGAACGCGCTGTGGGTGGAACACCGCCCCGATTATGAGGGCTTTGTGGACCGCATCCATGCGCCGTTGACCAAGATGGTGCTGGATACCAACATCTACCTGCACCTGCCGGTCAGTACGTACGATGGGCGGCGCTTTTTGGTGTTGCTGGAGCCGATGCTGGCGCCGCGGGAGGCCAATGCGCGCATCTATGGCAGCGACTTCGCCATCGTGGTTTCGCCCGCGGCCCAGCCCGCGGACAGCGTGCCGATGGAGCTGATCCGGCACACTTACCTGCACTACCTGATCGAGCCGATGATTTACTCGCGCAGCAGCGCCATGGAGCGCCTGCTCCCGCTGCTGAAGCCGGTGCAGCAGGCGCCGCTGGAGTTTCTCTACAAATCCGACATCGCCGCGCTGCTGACAGAGTGCCTGATCAAGGCAGTGGAAGCCCAGATGATGGACGTGGGATTCTCCCGGCCGGAGAAGCAGGACACATTCAAGGACCGTTCCGACCAGGATCGCTACGACGCCGAAGTGACCGCCTACCAGCGGAAGGCCGAGGTGGTGCGCCGCCGGGCCGTGGACCTGGACATGCGCCAGGGCTGGGTGCTGGTGGAGTACTTCTACAATCAGCTGGGCGTGCTGGACAAGGCAGGCAGCAGCCTGAAGGACAACATTGGGCCCATGGTCTACGGCATGGATATCGAACACGAACAGCATCGCGAACAGCAGATCGTCTTTCTGCCCGAGGGATCAGGCGGCGACCCGGCCTTCCACGAGGTCCGGCGGACCCCGCGCCCGCCGACCGCGCTTGAGCTGGGGGAGACCAAGCTGATGAAGGGCGATGTGGATGGGGCAGGCGAAATTGCGGAAGCCGCGCTGAAGACCGACCCCACGAATCCGGAAGCGCACTACTTGCTGGGCCGCGTCGACCTGATGCAGGGCGACCCCGAAGAAGCGCTCGACCAGCTGACGCAGACGGTCAAGCTCTCGCATGACCCGCGGACGATTGCGTGGGCGCACATCTACCTGGGGCGCATGTACGATGTCGCCCGCGACCCCGACAACCCGGACGCGATCCGGCCCCAGCGCGATAAGGCCATCGCCGAGTATCGCGCCGCGCTGGCGAACCGCGACAGCCAGCCCGACACCAAGGCTGCGGCAGAGAAGGGCATTCAGCAGCCCTTCGCGCGACCCCAGCGCGCGGCTCCGTCATTCGACCGGCAGGACGACTTGCAGGGGTTGGATCCGACCGGCAAAGCGGAAAAGGACTCTTATCGGCCAACCCCGCCCAAATGAATCACATCCGGGAGGCGGCACGGCAGGGTCCGGCTCCGGTAAACTTAAGACAAGATTCCACGGTTGAGGGTTGAATTGACCACGCGTCATGAGATTGCCGGGAAGTCGCGCCCCAAGGCGGCCTCGCGGCCAGCTTCTCCTCCCGCCTCGACCAACGGCTCCGTGAAGCAAGCCGAGCAGCCGCAAGAGAAGCCGCAAGGGAAGCCGCCCTTCGATCCGGGAAAGCGTTTTTTCGGCTATCGATTCAAAGATCCCAAGCTGATCACGCTTGCACTGACCCACAGTTCGCTCGCCTACGAGAGCAACCCGGAGCGCACGCCCGAGCCTGGGTCGGACAACGAGCAACTGGAGTTCATCGGCGACGCAGTTCTGGGCCTGGTGGTGGCGGAGGCGCTGTATCGCCGTTTTCCTGCATCGCGCGAGGGCGACCTTACGCGGCTGCGCGCGTCGCTGGTGAGCAGCCGGAATCTGGCCCAGGTGGCTTTGCGCATGGAACTGGGACCCATGCTGCGGCTGGGCCGTGGCGAAGAGCATAGCGGCGGCCAGAAGAAGCCTGCGCTGCTGGCCAACGCCCTGGAAGCGGTGATTGCCGCGATCTACCTGGACGGGGGAATTGCGCCTGCGCGCGATTTCATTCATCGCCAGATCATCGAGCCGGCGGCAGCCGACATGATCAACGTGCTGCAATCGTCTGAGCCCTTTTCCGGAGCGGTCGGCGACTACAAGTCGGCGCTGCAGGAACGCCTGCAGGCCGCGGGCGCGGGCCAGCCCAGGTACCTGCTGACCGACCAGAGCGGTCCCGACCACCGCAAGAACTTTCGCATCGAGGTGCGGGTGGCCGATGCCGCCGGCGGCGCGATCAAACTCGCTGAGGCCGAAGGCACCACCAAGAAGCAGGCCCAGCAGGAGGCGGCGCGCCGCGCCCTGGCCAGCCTGCTCTCCGGCGCGTTGCGGGAGATGGCGCCCGTTCACGGGACCAAGCCGGCCAGTCTGCCTGCCCACGGAGCGGGAGGCGCCGGGACCGAGATTTCGCCGTGAATCCGGCCGTCGAGCCGAGCCCATCCGGCGACCCGAACCCCGGCCCGCACCCCTGCGAAGCTCCAGCCGCCGCTCCGGTCCCCGGCGCTGTGCATTGGCACGGATTCCTGCAAGCCTTTCAGTCGCTGATCAACATCATCGTGATCGCACTGTTCATCATCACCTTCACGGTGCAGCCGTTCCGCATTCCATCGGCGTCGATGGAGCCGACGCTGCTGGTCGGCGACTTTCTGCTGGTGAACAAGGAGGTGTCGAGCGACCACGGCATCGACCCGCTCGCGCCCACCAACCGGATTCATCGCGGCGACCTGATCGTCTTCCACTACCCGGTCGATCCCTCGCTGGACCTGGTGAAGCGCGTGGTGGGCCTGCCCGGCGACCGCATTCGCCTGCGCGCGGGCCGCGTGTTTCTCGACGGCAGCGCCCTTTGGGAGCCGTATGCCATCTACCGGCCGTCCCTCCCGGACAACTACCGCGACGACTTTCCGCGGAGGGACAGCGCCGATCCCGGGGTGAACCCTCGCTGGTGGATTCAGATGCGTTCGCTCATCTCGGACGGCGAACTCACGGTGCCCGCGGACAGCTATTTTGTGCTGGGCGACAACCGCAATGACAGCGAGGACAGCCGCTACTGGGGCTTCGTGCCCCGGGACGCCATCGTCGGCAAACCGTTTCTGATTTACTTTTCGCTGCGCAACACCGACAACACGCCGGGCCAGGCGGTGGCGGCAGGCGGCGCTGCGGTCGGCGGCACTGCGGCCGGCTCGCACAGTTGGCGGCTGGGCTCGCTGGCGGACTTCGCGCGCTGGGACCGGGCACTGCGGGTCATACATTAGGCATCCGCAATTTCCCCGGATTTTCTTGATGTTTTGTTGCAAATAAAGCCAGTTAGCTAATGGGGAGTCCCTTCCTGGTTAACACGATTTGAGTAGACAAAATAGTCAGCGGATGGAAGTCACGTTTAGGTCAACCGACTGGCTCCTCAACCTTAGCAACGGCGAAAGACCCGGCTTGGTGGCCGGACACTGCGGATCAACCATTAGAGCATTTTCGCGTTAG
>PLUT01000196.1 GCA_003162875.1 Granulicella sp.
CCCACTACACCCGCCCCGCCGACTTCCGAGGCACCTCCATCCCCGAAGTCCTCGCCGCAGGCGACCACGCCTCCATCCGCCGCTGGCGCCGCCAGATGGCCCTCGCCAAGACCCTGCGCAACCGCCCCGACCTCCTCGCCCACGCCCCCCTCACCCCCGAGGACCGCGAGGTCCTGGCAAGCCTGGGTCACAAGTTCCTTTGAACGCCCAGCCCTCGCAAGCGTCATAGCTTCGGGCTGAGCTACCGACCGGTCTGAGGCAGTTTGAAGTCGACGCCCGCCTCGCGATTCGCCTTCTCCGTGGCCGCAAGATCGAGGTCCGCCACCGGAATCTCGCGGTGGTGCGCGTCCGTCACATAGACGGCGGTGCGGGTCAGGATGTAGTTGTGAATCTGCTCCGACGGACGCCCGTCCTTGAAGACAAGCGTCACGGCATCCGAGTCGTACAGCGTCGGCTCCACGGTCGATGGCTGCGCGGGCTCTTCCTGAACTGGCTGGTCCTGCGCCGCTGGCTGATTGTCGTAGCTCTGGGCATCTGGTCCCGAGACGTTTGCGGAGTTGTCGTTTGCGGAGTCGTCGTAGTAAGCGCCGCCATCGGGATACCACGGGGTTCCGTAGTTCAGCCATCCGTACTGCAGCGGCCCCGGATAGAGATACGGGATGCCGGCTCGACGCCCCGCGCGTGAGCCGACTCGACCACGGTTGTCGAAGGTCGGATGCCCACTTCTGACTTCGGAACCGATATAGTTCGCGGCAGCAGCGCCTCTGCCGGGAGCAAGCACCCGCGCCACTGGCCTGTTTCGCTGCACAGCAGAAGCGCCAGCATAGCGTGAGCGGCCTGCCTGAAAGCTCCCGCCGCGTGCGGCAAAGGTTGCATGGCCTGAAAACCCACCACGGCCCCCCGCAAAACCTCCGCCGCGCCCGCCCGCAGCGCCTCCGCCGCGACCGCCCCCACGTTGCGCGCAGACAGGAGCGGCAACAGCGATGAGGAACAGCGCAACTGCGAAGAACCGCCTCATGGACGTATTCTACGCCTGTTCTGTTCGCAGAAGCAGTAATCCCCGCCGCGCAGTATCATCTCTGCATCATGTTGAACACTCTGACAATGCTCGCTGTGTTCTTGACCGACGCCCAGCAATCCATAATGGTCGACAAGCTGCCCCCTGTGTCGATAACAAGGGATTGTTTTGACCGGATAGCCCTAATTTCAAGTGTCCTGCTTACTATTGCAGGCTTCATCGGCATCTTCCTTGCATGGAAAACCGTATCAGCGACTAAGAAGGCAGCAGAAGCGCTCTACTCAATGCTCAGGCTGTCATCAATGCCGAACGGGCTTGGATTGTCGTAACGGTCGTGCGTGAATTTGATCCAACCCCAGGAGTACATGAAGGTGTTGGGGATCACAATCTCCGCGTGTTGAAGTCTTCTATGGCCAATATAGACGGCCAGCCAACCTTCGTTATCTCCTGCGTGAATCAAGGAAGAACCCCAGCTAAGATTGTTGGAGGCCACTTCGCCCATTGCTATATCGACCTTCCCGATAATCTGCCTGTTCCAATAAGCTACTCCGGGCCGATTTTTCTCCCCGATCCGACCTTTATTGCGAATGGAGATAGCTTCAGAATCCATCCCGGCTTCAAACCGGACTTCATGCTGGAACGGGACAAGAAGCAGGTATCGGTAGGCTTCGTTGCGGAGTTCCTGATTTTTTATGGGCGGATTATCTACGAGGACGTTTTTTCCCTGCCCGATGGCAGCAAAAGTACGCACGAGACGCGATGGTGCTTTGCATATCGTTCCGGCGAGGAAAACCCTTTCAGTGCTTGCGGCCCATCCGGGTACACAGGCCACACATAGCCCCAACGCTAATAACGCCAGAAAGAAAATTCGGACATTACCCGATTGCTCCATTCGTAGTCCATTTGGCCCGTTTTCGTGTAAACTAAGGATTCGAGTCTCGAACAGGAAAGCATCCATGTCTATCAATCCGATTATGCAGAAGCTGGCCGCCAAACTTGAGCGGACCGACCACCCCTCCTTCGGCCCCGGCGACACCGTCCGCGTGCAGGTCAAGATCCGCGAGGGCGAGAAAGAGCGCCTCCAGGCCTTCGAGGGCATGGTGATCGCCACCAACAAAGGCCCGCAGGCCACCTTCACCGTGCGCAAGATGAGCTTCGGCCAGGGCGTCGAGCGCATCTTCCCCTACAACTCCAAGGTCGTCGATCGCATCGAGAAGCTTCGCTCCTACGAGGTGCGGCGCTCCAAGCTCTTCTACCTGCGCGGTCTGCGTGGCAAGGCCGCCCGTCTGCACGAGGTCGCCCGCCCCTCCTAAGTTTTCCTCCTCGTTCCAAAACTTGGGGCCACGGTTCGCCGTGGCCTTTTCCTTTTAATTCCCACTACCCCAGGCGGTACACTCGTACGCAGCATGGGCAGCGTCCTGCCAGTTTCGCCGCATACCGCGCACGCCATCACCGCCGCCACCGCCAAGCAGCGCATGCTCAAGCTGCTGGTGTGCAGCGATGCGCCCGAACAGGCCCTGCGCTACCGAGGCTTTCGCGTGATCGCCGGGGTGGACGAGGTCGGACGCGGCGCGCTCTTCGGCCCGGTCGTGGCTGCCGCCGTCATCCTGCCGGAGCGTCTCGGCTCGCTTGCCCGCGCCGGCCTGAAGGATTCCAAGCAGCTCACTCGCGAGCACCGCGAGAAGCTCGACCGCCGCATCCGCAAGATCGCCCTCGCTGTCTCGGTCGCCGAGGTCGACGCCGAAACCATCGACCGCGTCAACATCTACCAGGCCACGCGCATCGCCATGCTGGCCGCGGTCCAGGCGCTCACCGTCGTGCCGGACCACCTGCTCATCGACGCCATGCGGCTCGACCACCCCTGCGCCCAGACGCGCCTCTTCTACGGCGACGCGCTCTCGCTCTCCATCGCTGCCGCCTCCGTCGTCGCCAAGGTCCATCGCGACCGCCTGATGCGCGAACTGGACGCGCTGCACCCCGGCTACGGCCTCGCCTCGCACAAAGGCTACGGCACACCGCAGCATCGCCGCCAACTGCGCGAACTCGGTCCCTGCGCCCTTCACCGCCGCACCTTCGCGCCCGTGCGCGCGCTCATCGCCGGCGAACCCGAAGTCACCGCCCTCCTCTTCGACGAGGAAGCCATCCCCGACGACATCGTTCTCGACGACACCGACCTCGAAGCTGGCACCTGCCTGTAATCGCTGCCTCTCGCTAATGGACTCTCATTCGTCGTCATTCTGGCCGTAGGCCAGAATTCCCGAATTGCGCCGGACGGTCCTTCCCCCCGCGCCTTGCGCCCGTGTCCTGGGTTACGCTTGATACGACATGAACGATAAACCGCTTCGCAAACTCCTCTGCGTCACCGCCCATCCCGACGACGAATGCTTTGGCTTCGGCGGCGCCCTTATGCTCGCCGCGGAGGCCGGCTTTGAGACCTCGGTCGTCTGCTTCACCGACGGCCAGGCCGCCACCAACCGCGGCGCTTCCACCTCGCCCGAAGAACTGGGCCGCATGCGTCGAGCCGAGTTCGCCGCCTCCTGCGCGATCCTCGGCGTCACCCACTATGAGCTGCTCGATTACCAGGACGGCCAACTCGAGTTCGCCAACTTCTCCGAGACCGCCGCAAAGCTAGTCGAACGCATCCGCAGTTATCAGCCCCAGATCGTTCTCACCTTCGGCAGCGATGGCGGAATGAACACCCACGCCGACCACACCATGGTCTCGGCCTTCACCACCGCGGCCTTCCACTGGGCCGCATCGCCCAAGCGCTTCCCCGCGCTCGGACCCATCCACATCGCCCAGCGCCTCTTCTACAACACCAGCAACTTCTTCTTCCCCGGCCGTCCCGCGCCGCTGCCTGCTCCGTGGACGGTCACTCTGGACGTCAGCCGCGTGGAGCAGCGCAAGTTCGACGCCTTCCGCGCGCACACCTCGCAACTCCCCTTGATGGATAAGTTCGAGTCCTACTTCAGGAAGCGCGCCGGACTGGAGGTCTACACGCTCGCCAACTCGCCCAGCCCCGGCCCCGCAGTTCAAGCCACCGACCTCTTCGTTGGCCTGTGAAGAAGAATGAAACTCTGGATCGCCACCTGCGAGGTTAGCGTTGAGCCGGGAGTTCTTGACTCAGCAAGAACTGTTGCCTTCACGAATGTCGCAACGTGGGGCGAGACTTCTGAAGACGCGCTCAACTAGCAACTAACAACTAGCGACTAACAACTGCCCTACCGCATCTGGAACTCCGGCGACCCCATCACCAGCGCGGTCAGCAGATTCAGCATGTCGCCGGGATTCGTATTCTGCTCGCTCGCCTGCGCCATTTGCTGGTGGATTGACTGGTTGGTGTGCTCTGAAACCTCGCCCCCAATCAGTGTCGACTCCAGCACCTTGAGCGCAATCTCCGCGCCCGCCGGCGTCTGCGCCTGCGTCGATGGAGTTGTCTCGGTCAGCGCCGCCTCTGCAAAACCTGCGTGCCACGGACGCGCCGTTCCAGCGTTTGCCGTCTCCAGCGGCAGCGCCTGTTCGCTCATCAAGCCCAGCGCAACCACCTTCGGCGCATCGAACTTCTGGTTGGCGAACTTGCCGCTGGTCAGTTGATACGCAAAGTTCAGCCGGTCCACCAGCGCGCCCGTATTCATCCAATGGTACGCTGTAATGGAATAGCCGGTCGGCGGCAGCGCGTTGTAGAGCGGCATTCCCATGTTCCGCATGGTGTTGCCCAGCGCACCCGGATTCGACGGGTCGGTCAGCGTCGTCCGGTACGCCGAGGTCAGGAACTCCATCGGCGTCTTCACCTTATTGCGGAAATACTGTCTCGAGTTGAACTCCGGACTCGCGACCAGCGTGCGCAGCACCGCCTTGATGTCTCCGTCCGAGGCGAGGAACGACTTCGCCATGCGCTCCACCAGCGCCGGCGGCGGATCGTCGGCCACAAACCGCTGCGCAATCTCCCAACTGATGAAATGCGCTGTCTGCGGGCTGTGTGCTAGCAGGTTCAGCGCCTGCAGGCCCTCCTTCATGCCCTCGTTGCCGGGTGCGTTGGCCAGCGCAGCGGCCTTCTGTTCGGCCCCTGCCGCGGCGCCGCTCATTTGCATGCCGCCTATTTGCATGTCGTCCATTGGCGGCGCGGCCCTCGCCGCCAGCGTAGCGTCAATCGCCTGCGTCCCCTGGATCACAAACGCCGCTCCGCTCCCCACCGAATGTCCCATCCAGATCTTCGTCCCCGGCTCATGTTTCTTCGGATCGAACTGGAACGGCCCCGCCAGGTTGGGCTGGTTCACCGTCCATCCGGTCAGAATAGCCGACAGGTTGGTCACGTCCGCCTGCGTGTATCCGCCGTTCACCCCCACCGTGTGCAGTTCCATCACCTCGCGGCCGTAGTTCTCATTCAGGCCCCGGTTGCCGGGCTTCGACCGTGGATTCCCCGGGTTCACTCCGTTCGCCTGCGAGTCCGGCCCAATGCTCAACCAGTTGTCCAGATACACCATCATCGCCGGGCTCTGCGCGGTCGCCAGCAGCAGGTCGCCGAACTTGCCCAGCGCGTTCTTGCGGATAGCGTCCCGCTCGTAGCTGGTGGTGTACCACTGGTCGGAATCCTTCGCAATGTAGATGTTGAAGTGATTGAACCAGAAGTCCGTCATCACCTCCTGCAACTGCCGCTCGCTCAGGATCGCCCGCACCATCTTGGCCTGCGCCAGCTCCTGCCCAATCTGGTACTGCGCGCCGATGCCCGCCGCCATTCCCAGAAAAATCTCGCGCTCGCGCGGCGTGAAATCCGCCAGCAGCAGGTTCTTCTGGTCGCCGGCCACGTTGCCGGTAAACGCGATCCGGTCCTCCACCGGCATCTGGATCAGTGCCGCCATGCGCTGGTTCTTGGGGCTAGCAAACAGTTCGCCCGCAATTCGCGCCGCTACAATCTGGCCCTCCTGCTTGTCGGCCGCCTTCTCCGCGTCGCTCGGCTCCGGCGGCAGATTTCCGCTTGCATCCGCCTTGCGCGCAGCCTGTTCCTTGCGCAGCTTCGCTAGCTGCACCTCGTACATCGCCGCCAGCAGTGGGTCGGCCGGCATCGGCCGCTTGCCGTCGGCCACCTGCTGTATCGTTCCCCGGTCCGGAAACACCTGTAGCGCCTGTTCGGGCGTCATGTTCAGTGTGGGAAAGTCGGCCAGCCGCCGGTCCAGCGCCGGGTCCTTGATCGCATCCGGGTTCAACTGCTGCTCGAACCACTTGTCCGCACCCATCGCCAGCACCCGATCCAGGTCACCCGGTCGCGACCCAAAGGTGAATCGGTCCAGCAATTGCAGCGCGCGCTCACGCTCAGTCAGCGGAACCAGCGCAGCGGCCTTGGGTGCTGCCGCTTTCCGCGTCCCAACCCTGGCTTTGGCCGCGGGCGTCTTGCTGGAAGCACCTGGGGTCGCAGGCTTCTGCCGCACAATCGGCGCTGCCGCACCGCCCTGCGCTTGCGAGTCTTGCGCCTGCAGCGATGTCGCAGCCACGGAACCGAGCGCCAGGAAAACGACCAGAGTTCTGTGCATGGCGGGCCTCTCCCTTAGCTTAGACCGTAAACCAGCAGGCTTAGTTGCGCGCCTGTCCCATATCTCAGGACGTGGACACAGCCGCCGGGGCTGGTTTAGCCACGTCCCTTGCTTTCTTCGCCCGATGCATCGCAGTCCACACCACTCGCGCCAGCAGCAGCGCGGTCAGCACCAGCGTAAACGGCAGCGGCGCCCGCACACCCTTCTTCACCAGCCACCAGTAGTGGACGCATCCGGCCGCAGCCGCCGCATACACGGCCCAGTGCACGCGCCGCCAGGCTTTTCCGCCCATCCAGCGCATCACCAACGCCGGGGACGTCACCGCAAGCACCAGCAGCAGCGTCCATGCAAACAGTCCCACCTGGATGAATCGCCGCTTCTTCAGGTCGTCCAGAATCGTGGGCCAAACCGCCTTCCACTCGTCCATGATCGCACCCGGGTGTCCGGCGCGCAGCCCCGCCCACACCGTCGGCAGATCGTAGCCGGAGAACAGAAACAGGTACGTCGCCAGGTGCAGCGTCGCATAGAAGAACGCGTACAGCCCCAGCAGCCGCCGAAACCGGATCAGGTTCGCCAGCTTCGGGTGCAGCCGCCGCACCGGCGTCACCGCCAGCGACGCCATCAGCAGGAACAGCGCCCAGTAGCCGGTCTGGTGCGTGATGTAGTTCACCGGGTCCGCCATCAGCCCAAACGCGCCCGAGCGATACTGCTGCAGCAGCTCCAGAAACGGCAGCAGGCACACCACATGCACCAGCGCCTTCACGTACGGAATCCAGCCTGTCGGCATGTCGTCCTTAGTAGTACTTCCTCAGGTCCATCCCCGCATACAGGCTCGCCACCTGGTCGCCGTAGCCATTGAACATCTGTGTCGGAATGGTCTTTGGAAACGCGCTTGAATCGATCCGCCGCTCATGCGATTGCGGCCCGCCATTGTCAACGTTGGGGTTAACGTTGGAGTAAAACCCATAAAAAGGCGGGTTCGCATCGTTCCAGAGGGTGTGCGGCTGCTTGTCGGTGAAGTTGATCTTCACGATGGACTTCGCGTTCTTGAAGCCATACTTCCACGGACTCACTACGCGGATGGGCGCGCCGTTCTGGTTGGGCAGCGCCTCGCCGTAGCAGCCGAACGTCAGCAGGCACAGCGGGTTCATTGCCTCATCCATCCGCAGCCCCTCGGAATACGGCCAGTCGAAGCCGCCGGGCTTGTCGGGCATATCGCTCGACTTGTCGTCGGAGAGAAACTGCACATACTTGGCACTCGGCAGCGGCTCTGCCCACGCGATGAACTCGCTCAGCGAGTAGCCGTCCCACGGAATCACCATCGACCACGCCTCCACGCAGCGATGCCGGTAGACGCGGCTCTCGATCGGCCGGTACTTCATGATGCTGTCGATGTCGGCTGTCTTCTTTTGCTTCACCAGCCCGGTCACTTCAACCGTCCACGGCCGCGTGTGCAGCGTGTGCGCGTACTTCGCCGGATCGCCCTTGTCGGTCCCGAACTCATAGAAGTTGTTGTAGGTCGTCGCCTTGGAAAACGGCGTCTGCGCGTCCGGCACAGTATACTTCGACGGCACAGTCGCCAGTTTCTCGTCCGCATGCACCGCGCCGGGATGAATCAAGCCCGGAACCTGCTTCAGCACCAGCGCTCCCACACCCAGCGCCGTCGCTCCGGTAAGCACGTCCCGCCGGCTGAAGAACTTCTGCCTCGGCGTAATCTCCGACGACACAATCTTCCCTTCGATACCGCCATTCCTGATCAGCATGTTGCTCCCTCCTGCGCTCCGACCGTCCAGGCCGGAACAGCAACCGCGTGGCCCCACTGCTTAGACTATCCAATTACGCAATACGGTTCATCTTGGATTGGCAGCCTTACCCGGAGGGATCGGGGCTCATTCCTCCGCCGGCCCGCTGCACCCACTCGCGCACCAGGTAAATCGCCGTTCCAACCGCAAGCACCGCGCCCGCGCCCGCAATCTCCCGCAGAAAGTGCGGCCGCTCCACCAATATATAGAGGAACCCCGCAATCGCCACCAGCGGAGGCAGCGGATATAGCCAGATGCGGAACGGCCGCTTCATCTCCGGCTGCGTCCGCCGCAGATAGATCACGCCGGCATGCTGCATCAGGAACTGCAACAGAATCCGCAGGACCACCAGCGCGGCAATCACGTCCGCCAGTGAGAAGAAACAGAAGCAGATGGCCGCCGCGCCCAGCATCAGCAGAGAAACATTGGGAAAGCCCTTCCGATGCAGCTTGCCGAATACGCGGAAGTAGTTGCCGTCGCGCGCCGCCGCATAGGGTATGCGCGAGTAGCCCAGCAGCAGCGAGAACACGCCGGAGAACGCCGTCATCATCACCAGTCCCGCCGCCACTCTGCCCAGCGCTGGCCCCACCCGCGGCCCGTACGCCACCTCCATGAAACGGGAGATCACCGCGCGGCGCGCGTCTTCATTCTGCGCTCCCACCAGCCCCTGCCACGGCAGCACGGCCAGCACCGAGATGTTCATCGCCAGGTAGATGGCCGCGACCAGCGCAATCGAGATCAGAATCGCTCGCGGCACCGTGCGCGCCGCGTCCTTCACCTCGGCGCCCAGAAACGTGATGTTGTAGTAGCCCCAGTAGTCGTAGGTCGCGAACATCATGGCCGAGCCCAGCCCCAGAAAGAACGCCGGGGTCAGATGAAACGCGCCCGGCGGGAAGGCGAACGCCTGGCTCAGATGTCCGCGGACCGCGCCGGTCAGCACAATCCACGTCATCAGCGCCATTACCGAGCACCACATCGCCGCAGTCGCAAATCGCAGGTCGGTCAGCCCGCGGTACAGCAGAAACACCACCACCAGCAACGCCGCAATGGCCAACCCCGTCGCCGGTCCTACCGCAATGCCCGCTCTAAATCCGCCCACATGCAGCATCCGCGCCGCGGTGTGGCCGCCCAGCGACGGGAACACGTACGTCCCGTACTGGCTTAGTCCAATGCATCCCGACGCTGCCGACAGCGGCGCCGAAAAGCTAAGTTGAAACACGTAGAGGAACGCCAGAAATCGCCCAGCCTGGCCCTTCCCGTCGCGGCCTCCATAGATTCTCCGCAGAAAGGCGTACGAACCGCCCGCCTCCGGCATGGCCGCGCCCAGTTCCGCCCACACCAGCCCGTCGCACAGCGCCAGCCCCGCGCCCAGAATCCAGCCCAGCATCGCCTGTGGCCCGCCCATCGCCGCCAGGATCAGCGGCAGCGTAATAAACGGCCCCACGCCGATCATGTCCAGCATGTTCAGCGCCACCGCGCCGCGCAGGCTCAGGCTGCGTTCAAGCCGCGGCTCGCCCGGCATTTCGATCGATGTCTCCGGCGTTTCGATGCTTCTGAGTCTAGCCCATCCTTTTGAGCACGGCAGCCCGTCAGCGCTTGAGCCCCTCGCATGACAGCGACCCGCCGCTTGAGCGACACTGTCAGGGATCAAAAACTGGAGCTAACCCGATGATTTCCGGATCCCGCGAAAAAGACATGATCGAAGCCGCCGACCTGCTGCTCGATGCTCGCCGCACCCACACTCCCATCGCCGACCTGCCCCCCGCGCTGCAGCCCACTTCGCTCGAAGAAGTGGCCCGCGTTCACCAGGAGATGGCCCTCGCCTACGAAGACATCGGCGGCTGGAAGATCGGCGCCGGCGCACCCGACGCCACTCCCTTCTTCGCGCCTATGCCGCGTGCGTGGATGGCCGCCAGCGGCGCGGTCCTCAGCGGCCCGCGCTACCGCTATCGCGTACTCGAGTGCGAAATCTCCTTCCTGGTCGGCCAGGATCTGCCCCCGCGCCAGCAGCCCTACACTCGCGAAGAAGTCCTCGCCGCCATGGCCAGTTGCCATCCGGCGATCGAAGAGCTGGAGTCCGGCCTGATCGACCCCAAGGCCGCCAACAACTTCTCCGCGCTCGCTGACTTGCAGATGCACGGAGGCTTCATCCACGGCCTGGCCTGTGCGGACTGGAAGAGCCTCACTTTTGCAACCGAAACAGTTACACTCTCCATCGACGGCGTCGCCCGAGTCGAACGCACCGGCTCCAACACCTCCGGCGACCTGCTGCGGTTGCTTCCTTACCTCGCCAACGAAGGCGCCGCGCGCACCGGCGGGCTCCGCGCCGGCCAGTGGATCACCACCGGAAGCTGGACCGGAAACACGCCCGCCCCCGCCGGCTCGCACGCGAAAGCCTGCTTCGCCCACGCAGGCAGCGTCACTCTTCGCTTCGCCTGAGGGTCCCACGATGCCCGCAAAATCCACCCGCCGAACCTTCCTCAAGCTCTCCGCCGCAGCCGCGTCTGTGGGCGCTGCGCGGCTCGCACACGCCGCTCCTTCCTCCACACAGGTCTCAATCATCACGAAAGAACCGGGAATATCCGAAAGCGAGCCGGTCCATTGGGCGATCGGAAAGCTGAAAGAGGCACTGACGGCAAGAGGGATCCTTGCAAGCAATCCATCGGTAGAATACGGCGTCACTACCCATATCATCGCGGTCATGCAGGCCGAGGCTGCATGGAAAGACTTTGGTGTTCGCGTCCCTACCCAGCCGGAGACAGTTGCTCTCGTCCCCTGGTGGCTCAACAACAGCCTGCCGTATATAGTTGTCGCCAGTGTTGATGTACGCGGCCTGGTCTACGGCCTGCTCGAACTCGCCGACCGCGTCCGCCTCGGCGACGATCCCGTCAGCGCGCTTCAGCTGCCTGCGCCACTGATCGAGACCACCCCCAACAAAGTCCGCAGCCTCGCCCGCCTGTTCGTCTCCGAGACCGAAGACAAGCCCTGGTTTTACGACCGCATCTTCTGGACCAACTATCTCGACACGCTGGCTGCCGCGCGCTTCAACCGCTTCAACTTTTCCGTTGGCCTCGGCTACGACTTCCCCCGCGGCGTCATCGGCGACTACCTTAACTTCCCCTACCCTTACCTCGTCGAGGTCCCCGACTACCCGCAGGTCCACGTCGAACCCGCTCTCCAGCCCGGCGAGCGCCAGCGCAACCTCGAAACCCTCCGGTTCATCGCCGCTGAAACCGCGCGCCGCGGCCTGGACTTCCAACTCGGCATCTGGACCCATGCCTACCAGTGGACAGACAGCCCGCACTCCGACCACCACATCGCCGGACTCACGCCGCAGATCCACGCCGCCTACTGCCGCGACGCGCTCGCGCTCCTGCTCAAGGAATGCCCGCAGATCACCGGCCTCACGCTGCGCATCCACGGCGAGAGCGGCATCCCCGAAGGCAGTTATCCCTTCTGGCAAACGCTCTTCGAGGCGATCCCTGCCGCACGCACGCCGGACGGCAAACCACGCGTCATCGAGATCGACATGCACGCCAAGGGACTCGACCAGCGCATGATCGAGATCGCCCGTGCCACCGGCATGCCCGTCAAGGCCGGTGCCAAGTTCTGGGCCGAGCACCTGGGCCTCGGCTACCAGCAGGCCGACATCCGCGCCACCGAGTACCCGCGCGAAGGCGTCACCGGCGCCTTCGCCGTCTCCGCGGGCGCGCGTAACTTCACCCGCTACGGCTACGGCGATTTCTATCAGCAGAACATCGGACTCGACCTGCTCTACCGCGTCTGGCCGGGGACCCAGCGCCATCTGCTCTGGGGCGATCCCGCACTCGCCGCCGGCTATGGCCGCGCTGCCAACTTCTGCGGAGCCGCTGGCCTCGAACTCATGGAACCGCTCAGCTTCAAGGGCCGCGAAGGCTCCGGCCATCCTGGCGGTCGCAATGCCTACGTCGACGCATCGCTCGCCAGCGTGAGCAACGCCGTTGTCATTCCACAGCATTCGACGCTTGCGTCGAGTGCGGAGGAATCTGCTTCTCGAACATCCGACCTCGACACCGCCAAATTCTCCCTCACCTACCTCCTCTGGGGCCGCTACCTCTACAACCCCGACACCGCCCCCGACCTCCACCACCGTTACCTCGCGCAGGCCTTCGGCCCCGCGCTGGGGACCGCGCTCGCTGCCTCCAGCCGCATCCTCCCGCTGGTCACCACGGCGTGGTGCCCCTCCGCCTCCAACCACGAGTTCTGGCCGGAGATGTTCACCTCCCTTTCCATCCTCCCGCCCCTCGGCCGTCCGCTCTACACTGACTCGCCCGCACCGCACAATGTCAGCGCCATCTCGCCGCTCGATCCGCAACTCTTCACCACCATCGACCAGCACGCCAAAGACCTCATCTCCGGCACACTAAACGCCCGCTACAACTCCAGCGAAGTCATCGCCTGGCTCGAAGCGATGGTCGCGACCTCCACTCGCGGCCTCGCCGCAGCCCGCTCCGCCGCCGGCTCCAGGGCGCGCACACCCGAGTTCCGCCGCGCCGAAGAAGACATCCTCATCCTCAACGGCCTCGGCGCCTACTACGCCAACATCTTTCGCGCCGCGCTGTTCTATAGCATCCATGAACAGACTGGCGATTCCGCGGCGGCAACCCAATCCCTCGCCGCCTGCCGCAAGGCGCGCGACGCCTGGGCTGCGATGGCTGCTCGTGCGAAGAATGTATACGTCTCAGATATAAGCTACGGATCAACCCCGTTCCGTCGCGGCCACTGGTCAGACCGCCTGCCTGCGATCGATGCAGACGTCGCCGCGCTGGAAAAGCACTTCGCGCAATATGTGGGCGATACGTCTTCCGCGCACGCGGCCATGCAGCAAGCCGGCGCGCCCAGTCTGCGTATCGCGATCACAGCAAAACATACATCGCCCGAATCCTTCCACCCTGGAGGCGAGCTCGCACTCGCTGTCGCCACACCACCGAGCGTCACCCAGGCCATTCTCTGGTATCGCCACGTCAACCNNCGCTGCAGTACTACTTCGAACTGCACACGGCAACGGCGGCAACACTGCATCCGGCGTTCAATCCCACCCTCAGCAACCAGCCCTACTACGCCATCCACATCCGCATCGCCTGACGCCAAACTCCCGCAGAGCCATGGCTGCCGAAACTGCTTCCGTGGTTCTGCTCGAAGATTCGCACTCGCACTCACGCTCCCATGA
>PLUT01000375.1 GCA_003162875.1 Granulicella sp.
CGGCAATGATGCCGCGCCATCCATCCGTCCCGAACTTCACCACCGTCGTCTCCGCCATATCCAACCGTTCTTTCTGATCTCGTTCGAACGATGCCTTCTCTGAGGTTCGAATTCATTCCGTCAATTCAGCACCTGCGCCTTGGCTTCTAGGTAAGCCAAGCCTTCAGGCTTGGCCCTCCCAGGCCCTCGACAAATAAGGGGCTTTAGCCCCTGGGGTGTGCCTCAAACCAACCCATTCCGCTCCGCCCGCTTCAAATCCGTAACCACCTTGCCCACGTCCTGCGAACGCTCCCGCGTCGTGATCAGGAGGCAGTCGCCGGTATCGACCACCACCAGGTCATTTACCCCGACCAGCGCCACCACCTTGCCCGGTGCATAGACATAATTGCCCTCGGCATCGATGGTGCTGCTTACCGGGTCGGTCGCATCGAAACAGTTGCACATCTCGCCGCCGGTCAGGTGTTCGTGCAGCGCCGCCCACGACCCAATGTCGTTCCACGCGAAATCCGCAGGCACGCAATAGATCTCCGACTTCAGCTCGCCCTTCGCCGACCGTGGCTCCAGCACCGCGTAGTCGATCGAGATGTTCTGGCACTGCGGATACAACTCAGCGAAGACGCGATCAAAGTCAGGCGTTCCGTGCGCAGCGGCGATCCGCTCCAGCAGCGGCGCCATCGCCGGACAATGCTCGCGAATCGCATTGGCCAGCGTACGCGCGCTCCACAGAAAAATTCCGCCGTTCCATGCGTAATTCCCCGACGCGACAAACTCCTCTGCCCGCGCCCGGTCCGGCTTCTCCGTGAATCGCTTCACCCGCCGCACCGGAACCGGCCCCTTCAGTTCGGGTGCCCCATCCTTACCGNNGGCACGCCCAGCACCACAATCCGATCGCCGCCCGCCGCCACCGCCACGCCCGCGCGAATCACCTCCGCAAAGCGCGCCTGGTTTTTCACGATGTGGTCCGAAGGGAAGATGCCGATCACCGTCTCCGGCGCCGTCAACTCCAGCAGAAATGCAGCCAGCCCGCATGCCGGGGCCGTGTTGCGCGCTGCCGGCTCGCTCAGGATGTTGCCGCGCGGCACCTGCGGCAACTGCTGCGCAATGATCTCGTCCAGCAACTTGTTCGTGATCACCCACACATCGCTCGCAGCGGCCAGCGGCAGCAACCGGTCCAGCGTCTGCTGAATCATGGTGCGCGCGCCGTCCAGCGCCAGTACCTGCTTCGCCCGCGCGCGCCTGCTCCTCGGCCAGAACCGTGTCCCGCTGCCGCCCGCAAGAATCACCGGAGCAAAACGCGGCCCCGTCTTACCGTCCGCAAAACCCATAGACACCAATGTTAGTGGAAAATCCAGCGCGCGCCGGGCAAAACTGCGCGGACGCCGATCCGGCGCCCGTACGCAGCCTGCCCCAAATCCCCTAGCCCAATTGCCCGAAGAAGTCGCGCATCCGCTGGACACCCTTGTCCACCACGTCGCCGGATACCGCATACGACAGGCGAATATGTTCAGCGGTGCCGAACGCCTCGCCCGGAACCACCACCACATGCGCCTCGGTCAGCAGCTTCGACGCCAGGTCTGACGCCGACTTGATGCCGCCCTTGCCGATAAATGCGCTCACATTCGGATACACATAGAACGCCCCTTGCGGCACCGTGCAGGTCAGCCCGGGAATCGTCTTCAACCCCGCCAGCACTTGGTCGCGCAGCTTCAAATAGTCCGCCCGCATCTCGGCCACGCAGGCCTGCGATCCGGTCAGCGCCGCGATCGACGCCTTCTGCACAAAGCTGGTCGTATTCGACGTGCTCTGCGACTGCAGCTTGCTCATCGCGGAGATAATCTGTTTCGGCCCCAGCGCAAACCCCGCGCGCCATCCCGTCATCGCATAGGTCTTCGACAGCGATCCCAGTATGACCACATGCTCCTTGCAATCCGTAAACGTCCCGCCGCTCACCGGCTTGCCCGTGTAGGTCAGGTAGGCGTAGCACTCGTCCAGCAGCAGATAGATGCCGCGCGCGTGCGCCAGCCGCACAATCGCCTCCAGGTCCGCCGGCGACACTACCGCTCCCGATGGGTTCGACGGCGTATTCAGAATGATTGCCTTGGTCCTCGGCGTCACCGCCGCCTCAATCATCGCCGCGGTAATGCGGAAGTCCTCGCGCTCATCGCTCTCCACCAGCACCACCGTGCCGCCCGCATACTGGATGATGTCTTTGAACGACACCCAGTACGGCACCGGCAGGATCACCTCGTCGCCGTGGTCCACCAGCACCTGCACCGCATTGAACAGCGCCAGCTTGCCGCCGGTCGTAAACACGCACTCGTCCACCGCATAGTTCGTGCCAAAGTCCGCCGCATGGCGATCCACCACTGCCTGCCGCACCGCGGGCACGCCGGCCACCGCCGTGTACTTCGAGAAGTTCGCCTCGATCGCCGCGATCGCCGCGTCCTTGATGTGCTTTGGCGTGGCAAAATGCGGCTCGCCCGCGCCGAAGTTGGCCAGGTCGATCCCCGCCGCCTGCATCTTCAGCGCTTCCGCGGTAATGGCCATGGTGGCCGACACTTCGATCCGATTAATCCGGTCCGTCAAAATCTTGGTCATGGTTGTGCTCATACTTCCAGTTTGGCAGATTTCCCCACCGAGATAAAGCGGTTAACGCCGTTTCCGCACCACCCACGTCGTCATGCACCGCTGCCCCTGGACCACCGTCGTCTTCAGCGGATCAACCAGTTCCCCGCCCAGTGCCCGCGTCAGCCCCATCAACATCGCCTCATCCGCCAGGAACCACTCCGCCCCATGGGACATGCGAAACCGACCCTGCCCCAGCGCCTCGAACTCCATCCCATTCCCAGCGCCGATCGTCGACCCCAGCCGGCAGAACAGCAGCCCTCCCGGCCGCAGCACCCGCCAAAGCTCGCGCACCATCGCATCAAGATGCGCCTTATCCCGCGAAAAATGCAGCACCGAGTGACATACCACCACGTCTGCAAAGGCATCCGCAAACGGCATCGCCTCAACAGTCGCCACCTGGAAGTTCCCGCTCGGCAACTCCGGCGCAATCGCTCCCGCCGTCTTCCGCACGCTTGCCACCGCGTCCGCGTCCGCATCCACCCCGAAAACGTCGTACCCCTCGCGCAGCAGGTAGACGATGTTCCGTCCCGGCCCGCACCCCGCATCTACCACCCGCATCCCCGGCGAAATGTTCCCGCGCAAAATCTGATCGAACAGATAGATATCGATCTGCCCGAACTGCTCCTGAAGCGCTATATCCGCCACCCTAACTCTTCCCTGCGCTTTTCGCCGTCATCCTGGCCATCACCAGCGGCGGCACCAATGCGCTCACGTCCCCACCCAGCTTGAACACGCCCTTGATCAGTCGCGAGCTGACGTACGTGTATTGCTCGGTGGGCATCATGAACAGCGTCTCCAGGTCCGGGTCCAGCTTGCGGTTCATCATCGCCATCGGGAACTCGTACTCGTAGTCGGTAATCGCCCGGATGCCGCGCAGCACTGCCTTGGCTCCCTGTTCGCGGGCAAAGTCCACCAGCAGCCCATCGAACGTCGTCACCGACACGTTCCGGAAGCCGCCTTCCGCGATCGCCTCCGCGATCATCTCCAGCCGTTCCGCCACCGTGAACAGCGGCACGCCCTTGTCCGAGTTCCGCAGGATGGCCACCACCAGCTCATCCACAATCTTGGCCCCGCGCGCAATCAGGTCCATGTGCCCATTGGTCAGCGGATCGAAGGTCCCCGGATAGATCGCCTTGACGGTTGACATGTCTAGAAGCAGCATACCTCAGGCCAATCCCCAGCTCCCGGATCAAAAATATTCGGCAGAGGTGCAGTTTGCATTCGCTTTGAAACGGCGCGGCTTCACAGGCTGCGGAAAAACTCGCTTCTGAGATAGCCCAGGACTTTAGTCCTGGGTCTCCGCGCCGATAAGTGCCGCGAATGGGCTGGGCTTTAAAGGATGCTGAAAAACCCGCTTCGTTAAGGGCACGGATTTATCCGTGCCGTAAAAGCCGCAAGATCAACCGGGCTTTAGCCCCTGAGGTCAATTCTCGCGCCGCGAACCCATTCTTCATCACCCTCTTCAGCCCCCGAGGGAAGGTCCGCCTGTCAAACTGCACCGTTCCCAATCCTCAACTCCCGGCCCAAAATATTCCCGTGCGGACGTAGACTTCCCCGTGGGTGCGTCCGTCTGTCTCTGTAGCCGCCCAGAATAGGCGCGGCGTACGCGGTTCGGTCTTTGCGAACCTGCCAGGAATGAATATGGTGCCTGAGAACATCCAGACCTTCCCGTCAACCGTCCTAAACCTCGGCGCAGAGACGCGCGCCACTCCCCTCGACGACCTCGAAACCGTGGTCGCTCTTTACCAGTCGCGCGTCTTCCGCTTCCTGCTCGCCACCCTGCGCGACCGCGATGCCGCCGAGACGCTCACCCAGGAGACCTTCCTGCGCGCCTGGACCGCCCGTGCCAGCTTCCGCGAAGACTGTTCCCTCCCAACCTGGCTCATCCGCATTGCCCTCAACCTCGCCCGCGACCACACCCGCACCGGCCGCTTCCGCTTCTGGAAGCACATCTCCACCAGCGCCGTCGATGTCGATGACGTCGCAGCCAGCGTCCCCAATCGCGAAGGCACCGCCGAATCGCACCTCATCGCCCGGCAGCAAGTCGCGCTCATCTGGGAGACGGTCGCCGAGCTCTCCCCCCGCCAGCGCACCGTCTTCGTCCTGCGCTTCCTGGAAGAGATGGAGATACCAGAGATCGCTGCGGTCACCGGCCTGCCCCTGGGGACCGTGAAGAGCCACCTCTACCGCGCCCTCAACACCGTCCGCTCGCGCCACAACGCTCCCCGGAAGGAGACCCTATGACTCTTCAACCTCCTCAACCGCCGGCCCCGTCCGGCATCGCCGGTTGCGCCCATCTCACCGGCGAACAATTCGGGGAACTGCTCGCCCGCTCCGCCGGCTCTCCCGAGCCGTCCGATGCGCTCGCCGAAGCCCATCTCCGCACCTGCGAACAGTGCGCCGCGGAACTCGCCGCCCTGCGCGAATCGCTCGCCCTCTTCCGCGAAGCCAGCAGCGCCTACGCCGACCGCCAGCTTCGTCTGTTGCCGCAGTGGCGAATCCCCCTGCGTCACCATGGGTTGCAGCCCGCGTACTTTGCCGCTGCGGCAATCCTGCTCATCTCCGTGATACCGATGCAGATGGCCCACCGCCGCTCCCAGTTGCCCAAACCGGTAGTTGCAGCCGGCGCCTCGGCTGTAGTCGCCGCTGGCGACCAGGCTCGCACCGCCGAATCGGATGACGCGCTGCTCGAAGACGTCAATAGCGAAGGTTCCGCCTCCGTCCCGACCCCCATGCAAGCGCTCGACAATCCAATTGTCGCAACCGAAAACGCCGTTGAATCCGGCGCAACCTCAAACCAAAGGAAAGACTAAACCTATGAACTCCCGCACGATTTCCAGATCCCTGATTCCCCTTGCATCCATGGTGCTCTGCACCTCCCTCGCCTTCGCCCAGCAAGCGCCTCCGCCGCCGCCGGCAAACGCTCCCGCGGCTTCGGCCGCTCCCGTCGAGCGTCAGGCCCCGCCGCGTCCCCCTATGCGCCCCGGAATGATGCGTCCCGGCATGATGCAGCAGCAACCGGACAACGGCCCCGGCAACTTCCGCGGCGCCGCCATGCCCGACCGCGGCAACATGCATGGTGGATTCCGCGGCCGGCAGGGCGGCTTCCACATCGGCCCCCAGGGAATGTGGTGGAGGAACCCGAGGGTCGTCGAGCGGCTCACGCTTACGCCCGACCAGGTCAAGCGCATGGACGGCATCTTCCAGGAGAGCCGCCTCCACCTCATCGATCTCCGGGCCAACGTGGAGAAGCAGGAAGTGATGCTGGAACCCCTGCTCAGCGCCAATCCTCTGGACACCGCCAAGGCCCAGGCGCAGATTGACAAGGTTGCCGACGCCCGCGCCGATCTGGAGAAGGCGAACGCCAAGATGCTGCTCGGCATTCGCGCCGTCCTCACGCCCGATCAATGGACCAGGCTGCGCGACCGCGGTCAGGGCGCTGCCGCCCAGTCCGGCGTCCAGCCCGGCGGACCAGGTGCACCCGGTGGCCCGGGACAGCCCGCCGCTCCAGCAGACGGTCAGGGCAGAACCCGCGGACTGCGGCCCGGCGGCAGCGGTCCCGCCGCACCCGCGCCGCAGCAGTAGCTCGCCTTCATCGAAGTCCGGGTGCCCCATGTCAGACAGTTTCTCGTCTGACATGGGGTTGCCCAGCTACTGACCACTAACAACTGACAACTAGCCCTTCCGCCCCTTCACCACCTCATGCGCCGCAGCCGCGCCGTTCACCGGAACCGCCGGGACCTCCGCGGCCACGGTGGCCGCGCCAATCCCCAGCTTCTTGCGCAACTCCGCATCCACGCGCGCAAAGACCTCCTTGTTCCCCTTCAGGAATCCGCGCACATTCTCCCGGCCCTGGCCGATGCGTTCGCCCTGGTAGCTGTACCACGCGCCGCTCTTCTCCACGATGCCGTGCACCACGGCCAGATCCAGCGCATCGCCCTCGCGCGAGATCCCTTCGCCGTACAGGATGTCGAACTCGGCGTCGCGGAACGGCGCAGCCACCTTGTTCTTCACAATCTTCACCTTGGTGCGCGACCCCACCACCGTGTCGCCCTCCTTCACCGCGCCGATGCGGCGAATGTCGATGCGCATGGACGAGTAGAACTTCAGCGCCTTGCCGCCGGTCGTCGTCTCCGGATTGCCGAACATCACGCCGATCTTCTCGCGTATCTGGTTAATGAAGATCAGGCAGGTGCGCGACTTGGAGACGGTCCCGGTAAGCTTGCGCAGCGCCTGGCTCATCAGCCGCGCCTGCAAGCCCATATGCGAATCGCCCATCTCGCCATCCAGCTCGGCCTTGGGCACCAGCGCCGCGACCGAATCCACCACCAGCACGTCGATCGCACCCGAACGCACCAGCGCCTCGACGATCTCCAGCGCCTGCTCGCCATAGTCCGGCTGCGAGATCAGCAGGTTGTCGATGTCCACGCCCAGCTTCTTCGCGTAGGCAGGATCGAGCGCGTGCTCCGCGTCCACGAACGCGGCCAGCCCGCCGGCCTTCTGCGCCTCGGCGATAATCTGCAGCGAAATTGTGGTCTTGCCCGACGACTCGGGCCCGAACACCTCAATCACCCGCCCGCGCGGCACGCCGCCCACTCCAGTCGCCGCATCGAACGAAATCGACCCGGTCGAAATCACCGCGATCGGCACCACCGCTTCCTTTGACCCGAGCCGCATCACCGAGCCCTTGCCAAACTGTTTCTCCAGCGATGCCAGAGCGGTTTCGATTGCCTTGTTGCGGTCGTCTACTCGGGTGCGTTCATCAGCCACAGCGTTTCTCCTCTGGTACAGCCACCACGGATTCTAGCACCCATTTTGGGAATGGCGAAGAAAAATCGAAAGGCGGCAGCGGACCATCTCGTAATTCCTCCCAGTCGTCATTCTGG
>PLUT01000350.1 GCA_003162875.1 Granulicella sp.
GTAGTGTGAACACGCCCTAATGAAAGTGAGCGTGATTTGATTGAGCGTGCCCACGAGAAGAAAGATGCAGATGAGCGCGGCAAAGGAGAGCACCGGCGCAATGACCTGATGACGCGCCAGGAAGCGTCCGGAGCCGGTGAGTTGGGATTCGTCGATTTTCTTGAGACCCGCAGCGGTCGCAGCGCTGGTGCCCGCGGCAGCAGCACCTCCCCGAAAATCGCAGTGCCGCCGCCCCACAAAAGAAAGCTGTTCCCAAGTGTGATCGCGATCAACTCGGAGTACCAACCCACAACCTCGGCGCATACCCAAGCCAGCAGAACGATGGACAGCACGCCGCCGGCACGCGCCCACCATTCGCGCTCTTCTTGGGATTCGACGATGCTCAGCAATCCGGACAGCACGGCAGACCCGAGCATCAGCAGGGAAAGGATGATCGGCAGGCCGAGAACATTGAACGAAGGGTTAGGATAGTTGCTGAGACTGCCGTCTCCTGAGAGCAACGGGATCACGTGAACCGCGAAGAGGTCCACGGTCAGCGCCATCGCTGCTCCGACAAGGACAGGCGCGCAGAAGGACCAGAGGACACGTCCCCAGAGCAGGCGGCGTCCGACACGAAACGGATCGACCAGCGATCGCCGGGCGGAGTAGAAGCGGCTTACAGACATGGGAATCGAAGCAAGCGTGAATCCGGAAATCAGGCCGAGTACGCGGGCCCCGCTGACGTATCCGTAGCCTCGAGCGCCGGAGCCGAGAGGATCGTCCATCCATCCCGCCAGCCTGGACTCGAGGATCAGCCAAGCGGCGGTAATGATGACCCAGAAGAAGAGCGTTTCACTACGGAAGATCGCCGATTGACCATTTAGAGTGCGGGGAGTTTGCCAGTCACGATAGGCGGTGATGCAACCGGCGACGGCGATCAGGAGCATTGCAGCCCACATCAGGGAATACTCAGCGTACGGAGGGAGGTTGATGATCCACGCAGCGATGGAGCTGCTTGCCATCGCGAGCACGCGGGGTACGAGGATCAACACCATAAGGCAGGGAAGAAAGATCAGCCAATTCAGAAACAAATTCCGCACGACAATCGTTGCGAGCGTCGCAGTATCGACAGTGAACCCATAGTGCGGCGCCAGGAAGCTGGTGTAGTCGCGGAGGTAGCTGATGGGGTCGGGTTCCGGATCGCCGGCGGTCTTGCCGGCACTCCCGAGTTCTTCAACCGCCGTACTAAAGCTGCTGCGGCGGGCCCATCCCATCAGCCATGAGCCCGTATATCCGCCGCCGGACACGGTGGAGAGATAGTGAAGCTTGTGAAGGAAGCCATTTTCTGCCGAACCCGCGAGGCTGAAACGAGCCAGTCCCTGGAGTATTCCTAACGAAAAGCTCGCACTGCGCATGCCTCCGCCGGAGAAGCAGACAGCGGAGCTACCGCAGAGATGCAGGAGACGCTTGAGTGGGATGTCGGCCGTCTGGCACTCGATGGCCGCGTCGTCGACGGCTTTGTGAGCGTCGTCGATTACCTGCTTGCGCTGTTCGGGAGAGTCGCAACGTCTGCGGCATGCGTCGCGAAGGTGAGTGCGCCTTTCTTCAAGTTCGGCGTAGGCTTCCGCAACTCGCTGAAGCGCACTTTCCAGAAGGTGTTCGGCATCGATGGAAACTATCGGCTCGACGCCGGTTGGAGGGGTGGCCCACTTTTGCAGGAGAGCAACGAACGCGGGACCGCGCCGCGCACGCTGCTCCTCGAAGATGACACGATAGGGAAGCGCGTGAGGCCAGGCTTCCATTACGCTGCGTGGAGAGGCTGAAGAGAAGGTCAGCATATTCACCTCGACTGAAAGCAAGACGCGCATAGGTGCGCCCGCCAGGGGACGTGTTTTACCAGACCTTGGAGATAAGAGGGGGCCCTGATGCCGCCGGATCGGATGCCGCGGGTTCAATCATGCAAATCTGCGCAACCAGGTGAGTCAGTAGCCTATGGCGACGACACGAGACAGCCAGCGCCAATGCTCCGGCGCGGCTTCATTCGAACACCATGGGGTGAGTATACCGCTGGGGCCCGCCACCAAGTAGTCTTCCAAGACAGAACTGAGGCTCGAATGCATAGGAAGCGTCACCGGCGCCCTCGATGACGGCCCGGCTCTCAGGAGAGCCGGAGAGCGGACCCCGGCGGTTGCTTCGCTAGAACAGCGAGGGGCGAGACGAGCCGCCCAGAAGACTGGGGCTCACGGAACCTGTTGTGTGCGTGCCCTCCGCTCCGCCCCAAGTGAAGAGAAGGTCGACGACCGGTAATCCACCAGCATGTATAGTCATGCCGATGGTGAATGTGTGGCGGAGGTGATCGATGCTGACGTCATCGCGGCGCAGGCCAATCTTGCCTTCGTCGACGGAGAAGATGGCGCCGATGGGCAGCTTGCCGAGCGAGTGTTCCAGAGTGCCCTGAAAGAGCAGCAGGTCTGGACCGCGGAAACGATAGTCCGGATAGCTGGCCAGCATAGGAGTGCTATTTATGTCGGAGCCGCCGATGGTGGGTGAAAGGTAGAACGGCACGTTGCTGCCGCGATCGGCGAACGACTCGGAGAGAAAGGCCCGCAGCGTGATTGATCCTTCGAGCTTCGCCGTGGTGGAGATGACAGGACACGGGCGCGCCGGGTTTTGCGGCGTGCCAGCGTGCTTCACGGAGATATTGCTGCCGGAGCCGGTGCAGTCGTCGGGGCCGTCGTACTGCAGCGCCGGGGCTCGGACGGACGTGTAGAGCGCGGCGGCTTTCGCAGGCAGCAACTTGTACAGCGGAATCTCGTGGCTGAAGTCGCCGTTCCAGCGGCGAAAGGAGTACGCGCTGTCCGCGGGCGCGACAAACTGCTGGAACTGGAGCAGGTAGTTGATGCGGATGTGGTCGTTGAAGAGCGCCGGAGTCATGCGCAGACCCTCGGAGGGTTCGAGGTAACCCGTCTGGCGCGTCAGGCCCGGCGCGGTGGTCTCGTTGAACAACGCTCCGATGGTGGGCAGTGAGCCTTCCATCCCGGGACGGATGGATGGGAAGCGGCCGTTGAGTTCGAGGACAACCGCGAGCTTCGCAGGGGCAAGTGCTCCGGCAACGGGCAGGGTCGCGTTCATGCCGGTAATGTTCTCACTGAAGCCGTACGTGGTGTGCGCAACCGGCGTGGTGTAGGGCCCGAGGCCAAAGTAGTCGACGCGATTCAGCGAGATGGATTGCGAGTAGAAGTTGAGCAACGGCGCGCTGGTGAAGAGCGGCGTAGTTTTCGGCTTGGCGCCGCTGGTGCTCGGGAACTGCATGACGATGGGCCCGCCGGGAAGACGGTAGGCCTTCATGTAGGCACCGGCGCGCCAGGAGCCGTTTGTGGTGGCGAGCGCGTCGATGTCCCAGTTGTCGCGCCACTCGGAGGCGAAGTCCTTATGCTCCACGAAGGCGAGGCCGGCGCCGAAGCCGTTCTGTGGGGAGAGGCTGCCCACGGCGATGTGCATCGGTTGGCCCATCACCAGCGTCTGGCCGCAATCCGTCAGGTTGCCGAAGCTGAACTTGGTGCAGGCCTTCAGCGCCGTGCCTTCCACGCGGAAATCGCGGTGGAGACGGCTCTCGTTCTGTCCCCTTGCGGATGCAGCGATGGCCAGCAGAACGAGGAGTGCGCGCGCCTTCATGGCTTCTTCCCCTTCGGTGTGCGTGGAGATGGCTTCGGCTTCGAGGTCGCAGACTTCGTAGCCGGGCCTTTCCCCTTCGAGGCGATCTTTCCGTTACTCGCACTGGCTGCGAGGTCGAGACCCTGCGCCGGTTGTGCCGTACTGGCGGCCGGGGGTGCGGACGGCACCAGCATTGGCCCAGCGGACGGCGACGCAGCTTGCGGAGCGGCAGCAGCCTGGGCGCGCAGCAGCCGGGTCATAGGAGCGATATAGCGTGCGGCGTCGTCTTCCGTGACGATGGGATGCTGCGGGATTCCCTGGCGCAGGTTCGCTGGGAGCTTGGACTCGATGTGCTTCAGGTGATTTACCTGCGCGCGGATGAGATCTGAGACGCGGCGGTTCTTGTTGAATGCCTCTTTGGGCGGGCCGGGCACGTGAATCGGATCCATTGGTGAACTCCTCTTGGCAGCGGGCGCAATCACGAGAATGTGGGGCAGTCGCTGTCCGCGCGCTGGGTGGGCAGGTTGAGGTATTGAAGAAATGTGTTGGCAACCTTCTCTCGCGGCGAACGGTTGTCGTACTGGCCGATGAGGTACTCCGTAACCGTGCCAGGAATGGAAGCGTGTTCGAAGACGTCGTTGATGACCGAGCCGCGCTGGACCCACGGAGAGATGAGGATGGCAGGCACGCGTACGCCGAGGCGGTCGAAGTAGAACGCATCGGGCGTACCTGTGGCGCTGGGCTGGGCGACGAATCCGTCGGGCGTGCAGGATGGCGGCGGGACGTGATCGAAGGTGCCGCCGTGCTCGTCGTAGACGACCAGGATGGCAGTGTTGGGCCAGAGGTTCGGGTTGTTGCGGATGGCGTTGTAGACGGTCGCGATGTACTGCTCGCCTGCACGCACGTCGTGGTCGGGATGCTGATCGCAGGCGATCAGTTCGCCGGAACCGTCGGGCGCGTCGTGATCGGTGTAGTTGGGCTCGATGAAGCTGTATTGGGGAAGCTGATTGTTCTTGCAGGCGTCGAGGAAGTCCTGGAATGTGCCGAAGAGCGAGGGCTGGTTCTGCAGCAGGTTCACAACCTCAAGCGAGGAACTGGCTTCGTCGTAGTAATAGAGGCGCGTGGTGTTCCCGGCGGCGACCAGGCGCTCGTAGACGCTGAGGTACTGCTTGTTCCAGTAGAAGACGTCCATGCTGACCTGGCCGAACGAGGTGCCCCAGTGCGCGAAGGCGCGGTTGCAGAGCGTCGGCCCTGGGATCGACGAGAACCATCGGTTGAACACGGCGAACTCGGTGGCCAGCCCGGTGAGGCAGGGCAGCATCTGCGGCGTGAAGTAGTTCATGATCAGGTGGGAGTGGCCGAGGTTGGCCTCCTGGTTGAAGTAGCTTTTCGCGAAGCCCTGCATGTTGGGGGTGCGGTTGGGATTCTGCGCGGTGGTAACGCCTCCGAAGATCTGGAGATCGGCGGCGGGAAAGTGATGGTCGGGGTCGGGATCAAGCTGGCTCTGGTACTCAGCAGTCGGCGACACCGTCACCGGCACGTCGGTGGAGTCCGGATTGGTCTCGCTGCCAACTAGGCCGTCGATGGCGGGATTCGTGGCGCGCAGGGCTCCGAGCATGTGGTCGAAGGCGCGGTTCTCCATCATCAGGACAACGATGTGTTTGAGGTTTTGGATTCCAGGCAGAGTTCTGTCCAGCATGGCTAGCGCCTCTGAAAGGTGGATTGTGTTTTGTGTGTTGTAAGCGAATCGATGTTCGGTACAGAACACACAAGCTAAGTCGTAGACCTGGATGAGTGAAACCAATTCTAATCGGAATGCAAGCGGAGCGCCCTGATGGGATTTTGGCGAGGCACGGGCCTGCAAGGTGATTACTTCTTGCGCTTCCTTTTCGGCTTGGCTAAGGTAGCGCCTTCATTGACGCTGCGGATTGTCCAGAAGTCCGACGCAAGCTTTGGCGACAGAAGGTACGCGTAGGGAATCTTGAAGTAACCTTCTAGACCCCAATCGGTTCCCCACGAGTTGCGAACCAGGAACTCACGCGTGGCGTCGTCGTAGCCAACCGCCATGACGGCATGTCCTCCGACTGTCTTCTCCTTGGACCCCGGCATGGAGACGATCCCGGTCTTTGCAACGGTCGCGCCCTCAAATGACGCATAGACGGTAAAACCGAAGACAAAGGGGTACCCCGAGGCGAGGCATCCCTGCATTGTATTGAGGTCCTGAATGAGGCGCTGGTAGAGCGTGATCAAATCGGCTTTGGCATCAGAATAAGCTTTGGCGGGCGGCTTTTGATCGAATGCCGCTATCTTGTAGGGCCAGTCTGTCTCCGGCGGAACGCCCTGGGTCGCAACACTCTTGATACCATCTCGAATTTGCGCGCCGGAATCGCTGGCGACAGTGCCTTCAATGACGCGTTCGTTGTAATAGATAAAGAGTCTGGAGGGGACGAATCTTTTCTTCTGATCGAACTCGATGGCTGCGGCGATTGCATTCGCGGTGCAACTCCCGAGTTGGCCCTGATCATAAACGGGAGGACATTTCTTGGACAGATCGACCGAGCTAGGAAGATTCTGCTGGTAGGGGGTGGGCGCCGCGTAGAGAAAATCACGCTGGTCGGGAAGGTCGGGGGTCCAGCCATACTTCTTGATGGTGCGAGTCGGGGCAGCCTTGTTCTGGGGCATGGTTGTCACTCCTTGCTTGAGCAGATTTGGTGTCGCTTGCCGAACGAACGTTTAATGCGACCGACTTCCCGTACTTACTGCCGATTCAACCGCGCGGAAGCTGCTAGCGGCCTTCTCCCACGGCGAGCGCTCAGACGGCCCAGCCGACTAGACGTACAGACTCTACCATACCTACTTCACGGTGCGGAGGATTTTGCAGTGGCTTTCGTGGCATCGCAGAGTTGCCGGTAGAAGATTTGTAAGTGCGCGCCGGCATGCGGCGGGCCAAGCTCGAAGGCCGACACATCGGACGGAAAGCCCTGGTCCTCGACCGCGCCGCCATCCGTCGCGACCGCCAGCAAGGCCACAGCCTGGGACAGTTGGCGAAGGCCCACCTGGTCAGCCGCACTACCATCCATCGGGTGCTCGGCGAGCAAATCCAGGCTGTTACAAAAGGGCTGGAAAAACGCGCCGCGTAAACCACACAGAATCAAAGCCGGATCTCACCGACCCGGCTGTTCCACAACGTGTGGGTTGTGGGAAGAAAAGTGACGGATTTTTACTTGGATTGCCTGCGGTTTGGTGCTAGCCTCCCCATTAAGGCAGACATTAAGGCACACAGGGTCGGCGCACGTTATCTGTCGCTTGCGCTCGGGACCCCGGCAGGGATGTCTAGCGCCGGTTAGTTGCCTGAAATCGTACTGTTTCAAGGAGATCTCCTTCGTGTCCATCTTGAGGTGCATTTTCGATTTTGCCAATCCCCGTCGGCTTTTTGCGTTCTCTTTCGTGGCATTGGCGGGTGTCTGCTCCAGCGCAGTTGCGCAGACTGTTCCTCCGCAACTCCTGCCCTATACGGTGAAGCTGATCGCTGGCGGAGGTACGGTTGCAATTGCGGCCGGCGCGACCTGTCCGGTCTCCGGGAACACCTCCACCGATGCGTACGGCGACGGCTGTCTGGCGACGGAAGTCCAGCTTTCGGGGCCGCGCTCCGCGGTAGCCGATACGAACGGCAACATTTTCTTCACCGACTACACCAACGGCCTGGTGCGACGCGTCGACGCGATCACCGGCGTCATCATCGCAGTTGCCGGCGGAGCCGCGTCATCGCCCGCGAGCGGCGCAACCTGTGGCGTGAATGTCTCAACCGACGCAATCGGCGACGGCTGCCTCGGCACTCTGGTCAAGCTCTCGCATCCGGCGTCCATCGTCTTCGCGCCCAACGGCGACCTGTATTTCGGCGACACTGGGCAGGGCCAGGTGCGCAAGATCTCCGCGACCGGTGGCGTCATCAAGACGTCGGGTGTGATCTCTTTGGTTGCCGGCAACGTTGCCGGCACCTACGGTTATGCCGCCAGCAACGCTACGACGACTATAGTCGCCGCTACGCAGAGCTATCTGCACTCTCCTTACGGTCTAGCATTCGACACTTTGGGCGACCTCTTTATCGTGGACGAATACACCGAGGCCATTCTGGTCGTGAACACGAACGCAACCGGCAGCAACACGGTGAATACGGTTCCTGTGGCCGCAGGCACCATCTGGAAGATCGCCGGCACGTCGACGGGCGCGACAGCTCCGTATTGCGTCAATGCAACAGGCTCCGGCTATGGCTGCAGCTATGGTCTCTACACCCAAAACATTCAAGCCAACACGGATACCTTCGATTCCACTTACTCCGTAGCGGTTGACCCCACTGGCAACGTCTACGCCGGAGATGAGTACTACGATTCGGTCTTCAAGGTGTCTACGGCGGGGGTTCTTTCAACCTATGCCGGCATTCAGAATTCGGTAGGGGTGAAGCCGACGATAGGCAAGCGGGGGCCGGCTACCAGCTTCGGTGTCGGCAGCGTCTTCGGCATCGCGGCTGACGCCAATAGCAACGTCTATTTCACGGATGCAAGTAGCGGCGCGATATGGCGGGTCGACGGAGCCGGTCAAACGATGTATGTCGTTGCCGGCGGGGCAACCTCTTTCTGTTCAGGCTCGACCGATACCTACGGCGATGGCTGCCCAGGCCTGCAGGCGAAGTTCGGCTCCAGTGGATCCGGCAACTATGCCACCGCCGCGTCGCCTGGCATCTACGGCGTCAGCGTGGATGCCAATTCGAATCTCTATGTGGGCGACACCGTGAGCAGCCTTGTTCGCGAGATCGCGTCAGGAACTCAGTTCGGCAATGTCGGCGCCATCCAGACCAACATCCTCGACGTTCATTTCGCGGCCAACGACTCGGCGGCGGCGGGCGGGTATACGCTGACATCGGGAGCATCCATCTTCTCCCTCGGGACCCAATCCTGCACCACCAACAGCGATTTGACCACCGACTGTCTGCTGCCCATTACAGTAATCCCCACCGTGCTGGGCCCGTTCACCGGAACCCTGCAAGTCCAGTCGCAACTGAACGGCACCAGCATCTTTCCGCTGACCGGCAACTTCACTCAGAGTCCGGTGACGCGCACAGTTGCCTCAACCGCAAACTCCAATACTGCCTGCGGCAGCAGCAACAGCTATCTCGCCACGGCCCCGATCACGCTGATCGCGTCGCTGGTTGCCAATGGCCCATCCGCTCCGACGGGCAACATCATCTTTTATGCCAATGGAGTGGCGCTGGCACCGACCACCGGCGTGGCAGTAACCAACATCGGCACCACCAACGCGCCGGTGTACGGTGCTAAGCTCTCGTATACGTTCACTACCCCGGCGACCTACGCCATTACCGCGGTGTACAGCGGCAACTCCTACTTCAAGACCTCGACCAGCGGCGCGGCAGTAGCTGTCGCAGCTGTACCGACGTTCTCAGCCGCCGCCATCAGTTACCAGCAAAGCACGGTGGCGCCTGGTCAGACAGCGCTTTACAGCTTCACCGTCAACCAGACCGTCTACACCGGGACCATTGCCTTCTCAGCCTCGGGACTGCCCGCCAACTCGACCGTCGTTTTTAGTCCTGCGACGATCGCGGCGAACGGCTGCTCGATCACCAACACGATCGCAGTGAGTATCCTCACCCAGCAGGGTGCTGCCACATCGGTGAGTTCGTTTGGCCTGGGTGGCCACGGCCCATGGAGCGCTCTGGCAAGTCTGGCAGGTCTGGTGATGGCGCTGCTCGTCGGCCTGCGCGGCCGTCGCGCGCCATTGCGCTATCGCCAACTTTGGATGGTTTTGGCGTTGCTGATTGCTTCCTCCGGCGCGATCGCTTGTGGAAACTCGGCCGTGGCCAAGCAGGCAACACCGGCAGGCACCTACAGTATTACGATTACCGCGACCGGCTCCACGGGGACCCCGTCCAGCTTCACACTCCCACTCACGGTCAACTAGCCCTTTAACCAGGTGGCCGGAGCAAACGTCCGGTCCGCCGCAAATTCCTCATGCACCGCCTGGCAATTGTCCGGGCACGGCCCCAGATCAGGAGATTCACCGGATGCTTCCCATCTTCCGCAAGTCTGTCAAGCTCGTCTCCATCGCCCAGTTCACTCTGTGCGCCGCACTTCTCGCGCTCTTCATGCTGGCCCCGTCGTCGCGAAGCACGGCCTTTGCGCAGTCCGCAACCACGGGTGCTATCGGCGGCGTTGTCTCCGACCCCGGGGGCGCGCTTCTGCCTGGCGTAACCGTAACGGTGACGCAGGTCGACACCGGGGCGGCGCGCACGGTCAAGAGCAACGCTTCCGGGGAGTACCGCGTGACCGAGCTCGACCCAGGCAGCTACAGCGCGAGCTTTACCGCTGACGGCTTCGGGGTCTATCAAGAGAACTCGATCACCGTCACTGTCGGCAGTCTTTCCACGGTTTCGCCCAGCCTGAAGGTCGGCTCGGTCAACAGCCGGGTCGAGGTCACCGACACGGAGCCGCTGATGCACACTCAGGACGACGCCATCTCCACAACCATCGACCAGAGCGCGATCGACAACCTGCCCATGAATGGCCGCCGCTGGTCCGATTTCACCCGCCTCACGCCCGGCGTCGTCTCCAACCTCAGCGGCTACGGTCTGCTCAGCTTCCGCGGCATCAGCTACCTGCTCAACAACAATACCGTGGACGGCGCCGACGACAACCAGGCCTACTACTCCGAGGCCCGCGGCCGCACGCGCACCGCCTATACGATCTCTCCCGTCGCCGTTCAGGAGTTTCAGGTCAACACCTCGAACTACTCCGCGCAATACGGCCGCGCCGCGGGCGGCGTTATCAACACCGTGACCAAGAGCGGTACCAACGAATATCATGGCGAGCTTTTCTTTTACGACCGCGATGTCGACCTGGGCGGCGCCAGTAACCCTTATACCCTGCTCTCGATAGCGAACTCGGCAGGAGATTACACCAGCGTTCCCACCAAACCAACCGACTGGCGCAAGCAATGGGGCTTCGGCTTCGGCGGCCCGATTATTCATGACAAGCTCTTTTTCTTCTATGCCTACGATCAGGAGCAGCGAAACTTTCCCGGCATCTCCCGGCCATCCGACCCCAACGATATGTTCGCTCCGGCGAATTCCACGCTGCCCAACGGCGAAACCTGCTCCACCACCGCCTTCACCGCCTCCACTCTCAGCCTGTCCACCGAAGGCGACTACAACTCCTGTCTGATTGCCGCGCTATACGGCGTCTCCTTTCAGGCTGGCGCGGCCTACTACACTCAGGGACTCGGCATCCTCCAGTCCCTTATCGGCTATGTTCCCCGCACCCAGAGTCAGGTCATCAATTTGCCCAAGCTGGACTACCAGATCAACGACCGCAACCGGCTGTCGCTGATGTATAACCGCATGCGCTACTCCTCGCCCAGCGGCCTGTATTCGCAGGCGTCAGAAAACCAGGGCGCCTCCGGCTGGGGCGATGACAACGTCAAGGAAGACTTTGGAATTGCCCGCCTCAGCACGCAGTTCGGCAACTCAATGGTCAACGAGGCGATCGTGCAGTACGGCCGCGACTTTGAATTCGACTATCAGAACGGTCCCGTGCCAAACGAGCTTCCCTTGTCCCACAACAGCTTCGGCCGCGCCCCCGGCACGCAGATCGGCTATGAGTTCTCTGGCGGCTTCTACGCCGGAGCCAACCCCGACCTGCCCCGTTTCGCCGATCCCGACGAGCGCCGCCTGCAACTGCTCGATGGGTTCAGCTGGATCTACGGCAAACATGCCGCCAAGTTCGGCCTCGAGTACAACAAGGTCTCCGACTACGACAAGAATCTGTACAACGGCAATGGCAGCTACAGCTATGACTGGAGCTATAACTTCATTGCCGACTACCTGAACTTGACCACGGGCATCGGCGGCCCCATCAACGCCAGCGGCACCGCCGCCAGCTGTAGCGGCGCCGGCGTGTGCTACAACCAGCTCTGGTACGACGCTTCGCAGGCCCTGGGCAGCGCAGTCGGGGAAATCGCCACCCGTGAATACGCAGGCTATGCCACCGACGATTGGCGGATTACACCGAATCTCACGATCACTCTTGGCGCGCGCTATGAGTACGAGTATGTGCCTCCACCGATAGCGCCCAATCCGGCCATTCCACAGACCTACGAGCACCCCGACGATCGGGACAATATCGCCCCGCGCGTCGGGTACGCCTGGAATATCTACGGCGATGGTAAGACCATTCTGCGTGGCGGCTTCGGGCTCTACTACGGCCGCATCATCAACTCAAACATCCTTCAGACCTATGAGGAGTCGGGGGCCACCAACGCGGCGGGCAATCCCATGTCCCAGATCAATTACTCCCCCATATACGCTTCGACAACGTGCGGTGGTGTTGCTCTCACGTATCCCAACCTTATTGCCGGCCCCTGCGCCGGCGCGCCAAGCGTCGCGTTCCTTGACTCCAACATGCGCAATCCGCAGGTGGACGAGGTGGACATGGCTCTCGAGCAGGATCTAGGGCACAATACTACGTTGGGCATCACGTACATGGGGTCCTTCGGCCACGATCTTCCGACTTCGATCGACACCAACTATGCTGCTGGCTCGACCGCCATTATTCCGTGGGCCGTCGCTGCGGCGGCTACCGGGGGAAGCACAATCACCAGCTATCCCGTGAGTACGAGCGCGGAGGCGCCGACCAGCCTCGCCGCATACCCGCTCGCCCCAAACACCGGCGGCTACACCGTGTTCCCGCATGGCGGAGCCCAAGAGCCCCTGGTTGCTGGAGGTTCTTACGCGGCGAAGGTCTTCCTGCTCGGCACACGGCCGAATCCAAATTACTACGAGATACTCGACGTCAAGAGCAGCGTCAACTCCAACTACAACGCCCTGGCCTTCCAGTTGGACCGTCGCTACAACAACGGCTTCTCGCTGCTGACCAACATCACTTGGTCGCACTCCCTGGACGAGAATCCTTATGAGTCCACCGGCGTCGCCAGCTACAACATCCTCGATCCAACCAACATCCATGCGGAGTACGGCAACAGCGCAACCGACGTCCGCCTGCGTTACGTTGCCGCCCTGACCTACCAGCCGCAGACCCACTTCCATGGGTACATGGACTATCTGCTGGGCGGCTGGCGCATCGCACCCCTGGTGCAAATCCAGTCCGGCCTCCCTTATACGCCGTCCGTCAGCGCTAGCGGATTCAAGTCGGTCACGGTCACCCCACAGGAGTTCTCCGGCTGCACACCGGTTGCGCCCGCCACGACCTGCTCCGAGCCCCTTTCGGGAACTGGCGTCAATGGCGACGGATCCAGTGCGAGCCGCCTCCCCTTCATCGAGCGCGACTCCTTCCACTACCCGAAGAGCGCGGTCGTCGACGTCCGCGTTGGCAAGAACTTCTACTTCGGGAGCCACGCTGGGCTTCTCGGTCGCTTGCGGTTTGAGGTCTTCGCAGAGCTCTTCAACGTGATGAACCACCAGAACATCACCGGGTTGACCACCGAAGCCTATACGCTAACGGCGTCGGCCGCCGGAGTGCCTACGCTGACCCCGTATGCCAACTTTGGCACCTACACCAACTCCAACAGTAACTACACCTTCAGCCCGCGCCAGCTCCAGTTCGCAGGCCGGCTGCACTTCTAGTCGCGGCAGCATCGAAAGCGAAGGGCGGTCAATTTGGCCGCCCTTTGTTACTTGCTGGAGATTCTCCGGCTATGGCTGAGGAGCGACAGCGGGCGAGTTCGGCGTGGGCAGTGAAGTGCGCCCAGGTTGCGTCGCCGGCACGTCTGGCGCACCAAGTATCCGGTTCAACACCCGCGCCATGCGCAGCCCCGCCAAGGCCAGTTGCGCATCCACAATCTTCGACTCTTCCGCGACGTACTCGTGGGTCAGCAGTGCGCCATTAGGAACCAGCGCGTCTATCGCATAGTGGTGGGAGATGTTGGCCCACGTCGTCGGTTCGCCGCCGTCCATCCGCTCCCAATGGTTGTCCTTGATCTCCTGGAGCAGCTTATCGGTATACTTCTGCTCACTCAGCCTCTGCTGCTCGATGATCGAATCGTCCCAGACTCCATGCAAATTGCAATTGTTGGCATCGCATATGCTGGAGCCCAGAAAGGCTACGGCGATGCCGTTGCCTCCGCGATCGTCGCCCAGCGCATGAAAGGGCTGATGGATGTCGCCGATCAGGTGCACCACGAACTTCAGCGCGATCGCCCGCTGCTCCAGGCTCAGCGATGTATCGCCCAGCCTGCCTTCGAAGTAGAGAATGCGGTCGGTCACGCAGTCGCGCCATGGCGACTTGGGGTCCGTCTTTGAGACTGGGCAATCGCGGATGCGGTCGAATGTCGCGGCCGCACTGGGAATGTCGACATAGTGCCATCCTTCCGTCTCCGGATGTTCCATGCGATACGTGTCATNNCTCGAGGCTGAGCCGACCCGCATCTCGGTGGGACGCATTCACTACCAGGACCATGCCGGCAATCCCGGCTCGCGTTACTTCGTCGTGGCTGCGGGAATCGGCGCGCAGCAGTACCTCAATCTGCGCCTTCGCCTCGGGCGTCAGGTACTGTTCGGCTACCAGCGCCGTCAGCCGGTGCCCCTCGCGTCCCCAGGCCCAGCTCCGCGGAGTCACTACGCACAACAGGAGCACAGACGCCAGCGCAAACCGCATCCATCTTCTGGGCCATGTGACCCGCTCAATGATGATTCCGTTCATTTGCACCCTGCCGACGTTAGAATGGTGTACGAACGTGATGGTACGCGGTTTTGGTGTGTTGTTCAGCCCAAAGGAAGATTTGCTTGGCGGATTCCAATTCCCTGCCCAAGAAACCAAGATGGTTGCGCGAACCATAATCGCCTTGGAACGAGAGTGCCCGTGCAGCAGTTGATCGCCATTCGACACAGGTTTCGTCGCTCCTTCGTGGCTTGGGCTGCCGCGCTCCTGATTGCAGCGTCGGCAACAGGAATGCCGGCTCTCCAGGCACAGACGACGACCCCCGAGCCGGGAGCAGAGTCCGCCCCGCCCCCATCGCGCCCCACATTTACCGTCAACGCGCGTCTGGTGGTGCTTGACGTGGTCGTCACCGACAAGGCCGGCAAACCTGTAGATGACCTCACGGAGAAAGACTTCCAGATCTTTGAAGACGGCAAGCAGCAGCGTATTCGCTCGCTTGAGGCTCCGTCGGCACATCAACTGCCTCCCGCCTCAGCCGCGGCGGGCGCATCCGCGGTCTTCGATCCGGCGCGGCCTGCCAGCTTCGGGCACTCGCCAGTCGACATTTTGGTGCTCGATCAGCTGAATACCCACTTCGCCGACAGCTCGTTTGCCCGGCGCTCTTTGCACGATTATCTCGCCGGCCAGCCTGCGCTTTTGCTCCAACCTACCACGTTGCTGAGCGTGTATGACAACCGCTTCAAGCTGCTGCAGGCCTTCACGCGCGACCGCGACGCCCTGCTTCGCGCGCTGGCCGCTGCTCCCACCGAGTATGCCTGGAAGCTCGAAGTGAACGGCAACGCCGACTACGGCCCGATTGAGCGCCTGGACCAGAGCCTGCGTGCGCTCGAAGATATCGCGCAGAGCTACGCCCGCATCCCCGGCCGCAAGAGCCTGATCTGGGTCGGCGGCGGCTTCCCGACCATCGACCCCACCTCCATCGACAGCAGAGACGCCCGGGAGGTGAAGGACACACTACAGCACGTCACCGACGCTTTGCTCGATGCCCGCCTCACGCTCTACGCCATCGATCCTTCCAGCTCCGCTGCCAGCGTGACCGAGATCACCGACATCGATCAGCAGGCGTTTGCCCAGGCCGCAGGCGACGCGCTCTCCGGCGCTTCCGATCCCTTCAACGCCAGCGATGACTTCGACCGTCTCGGCCCAGTCACCGGCGGACGCGTCATCCGCGGCAAGAATGACATTGCCCAGCAGATCGCCTCGTCCGTCGACCTCGGCGCCAACTTCTATACCATCGCCTACACGCCAAGCTCCACCAGTGAGGCTGCGGCCCAGTACCGAAAGATCAGTGTCGTCTGCCTGCGCGCGGGCCTCACCGCAACCACCCGTAGCGGCTACTACGCGGGTGCGACCCGGCAGGGTAGGTCCGCCGGCACCGCCGCCTACGACCTGACCACCGCCGCGGAAAGCACCATAGCGCTCAACGGCCTTCGCGTCACGGTCGAGCCGGACACCTCGCCCAACGCGCCGCCCTCCACCTACATTGTCCGCACCGGCGCTGCCGACCTTACGTGGGAGCCGCAGCCCGACGGCAGCGCGACCGCCTGGGTCTACGTCATGGCCGCGTCGCTCGACGCGAAAAACAAGATGCTCAGCCATACTTTGCAGGGCATGATCGCCAGCGCGAAGCCCGGCGTCGATCTACGCGACGCTGCCAGAACAGCCGACTTCCAGTTCACGGTCTCGCCCGCGCCCAAGTCCACGACCCTGCGCTTCATTGTCCGCGACTCCACCACCGGCCGCATGGGTTCGGTCGATCTGCCCATCGCGAGACACTAATCTCGCCGGAACAAATCGACCAAGCCGCGCGCTCACTTCCGGGAGCTATTTGCGACGAGCCTTAAGACGTGCCCGTGCTGTGGAGAAAAACGCCCCGGCGCAGCCGACAATTGCCAGCACCGCCGTCGGGTTCTCCGGCGAATCCGTGCAACCCGTCTGCGCGTGCGCCACCATGGGAACTGCAAGCACCGCCATCGCCAGCAGCGCCCAGCGAACCGTCCTACCCTGCGAAATACCGACTATCTTATTCATCGCTCAATCCTTTCAAGATGAGGGTTAGGGGCGCGTGCCGAGCGTATTGGCGCCGCCAGCGGTGACCGGCAGATTCTTGGCGAGCGGGTTGGTTACCGGAGCCGCAGCACCAACGATTTCGGTGAAGAAGCCGTAGTTGGTGGCCGACGCAGCAGCGTTGCTTCCGCCATTGCCGATCCAAACATTGCCGGAAGCGTCGATGGCGATGCCTTCAACCCCTGCGTAAGTATGGGCGAAGCCGCCCACGAAGGCAGGCGTTGTCGTGGCCGATGGGCTGATCGGCACGCCAGCTGAGGTTAGCTCAGAGACTGAGCCTGCATTGCTCGCGTAGTTGGTGACCCAGTAATTGCCAAGGCCGTCAGTGATGCTGCGCGTCGGGTTCAACATGCCGCCGCCGCTGTACGGGCCGACCGTCGAAGTAATAGTGGAGTTGTTGGTGGCCGCGATGACGGAAACGTTTCCGGCAGTTGTGCTGTAGTTACCAACCCAGATGTTGTTGCTGTGGTCAATTGAGACCGACTGAGAGCCAGTCTGGCCGCCAGCGGCGGTAGTGGTCCCGGAGCAGCTGGGCGTGCCGGTCAACGAGCAGATGAACTGCGTTGTCGCCGTGCTCGCGTTATTCGAGAGCCACAGATCGTGGTAGCTGTCGATAGCAAGCGAGGAGTACGTGCCAGCCGAGATCGCGGTGGCGAGCTGCGTCGAGCTGGTGCCGTTGGAAGACCCTGCGGGGAGATACTCGAGATCGGCAGAGCCTCCTGTTCCGGAACTTGTCGCGATAAAGATGTTGCCCGCGGTGTCGCTGGCAAGGCCGTCCTCGCCTGACCCGATGGTGAAGATATTCGTCAGACCACCAGATGCGGTGTACTCAGTAAGCTGCTTTCCAAAGCTGTTGGCTGTAGTGCCATAGCTGCCGACCCAGACGTTGTTACTCGGGTCGATTACCAGATTTCTGGGGCCGGCAATGTTGCCCACGGCGGTCATCACCTGATTGAGTGGTACCCCGAGTGCGCTGAGTTCAGTGACGCTATTGCCGGCAGTGGTCAAGGAGGTAGTCTTGAAGCTCGCGAACCAGAGGTTGTCGTTGGAGTCGATGGCAACATACTCGGGCTCGGTGAGCAGATAGACGGCTGTTGCCGCGACCGTCTGGCTGCTTTCGCTGCCATAGGTAACGCCGACGGTCCAGTCCGTGGGCGCGACCGAGAGGCTGGTCTGGAAGGGCGAGTTAGCAACCGCGAGGTTGAAGATGGCCGTAATGTTGCTCGTGCCGCTTACTGTGCTCGTCGGGTTCTTTGCCAGATAATAGGCGGCCTGCAGCGTGTCAAGCGCGGCGGTCGAGTTGACGTCGCTGAAGAGAGTCGGGCAGGGTGCCCCACCGTTCGTGTTCACGCAAGCGGCGAGCGCGTTTGCCATTGTATTGATCTTCATGTACTCCGGCGTGATGGTAACGACAGGATTCGTGGCATAACCGGCGACGGTTCCGGTTGCGGTGCTGCTTAGGTTCGCCGTGCCGGAAGAAGCAGCGATCAGATTGTTGACCGTGGCAAACGCATTTGCGAGTCCGGTAGTGTTCGTCGCACTGGTCCCGAAGTTGCCCATACCGCTTCCGCTGGGCGAGAAGAACTGCTGCAGCGCAAACATGCTGGCGACGGTCGTGACTTCGTTGACGACGACCGAGGGATTTGCCGCAAGCACAGTCGAGCAGTTGCCCAGCGCGAGCATCAGCGCAGCGGAGGTGTTGGTCACACTGGGAGTTGGCTGACCTCCCGAACTCGTGATGTAGATGTATTGGCTTTCGGTGCTGGAACTGACGCTTGGGCAGCTATAGGTGGCGCCAGTGCCGGTGTGGAAGGAGAAGTTGCCGTTCGAATCCGTTGTTGTGGTTCCCAGCGCGGTGGCGGCGCTGCCATAGCCGGCATTTCCTGCCGCCCACAGGGTTACCGTGGCATCGACGATCGGCTGGCGTCCACCATGCACGATGCCGGAAATTCCCGCGGATGAATCGAGGGAGTTGTCCGGCGTTGCGGTCGACGTCATGGAGCAGCCGCTCAACAAAGCTAACGGCACGGCCGTCGCACAAAGCAGCGCAGTTCGTTGCACCAGAGACGAAACACAATGTAGCATAGGAACCCTCCAGGGGTGGTGGCTCGACTGGAGTGCCACAAGGATATGGGTGCCCAATAGGAGCCGTGGTTGATTTGCAGAAATCATACCTGAAGAGAGCTGTGTTTATGATCAAGAATCGAGAAAAATGATTTTAGAGCTGCGCAGTGCCCTGCACGGTGCCCGCAAACTGTCATTGGCGCTGCGGGCGGTCTCCAACGATCGATGCGGGACGGTGACCGCTTCTTTATTGGCCCAAAGAATTTAGCAGTTTCTCTTCCGTTGCCATATCCTTATTCAAGATGGCTCCCAAAACGTACCCCCTCGACCCCCTCGGCGTCGCCCGTTCGTTACCTTGTGTAAAAGTGGTTTGTCGCGCCTTTTCCACACTCAACGCGGTCCGGATTACGTCCGCTCTTGCGCTTATGCTGGCGCCGGTCGCTTTGACTGGCTGCCAGAGGGCGGAGTTTGCCGCGCCACTCCTGGAGCCCGGTGTCACCGGCGCCGTTTTCGGCGGCCAGAATCCCGTGAGCGGCAGTTTGATCCAACTGTATTCGGTTGGAACGACAGGCGACGGTTTGGCGGCGGCACGCTTGATCTCCGCAACTTTGACCACCAGCGACGGCAGCGGATTGGGCAACAGCAACGCCAACGCAGGCAACTCCAATAACGGTCTGCCCGCTGGGTCCTTCACCATCACCGGGGACTATACCTGTCCGACCGCGACCACAGAGGTCTATCTTGTCGCCACGGGCGGGAATCCGGGCTTGACCAGCGGGACCAGCAACGCCGCCCTGTCGCTGATGGCCGTTCTCGGGCCATGCGGCGACCTGTCCTCATCCACCTACATCGTGATGAACGAACTGACAACGGTTGGCGCAGTCGCCGCGCTCTCGAACTACATGAACTCGTACTCAAGCGTCGGCTCGGGCAGCGGCGACGTCCCCCAGTTGCAAACTGCGTTGCTTACCGCGAATGAATATGCCAACGCATCCAGTGGTACGGTTCCGGGCCAGACCTTGCCAACCTTCTTCTCCGCTTCGAGCAGCGCCCTCCAGACGCTCGCCGACATCGTCGCGAGTTGTGTGAACTCTGCCGGCGGCATAGCCGGAGACCCCAGCACCTGCGGCCAGCTCTTCGGTTTTGCCACAATCTCCGGCAGCGCGGCCCCGACCGATACAGTTGGAGCCATCCTCAATATCCTCAAGCAGCCGACAGTCAATGTCCCCCAGCTCTACGCTCTGGTCCCCACACAACCACCGTTTACCTCCACGCTCTCCAGCGCGCCCGCGAGTTGGGCGCTGCCTATTACCTCCAACGCGACACCGCAGTTGACGTATACGCTATATGCCTTCCCGGAGTCCGACAACCTCGTGACGCCGCTCTACGCGCTCGTCAACAGTGCGCAGCACACCATCGACATGACGATGTACGCGCTGGAGGACACCACCTTCTCCAACGATCTCGTCGCAGCCTGCGGCCGTGGGGTGAAGGTCCGTGTCATCCTCGACCAGAATTTGGAAAAAAGCGGCAACACCTCGGCGTACAACCTGTTGAACACCGCTACCAACTGTAGTGCTGTATGGGCCAACAGGGCCTTCCAGGCGTCGCACCAGAAGAGCATCATCCTCGACGGCACGCAGGTTGCCATCATGTCGCTCAACCTGCAATCTCAGTACTACTCCACCACGCGTGACTTTGCGCTGCTGGAAAACGATCCTGTCGACATCGCTGCCATCCAGGCCAGCTTCAACGCCGACTACGCCGCCGGAACCCCCAGTTCCGGAGTTGCCGGGGCGAGCGACTTTAGCTATCAGCCGGGTGCCGGCGATGACCTCATCTGGAGCCCCACAACTGCGCAGGCCGATATGCTCGCAATCATCAACGGCGCCACCAAGACGCTGCAGGTTGAAAACGAAGAGATGGGGGCCAGCAACATCGTCAGCGCGCTTGTAGCCGCCTGCACGCGCGGAGTCACCGTGCACATCGCCATGGAGTACAGCAGCTCTTACGTTTCCAACTTCAGCGCCCTGAAGACGGCAGGATGCAAGCTCAGCACCTATAACAACCCCAACGGCTTCTACATCCACGCCAAGGCCGTGGTCGCCGACTATGGTCTAAGCACCCAGAATGTCTACATGGGATCAATCAACTACTCGAACGCTTCCATGACGGAAAACCGTGAGCTTGGCGTGTATATCGCGGATCCAGCCAGCGTCCAGCTTCTGAATGCCACCATGGCCAGCGACTATGCAGGCGGAACACCCTACTAGCGTAAGTCCGCTCTTCTGCCACACAGGTTTTGAAGTTTGGTCGTGACACCGAGGGGCGCGCCTGATTTGAGGGCTGAGGTTTGCGCTAGGGTGCGCTGTTTCCCAACCTGCGCCTCGCCAAAATAGCGATCTGCTTTTGAATCAGTCAGGTAAAGAGTAGCCTGTTTAGCCTGCTCTTTCCGTGTCAAACTGACTTGAAGCTCCACCTGCTGAGGCTCCTATTCATTGTGGCTACACGGTGTTTGCAGGCCCGACCCAGCTTACAGTTACTGGACCAAAGCTTCTGGCTGATGGCTGTCGAGCCGGTAGGCTTCGACGACAAAAAGGGTTGCAAAGCACATCATTCTAGACCATTGAGGGTCCGACCGATAGAAGTCATATCAATTTTACTTTCAATCATTTACGGGACAATTCTCTCGGTGATATCCGGCACTTTGGTGGAACTTCAGCCTTATGCGTAAATATCCGGTGGAACTTCAGCCTTATGGGGTACGCTATCCGGTAAGTTATTGAAAGATAGAGCGGGCAACTTCAGCCTTATGCGTAAACCCACATAAATTGTGGGTTGACGCATAAGGTGAGATACGCCATAAGGTGAAACTGGAACCAGTTCCATAACAAGCTTTATCCGGCGGCCCCTCTCGCAAACGCTTTCACGGACCG
>PLUT01000049.1 GCA_003162875.1 Granulicella sp.
CCGGCGCGCTCGTGGTCGAGCCAATGGAAGGAAACGCCGCCTCTCATGAGGGCGAAGATCAGCATGAGGAACAACGCGCCGGCGATACCGCTCTGAGATTCTCGCTGGCCGGCGTCCAGCTCAAATTCTCGGCCGTGATCGAAGCATCCGGGGGCCTGACCATTCCGGCCGGAGGCATGGGTGGATCGTGGATCGTCAAGCTGCCTTCGGCCCGGTTTCCCGCTGTTCCCGAAAACGAATATGCCATGCTGGCCCTCGCCCGGGCCGTGCGCATCGAGGTTCCGGCGAACCGCCTTATCGACGTTGGCTCTATAAGCGGCCTGCCGCAGGACGCCGGCGCGATGAAGGGCCACGCTCTCGCGGTGCAGCGCTTCGACCGGCGCTCCGGCGGCGAATCCGTGCACATGGAGGACTTCGCGCAAGTGTTTGGGCTCTTTCCCGACGACAAATACCGCGAGCGCAGCTACGCGAATATTGCGGCCGTGCTGTGGGCGGAAACCGGGGAAGCCGGCACCTATGACTTTTTACGGCGCCTCGTGTTTTCCGTGCTGATCGGCAACGCCGATATGCACCTCAAGAACTGGTCGCTGCTCTATCCGGACTGGCGCACGCCCGTCCTCTCGCCGGCCTATGATTTTGTCGCCACGCTTCCTTATATCCCGAACGATACCCTCGCCTTGAGTTTCGGCGGAAGCCGCAGTCTGACTGAAATCACGAGAGATCAGGTGCGCCGCTTTGCGGATACTGCGCGCTTGCCCGCCAGCCCACTGTGGCCGATGGTGACGGAGATGACCGAACGCACCGTTGCCGCGTGGGAGACCCTCGATGAAAAGAACCTGATGCCGGATGACATGCGTAAAGCGATCGGTGAGCAGATCATGACAGTTGCCAGGAGCGTCACTCAGGCTGTCACTCAATAGCTAAAATCGAGATGCTGGTCATCGACAAGGAGCTGAATGGGCATGCTTCTTCTTCATGACTCTGTAATCAGTCCCGTTAGGCATGGGGGCGACACGCTGCGCTTGTTATCTCACGGTACTTGGCATGATTCGAAGTAGTACGCGGCCACGCTGCTTCTGTAAGCATGATCAATTCACAATCGCGTTTGGGCGGACGCGATAAGGCATGCGTTGCCGACGGATATAGAGGGGGCGGCCAAAGGTGGCCGCCCGCCCCCATGCCGCCGCACACGCCCGTAGAGCTCCACCTTGAACATCCCTCCGGTGTTCCATGAACTCTGCTGTTCTGCAACAGCTCACGAAACCTGAATCCGGCGGTGGTCTACTTTTACTCCGCCGTAGCACGCCGCTTACGCGGCGTCATACGATCTATTTTTGCTCCGGCGCTTACACCGGGTCTCGGCTGCTGGCCCTCCTCGAAGCAGGCAGCTACGAGGGGCTCGGACAGACGGTGGAACGCATACGTCGCATCTTCGACCTCGGTGCCGACCCCATTCAAATCGCCAGTCATTTATCGCGCGACCCCAAGCTGCGGCAACTCGTGAGACGACGTCCAGTGCTCCGGGTGCCCGGAGTGTGGGATGGGTTTGAAGCGGCAGTCCTTGCTGTCCTCGGGCAAAAGTTGACAATGCCCGGTTCGAAAAGAGTCGTAACTCGCCTCGTCCAGGTGTTTGGAACCCCGGTCAATACTCCGGTTCGCGGCTTGAAATACCTGTTTCCCAGGCCGGAAATCCTGGTCCATGCCGATTTGTCTAAGGCAGGGATCAGCGATTCCTCCGCCCGTGTTCTGCGCAAGCTCGCCTGCTCCACCATGCGGAAGCATCTTACGTTTTCAACTCTGCGGACACTGGAGCGGACCGTCTCTCAATTGGCAGCCGTCCATGGCATAGATGAGAGCACGGCACACTACATCGCTATGCGGGCATTTGGAGAACCCGACGCGTTTCCCGCGAAAGAACCTGGGCTCAGACGAAGGCTTGCTGAGCTGATGCCGATAGCGTCTCCAGTACATGCAATCCATGTCGCCGAGCGGTGGCGGCCCTGGCGGGCATACGCAGCAATGCACTGGCGCCTATCCTGAGAAGCGGTTCGCACCTCGTCGGCTTGGGCCTCGCTCAGCTTAGGAAGTTTTCCAAGGAGCATCTCTTTGTGACTGCGATTCAACGTTCGTCAGACTTCGCCTTGACATCTTGGCGCAGAATGGAATGAGCATGGGCAATAGGCCTCTGCATATTCCGGTCTTAGACAACTGTCGCGAAGCAAAATCGAGGCGTGCCTAAGGAAAGTTGAAACTATGAGTATGACAGCATCTGTAATTGCCCTGGTAATCGTTGTGACCATCTATTCCATCTGGAAACGCTCCAGCCAGATCTCGACTAAGCGCGCAGTGGCGTATTTGAAAGACGGGGCACTAGTGATTGACGTACGCTGCTCCCCCGAGTTCAGCGCCGGCCATCTACCGAACGCGATCAACCTTCCGCTGGAGGAAATCGAAGTTGCTCTGCCACGCTGCGTGAAGGATAAGAATCAAGTGTTGCTACTGCATTGCCAGAGCGGGATGCGCAGCGGCGTGGCCAAGACAAAACTGGCAGGCTTGGGCTATGCGAATGTCTTCAACCTTGGCTCTTATGGCCGAGCAGCGCGGATTGTGAGTGCCAGCTGAGCCTAGCGGGTAGCCACTGTCAATTCCCGACGGCTTCATGGGACGGTCATTCCGAGTCTGTCGGTGGTCTTCGGGATTAGACTGGCTGCG
>PLUT01000116.1 GCA_003162875.1 Granulicella sp.
ACTCCAGCGAGCGCGCCTGCGTCACCAGCCAGTTTGAGCAGTTGGTGCGCGCGGTGTGCAACCTGCCGCTGGGCTCGACGGATGTGGTTACGCCCTGCGCCATCGCCAACCTGCTGGGCGACCTGTGGCTCTCGCCCGCAGGCCCGGGACAGAAGCCGGTCGCGCGAGTGCCGCACTTCGACCGCGCACTCGGCGTGCCGGGCGTGCGCCTGCACCTGTACGAGAAGCTGCGCCCGCGCAAAGGCCGCAAGATGGGCCACCTGAGCGCCGTCGGCAAGACCGCCGAAGAAGCCGTCGAGCTGGTGCTGCACGCCAAGGCAATGCTGTAAGCCGCAGGTCGTTCCGCGCCTCGCGCTATGCGTGGCCCAATTAAGAGGATGCGGAAACTCCTCGCCGCGGCCTTCGGACGAGCGTTGGGCTTCAGAGAGTCCGCGGGAAAAACCCGTTTTGCTTAAGGTCACGGGTTTACAGCCTGCGGAAAAACTCGTTTCTGAGATAGGCCGGGACTGGTAGCCCAAGGCTTCAGCCTTGGGTCTCCCCGGCATCACGGGCGCAGAATCAATGCGGGCTTTTGCCCCTGGGACAAGCTCTCGCCACTTTCCGCGCAAGCCGTTCAGCGTGGTTCGCTGCCCGGGCCGGTGACGGCCACGGCGCGTTTGGCTTTGCGGTAGACGTTGGCGACGGCGAGGGTCCAAAGCGGGACCAGGTCCACGCCGGGAATAAGCTTGGCGGCGAAGGACGGCAGGAACTCCCAGTGCCAGCCGAGCAGGAAGAACATGGCGGCGGCCATCGCCACGTCGACAATGTCGGTCGCGGGCGACTCGGCGCCTTCGACAAACAGCGGGATCACCGCGAGCTGCAGCGCGTCGGCGAGGATGGCCAGCAGAAAGGCGACCCGCAGCCGCAGCCCGGCCGAGATGGTGACGGCAGGCTCGCCGGTGGGATCGCCGGGGCCGGGTTGTGGATTCGCGGACATCGCCGAGTATTAGGGTACATCCGGGGCGCAGTCGCGGTGAACCCGCGCGATAAATGGGGACGCGCAAGAACAAGCCCGGACTGAGAGGATACCCAGGTCCGGACTTAACTTGTTTAGAAGAGGCATTTTGAGGCGGCAATAAATACCTTCGCTAACCCACCTTCAGTTCTTCTTGACGGGGCATGGATAGGCGTCTACCAGAGCATCAAACAGTCCCTCGCTCTTGTATTCGTCGAGCAGTTTAGGATGTTTCTCCATATAGGCCACGTAGACTCTTGCGAGGGTTCCTAGACTGGCTCCCTCAACACAGAAATATCTATTGACAGGCACTCCATCGGTGTAGCCGTCGATATACCCGGCGCAGGATGCGGCATCCTGATATTCAGGAGGCTCTCCAATGTTGTTAGCATCGGAGAGCCTGACTTGAGCCTGACAATCGCTGAATAGGGCCTTTCCACGATCACTAGGATTGGTGGGAGTCTGCCCAGCCATCGCGAGAATGAGGAGGGGAATGAGCATGGGAGCACGATACCAGACGGAGATTTAATTTTCTCGAAGAAAAGGAGAATATGCTCATGTTTTTCCACAGGGGCATCCGATCTTATATCCCCTAAGTTGTAGCTAAATAATTGATTTATGTAGCGATAGATGCACTTTTGTGGCCCTATTGACACAGAAATTCATTTGATGTAAGCAATCTTTGATTGCTATACTGCCTTAAGGAGTACCCCTATACTAGGGGAACTTTACTTTGAAGAACCAAACTTGCCGGTTTGGATAGGGTTTCGCCATGAAAGATCAAGTCAAGACAAATGCTACCGCCCTCCATGTGAAGCATGGAACCAATCATCTGGTCGGAATCGGCAACCTGAAGGTGGTCATCGTTCAGGATGGAAACTCATGGTTTGCGCAGGGACTAGAGATTGACTATGCGTCGGAGGGTACGAGTCTCGATGGAGTAAAGTCCGCATTCGAGACGGGATTTTGCTGCACTATTCACGAGCACTTAAGGGTCTATGGAAGTCTTGAGAAGTTCTTGATTCCTGCCCCTGTCGAAATCTGGAAAGAGATGCTCTACGACCAATGTTCCGATATGAAGTCTTTTTCTCAGGTTTCAATACACGACCTTTCCGCGAAGGTTAAGACGCATCTGCCATTTACGGGGATCGAATATATCCGGCGGGAGAAAGTGGCTGCCTAGGTAGACTCGCCAATGCAGAGCGTGGACGGAACGGTTTCCCGAGAGTTTGTGCTGCGGATACTTGTTGAAGGTGGAGTATCCGTAGCACAACAAAAAGACTCAGATGTTGGGATGATTGTGCTGGCAAAAGGGGACATACTGGATGTTCGAGTGATTCCAGACCCCGTGTCGCGTCCAATGATTCACCGATTTTCAAGGGAGTTTGGAATCGCGATCCACCTCTTCTATGCCTAGATGACCACGTATTCAAGAAGACTGCCATCCAGATGAGCTTCACTGACATTTGGGAGTCTCAGCCGCGAAGCACTGGCGGCCCTCGCTGCCGAGGCCGCCACTAACTCTTTACAATGGGTTAGCCAACGAATTTATTGCCTTTGAGACCTTAGGTACGGGGGGAGGGGGTGCCCGCACCCCTGGCCCGAACGGACAACTTAGAACGAACAACGCAGCCGCTAGCCGATGTCTTCGGACCAGTTCTCCAGGTGGGCTTTGAAGTCGGACATGAATTTGCCGGCGTCGGCGCCGTCGACGATGCGGTGGTCGAAGCCGAGGGTGAAGTGCTGCATGGTGCGGATGGCGATGGAGTCGTTGCCGTCCTTGTCGGTGAGCACCACCGGCTCCTTGGCCATG
>PLUT01000021.1 GCA_003162875.1 Granulicella sp.
AGTCAGAATCTCCGTATTTGCCCTTCAACTCACAACTGAGAACTGACAACTGACAACTGTCTTCAGAACGTCAGCGCCAGCGACATCTGCACCTGGCGCGGGCTCCCGATCGTGTGGGTGACGACGCCCAGCCCGGACGGGCAGCTATAGAAGCTGCCGGGCACCGTGCCGTTGCCCTGCGCATCGCACGTGCCCGGCAGGACCGGAGTGCCGGCCGTCGGGAACGGGTTGAAGCTCGCGTTCTGCGAGACCTCGTTGAACGGCACGTCGAAGCTGGTGGTATTGGTCAGGTTATAGACGTCGAACGTGTACTTCAGCGCATACCGCTCGGTGAAGTTCGTCATCTTAACCAGCGACGCATCCGCCCGCTTCTGGAACGACTGCCGGAAGATGTTGCGCTGCCGAGATGTGAATCCCGTCTCGTAGGACATGCCTCCTGTGCCGCTCGCAGAGTCGGCTGCGGGGATGGCGCCGCCAAAGCTGCCGCCGGGTCCCGCGGTGAGCACGGGCAGCGTGAAGCACGAAGCCTTCAGCGCCCCGTAGTTCGCGTTCACGCCAACGAACGCGCCGGAGTGGCCGGTCAGCGCGTTTTTCGGAGTGCAACCCGGCGCCAGCGGCACAATCGGGTTGGTAATGCCGTCCGACGTGCTGTAGTAGATGCTGCCGATCGCGCCCGAGAAGTCGATCACGCTGTACGGCTGCCCGCTCTGTAGCACCGTCAGTCCCACCAGCGACCAGCCGTCCGCTAAATACCCTTCCACGCTGTGCTTGTTGCTCACCAGGTCCGGCGCCCGGAAAACGTAGTTGAAGTTGATCACGTGGGTCCGGTCGAAGTCCGACGACGCATAGCCGTCGCGCAGGTTCAGCGGGTTGTTGCCGTTGTAGAACAGCCCCAGCCCGCTCTGCTCGTCCAGCGCGTGCGAGTAGGTGTACGACACGCCCACCTGCACCCCATGGCTCATGCGCTTGTCCACCCGGGCGTTCAGCGCGTTGTAGGTATCGATGCCCGCCGCCTTGTAATCGATCGACTCGGCCGCATAGCCGGTGTACGGGACGCGATGGTCGACGTTGCCGCCCTCGTAGTCGTTGTACTGCGCGCCCTGGTAGTTATAGCCGTAGGAGCTGGTCTCGCCATGGATGTTGTTGTTCGGCCCCGCGATTCCCGGCTGGTTGAACGGCACCGGAATCACCTGGTGGCGGCCCAGGTTGCCCACGTAGCCGATATCGATGGCCAGGTCGTTGCGCGGCTGCCACTGCACATCCAGCGTGTAGTTGTAGGTGTACGGCAGCTTGTTCCGCCGGTCGTAGATGCCGAGGGAAACCGGCTGCGCGCCAACGGCGATCGCCGCGAGATTGGGAAGATAGTTGCTCAGGTCGGACGATTTGGGATTTACCGGCGCCGCGGGTTTGTTCGTGCCATACGGGTTGCCCAGGTCGCCATCAGAGGCGTCTGGCGCCTGAACCGGAGTAAACGGGTAGCCCGCGGCAAAGCCGCCGCCGCCGCAGGTCGGGATGAAGCCTTCGTAGAGGCTGCCGATGGTGCAGGAGGAGTCGTTCACGAACGGAAGCGACTGATTGGCGCCGAACGGCCCGCCGGTAACCGTGCCGATGGCATAGCCGGGCGAAAAGTAGCTGAACAGCTCCCCGCGGTCGTAGTACATGCCGAACCCGGTGCGCACCACCACCTTGTTGTGGAAGTACTCCGGCTGCCATGCGGCGCCGACGCGCGGGGCAATGCCCCACTGGCGGCCGGTCAGCGTCGTGGGACTGACGCCCGCGGTTGGATTGGCGTTGTTGCCCGCAATGACGATCCCGTTGGTGGTTGGAATGTTTCCCGCCGACTCGCCGGATGTGGGGCTGTAGCAGTAGGCGGTGGGTGTGGAGCACGGCGTGCTGAAATCGAAGTTGAAGATGTGGCCGTACTTCTCGGTAAACCCTCCATCCCAGTCGTAGCGTACCCCCGCCGTCAGGCTTAGCGTGGGCGTCACCTGGAACTTGTCCTGCACGTAGCTGCCCAGCTGGTTGGCGCGGTAATAGCGGCTGGCGTTGCCCTGCAGGAACGAGGTGACGTAGAACCCGGTTGCGGAGCTGCCGGTGGTGACAAAGCCCTGCACCATCGCGCTCAGGTCGCTGGTGGCGATGCTGCCGTTCCCGGTGCGCTTGTCGATGGTGTTCAACTGCGTGTAGCTGTAGCTGGTGCCAAAGCTTACGGTGTGCCTGCCCAGAGTCCACACCGCGTCCGCCGACGGCTCCAGCCGGTTCTGGAACGCGCCTGTATTCGGCGCCTGCCCTTCGGAGTTCGGCCCGATGCTCACGACGCTGTTGCTGCCGGGGAATAGCCCTGCATAGGCATTCCCCAGAACATTGAAGATCGACACGCCGGGAAAGTAATTGGACCCGAAGGTATTGATGGAGAAAGTCGACGGGTTGGTGCAGTGGATCTGGCCGGTGGAGCAATAGGGAATCGCGCTCGGCCCCCAGGGCTGCTCGTTGTCCAGCCAGGTCTTCTCCCGCAGAATGCCTATGTTTTCCGTGGTGCTCAGGTTCGGCTTGATCAGAAAGGTGTTGTTGATCGATGCCACCTGCGAGCCGGAGTCCAGGTGCTCGGTAAAGCCGGGCACGTTGGAAAAGGAATACGGCGAGAGCGTGGGATCGTGCTGGTAGAAGTACTTCAGCGCGACCGTGTCCTTCTGCGTTGCGTTCCAGTCCAGGTTGGCGACTGCCATATCGGCCTTGAAGCGCGCGACGCCCGGGATGATGGCGTTGTAGTTGTGCTGCAGCGACAGCGAACCCGATCCCATGTCGCTCGGAACCAGCCACGGGCTGCTGGTCTCCCCGGCAACCGCCGGAATCTGGAACAACTCGAGCGCGGTCGGGTCGATGTCGCTCGCCTTCAGGTTGTCGCCGCGAATGCTGTTGTTGGGGAAGCTGTTGTTCACCGCGGCAGCCAGCCCGGCTGCGTTGCGGTTGGTGTCCGTCAACCCGATGGGAACATCCAAAAACGAGTTGCCCAGGTACTGGTCCGACACATGCAGATGCTGGTACGACACAAACCCGAACAGCTTGTCCTTGATGATTGGACCGCCCAGCGTCCCGCCCGCGATGTACCGGTGCAGCTCCGGATTCTTCAGATACGAAGGCATGATGGTGTCGTTCTTGTAGAAGAACGGATCGGCGTTGATCCAGTTGGTCCCGCGATGCACGTATGCCGATCCGTGGAACGCATTCGTGCCTGACGTGGTCGACATTTCGATGTGCGCGCCCGACGTCGCCCCCTGCTGCGCGTCGTACATCGAGGCGTTCACCCGCACCTCCTGCAGCATCTCCGGCGCCGGCGTCGGAATGGCGTTGCCGATCGAGAGATACACCGAAGCGGCCGACGGAATCACACCCGTGCTCGACGTGGTCGAAGATACGCCGGTCGAGTTGATCACGCGCGCCGAGCCCACCTCGCTGGTGCTCTTGCCGTTGAACAGGCTGCTGCCGTCCACCCCGTTCAGGCTGAAGCTGTTGCTGGTGTCGCGCTGGCCGTTCGCCCAGATCGGCAGGTTGCCCAGCCCGTCGTTCGCGCCCGAGCCCGAGGGCAGCTCCGCATTCACCCCCGGCGACTGGGTGGCCACCCCGGTAAAGCTTCCCGTCGGCAGCGGGATCTCCTCAATCTGCGCCTTGTCCAGCACATAGCCGTTGGTCGTGTCCACCGCGTTCATCAGCGGCACCGTGGTCACCGTCACCGACGTGGAAACCGACCCGATCGCCATGGTCACGTTCACCGTCGCCGTGCGCCCGGACTCCACCGCAATCCCGGGCAGCATCTGCGTCTCGAAGCCGTCGTGCGTCACCGTCAGCGTGTAATGCCCCACCGGCAGATTCACCAGGTCGTAATAGCCGTTGCCGCCGGTGTTCTGGGTCCGCTTCAGGCCGGTCTCGGCGCTCACCGCGGTCACGCTCGCGCCTGCCATCACGCCCCCCTGCGGGTCTGCCACCACCCCGGTGATGCCTCCGGTGGTCTGCTGCGCCGGCAGCGTGCCCGCAAGCAGAACAACCATCGCGACCGCCAACACGCCTTGACCTGTCATTCTGAGCCATCGGCGAACGGGGTCCCCGGCCAGNNGGCAGGAAGAATCCCCGCATTTGTGCCGCCGCTAAACCCGCGGCGTAGCCGCCTGATACACCACTGCGCCGGCATCGGCCTGGACATGAGGACTGCCTCCCTGACAAAAGCATTTTTTCTGATGGCGGAATGGTAACCCATGAATCCGCCGCGGCTGCAATTATTTTCTTTCCATCTATGGATGCTTCGATTCTGCCAGCCAGGGTCTAAGGATTCGCTAAAGATTTCGCTTCCAGAGCATGCTGAAAAAGCGCTCTTTCGTTGAGGGCACGGATTTACAGGCTGCGGAAAACTCG